>DAIDHO010000008.1 GCA_027459675.1 Parachlamydiales bacterium | reverse complement strand
AGTATAAAGAGAGACATTTAGTAGAGTGCTTTTTTCAAAAGATAAAAAACTGGAGACGTATTGCGACACGTTATGAGAAAACAGTTGATATGTTCAAAGGGATGGTCACGATTGCATGTGTTCTAGTATAGATAATGTTTTGAAGACACCCCCTAGCTTTATTAGATCCCTTAGGTCACTAAAGGTTTATTTCAATAAGATTTTTTAAAGGGAATGGCTGATGGCAAGGAACATCTGTCCGCTGTGATTGTTGTGCTCCCAGTTTTTTAAGGGGCCTTAAACGAAGTTCAAGCACTGCGGGCGGGGAAGGCCGAGAAGGCAGGCTTGGCAAGTACAAACTTGAAATGGCTGTTTTTAAGGTAGACATAGAAACGCCTCACGCTTTGAAAAAGAAAGAAGTCCTTAAAGTTTTTCACTGTTACATGGAAGCTATGAAAGCTGTTTCACAGATCTTCATCCTTTGATGAGAACATTTCCATGGTTCTCTTTGGAGTCTTTTTATGGAGAGCTCCTTTTAAGGCGCATTCATGGCATGTCTATTTTTCTATTTTTTTTAAGGGCAGGATTCCAGTAGGAAATGAGTTTTTCTAGAGAAGATCCTGCCCAGGGTTTGGATAAAGCCTTAATTTGGCGGTAGAGATTTTCGGCGGTTTTCTGCGCTTTTTCAGCTCCCCCAAACGCCAATAGAGTAGGACGTCCTTGGATCAGATCGTCCGGGTCTTGGAGATCATCCAGAATTTGAAAAAGATCGCCTAGAAGCACTCCTAGTTTTTTAAGTTGAAGGGCCCCTTTAGGCTGGCCGATGATAAGTCCGCATTCCACGCAGGCTTGGATGAGAGCCCCTGTTTTTCGGCGGTGCACATCTCGGAGGAGCTCTTCCGTCGCATGGAGAGGCTCCCAGCGCAGATCTAATTCCTGCCCTCCAAGCATACCCCAAGCACCAATGCGATAGGAGATTGTTTGGATCAGTTCAAGACGTTGCTGGGCGGAAAGGGAGGGGGCTGCGCTTAGAAGTTCAAAAGCATAGGTGAGTAGAAAGTTACCCGTGAGAAGTGCCTCTGCTTCTGAGAATGCTTTATGAAGGGAAGGCTTTCCTCGACGCACATCATCATCATCCATACAAGGCAAATCATCGTGAATGAGCGAGTAGGTATGAATCATTTCGATTGCGCAGGCAGGAATCAAGGCAGGCTCCAAGGGAGCTCCAGAGAGGGTGCTAACCGACATGAGAAGTTGAGGACGGACTCTTTTGCCTCCCCCCAGTACTGCATAGCGGCCGGCTTCTCGGAGAGTGCCTGTAGGAAATCGAGAGGAGTCTAAAACTTTATCCAGCATGACTTCAAAAGAATCAATCATTGGGAGTTCCAATGCCAAAGTAGTGAAAGCCTTTCAAGGACATGTCTTCTTTTCGATATTGATTTCTACCGTCGAAAAAGGCTTTTCCTTCCATCTTATCTAAGATTTTATCTAAGTTGACAAATCTAAACTGCTTCCATTCGGTTAAAAGGGCAATAGCATCAGAATTTTCCGCAGCATGGTATTCATCTATACACCATGTAATTTGGTTGATTTGGGGGCGGGCGATTTTTGCGCGGGCTTTGGGAATTGCCACAGGATCATAAAGACGGAGCCGGGCACCTTGCGATAGGAGCTCTTCAATTAGGGTGAAGGCAGGAGCTTCACGTACATCATCCGTATCTGGTTTAAAAGAAAGCCCCCAGATTGCAATGGTTTTATCACGGATGCCGCCTCGTGTTTTAAAATACGCCCTCATTTTATTGGCCAGCACGTGTTTTTGGGTTTCATTTACGGAGTCTACAGCATGCAGAATAGGAGTTGAATAACCGACAGAGCGGGCCATTGCTTCTAAAGCGTGAATATCTTTTGGAAAACACGATCCTCCATAGCCGACACCGGCATAGAGAAAATGGTAGCCAATCCGATGATCAGAGCCGATTCCTTGACGCACAGCGTGAATGTTAGCCCCCAATTTTTCACACAGGCCTGCCATTTCATTCATAAATGAAATGCGCGTGGCAAGCATAGCGTTAGCGACATATTTGGTCATTTCTGCAGAAGCAGGATCCATGAAAAAAATCCGGTCGTGATTTAATGTGAATCCTTTATAAAGCTCTTTCATGATTTGAGCTGCTTTTTCACTTTCACATCCGATGATCAATCGGTCGGGTTTCATACAGTCGGAAACTGCTGCTCCTTCTTTTAAAAATTCTGGATTAGAAACGACATCGAAAGAGAGGGGATGTGGAAGATGTGTTTCCACGGCTTCGCGGATTTTCTTTGAGGTCCCTACAGGGACTGTGGATTTGGTGATAATGACACAGTATTGGGACATGTGAAGAGCAATCGATCGAGCTGCTGCTAAAACATAGGAGAGGTCACAAGAGCCATCAGGAGCAGAAGGGGTGGGGACTGCGATGATGCAAATCGTGCATTCTTTCATCGCTGATGCAAGGTCTGTGTTAAAAGACAGGCGCCCTGCTTTTCTATTGCGACAGATGAGCTCTTCCAAACCGGGCTCATAGATAGGAATGAAGCCTTTTTGGAGATTGTCAATCTTGACCGTGTCGATGTCATAACACACAACCGTGTGTCCCATTTCTGCAAAACATGCACCGGTGACAAGACCTACATAACCTGTTCCTAGAATCACTATTTTCATGCCAGTTTCCGTCCCAGCTTCCCATCTTGGAGAGCATATGTTTTTTTGCACTGAGAGGCAAGTATTAAGTCGTGTGTGACAACCACGAGAGCTTTGTTTCTTTTGTGGGCTTCATCGAGAAGAAGAGTGTAGATAGCTTGAGAATGAGCATGATCTAAATTTCCCGAGGGCTCATCGGCTAAAATGATGGCGGGATTATTGATCAAAGCTCTTGCAATGGCAACGCGCTGTTTTTCCCCTCCGGAGAGGAGCTTAGCGGGAAAAAAGAGTCGATGCGAAAGACCGACTTCACCCAGAAGCTCTAAAGCCCGGTTATGAATAGGCGAGCCTAATCGAATGTCTTTGTGCGCGATGCGAGCGGGCATTAAGACATTTTCTAAGACGGTGCAATCTTCCAATAAGTGATAAGCTTGAAATACAAATCCAATGTGAATATTTCGCAAATAAGAGCTGGTGTGGGTAGTGGCCAGTTCTCCACAAATTTCAATAGAGCCCGAGGTGGGTGTTTCTAAGGTGCCTAAAAGATGGAGAAGAGTTGTTTTGCCCTCGCCTGATTTGCCGACAATAGAAATGGTTTCTCCAGGGAAAACTTCAAGAAAAATATTATCTAAAACTCTCATATCCAAGGGGGTTTTATAGGTTTTAGAGAGTTTTTGGGCTTTTAAAATGGGCTTCACTCGGACCTCAAAATCTCAGAAGGGCTCAGGCGCGTGGCCTTCCAGGCTGGAATGAGGCCTGCTATCAGGGATAAAAGAGGGGTAATGATGGCGACAAATACGAGGGCCGAGATGCTCATTTCTGAGGGAAGCGATGAACCGTAAAAGGCAGCATTGAAAGCTGCATGCCCTTGTAGAAAGCTTAAAAATTGAACGATCGTATCTAAGTTTTTGAGGGTTAAAAAGGCGGCTACAATCCCAATGGCACTACTTAGAAGTCCTACTGTAGCACCACACCCTCCAAAAATGAGGGCTATACTCTTTTTGGAAGCTCCGAGGGCTTGCAGAATCCCGATCTCCCTTTTTTTGTCTTGGACAAGGATAATCAAAAACGAAATAATGTTGGAGCATGCTACAACCAGAACCACCGATCCTAATAAAGTAAAAAGGTATCGATCACTCTGAAATTGCTGCATGAGGTCTTTGGAAAATTCGTAGTCATGATAAGTTTTAATTGTCCAATATTTACTGATTCCTACTTGATCAAACTTTTTTTGAATTTCATCTGCAAGCTCTCTTGTTCGGCTTAAGTCTTTGTGCCAGATACAAAAACCCATGGCTGCTGTTTTATCAAAGTGTTCGATGGGACTGGTGGTACGAATCATGTGAACCAGCTCATCAGGGACTAAGATACATTTGTTTCCCACAGAGAGTACGCCAGGGTCATAAAACCCTGCTACCACTACAGGTAGCCTTTGTTCTTGTAGAGCCCCTGCTGTTGCGGCTTGGTATTGAAGCCATCCGCGGTCTCCAAGTCTTACTCCTGAATCGTAAAATCCTTTAGCAAGTACAATTTCCTTTTCTCCAGATTTAGCCTTTGGTAGCTTATCGCTGATCAGTTCTTGAATGTAAGAAATTTTTTCAGGAAAAGAGCTTAGGTAAGAAGCTTGTGTTAAAAAAGATTGAGTCTGGCCTCCCCCAGGTGTCAGACGATGGAGTTGAATTCTTAAAACAGCTCCACTCATTTCAAAAGGGGCCGCTTCGACATCGGGGTGAGTTTGCTTGATTTCATGGAAAAGCTGAGCCGCTATTACTACAGGATCGTGCAGTTTTCCATCAGGCAGTCGCTCGGGCTTAGGCCAAAAGGTGGGGGGAGTCTCATCAGCCGCTGCATTGAAGAGATCTAACCCGGGCTTCTTAAGTTTTTCAACAAAGCTACGAGGTGTGTATCCTGCTTCTTGGCTAATTGTATCGGCTAAATAATAATACGACGAAAAATAATCCGAAGTAGGAGTGATGCGAATAGGGGCATGGATAGAGGTCAGTTTTTTCAGCCACGTTTTTTCTATCCCTTCTGTCACAGATAAAAAGAGCAAAATCAGCCATACCACAGCTGAGATGACACCGACCGAAAGAAAAGCAATCAGCGTTACGGAAAGCTGCTTTTTTCTAGGGATCAGATATTTCCGAAGGATCGAAAATTCAAACATGAAATGTGCAGCCCAACTTCGCTCAGGCTTTACTTTGCTTCTTTAAAGATAACATGTTTTTTCAAGCGCTTATCATATTTTTTTAGTTCAAGCCGCTCAGTCTTGGTCTTTTTATTTTTTTGCGTCCAATAGACTTCAGGACTTTCGCTACTTTTGAGTTTAATGAATTCACGTGCCGATTTTGCCATAACTTCCCTTTACAAAAAGATTTAAATCACAACTATATCAGAAGTTAGGCTTTATTAAAAGGAATGCGTGGAAGAGGCTCTAAATCGAAAGAATCTCCTTGACCTCCCTTCCGATGAAAAATTTGATATCCTAGGCCTGCAATCATCGCTGCATTATCTAATGAAAGGCCAGGAGGAGGGAAGACAACAGGGACAGGACTTTTTTTAAAAAGTTCTTTTAAACGATTGTTTTGAGTGACCCCCCCTCCCAAGAAAATCATTTTGCAATTGAAAGCCTCGACGGCTGCCAGCGACTTTTTAAGAACATCCCCTAGAGCTGCTTCCTGAAACCCTGCAGCAATGTGAGGTTTATCGGTTTCCGAAATGATAGAAGGAGCTTTACGATTGCAGTTTTGCCCCTTGAGGGTGTAAAGCACGTTGGTTTTAAGGCCGCTAAAAGAAAAATCCCACGGCTCTCCTTTCACTACGCCGGCTTTAAACGGGTATTTAGAAGGGTCACCCTTAAGAGCAAGCTTTTCAATCTCAGGACCTCCGGGATAAGGCAGGTCTAAAAGAGTCGCCACTTTATCAAATGCTTCTCCAATTGCATCATCTACGGTTGTCCCAATGAGGGTGTAGTGGCCCAATGACTCAATTTTTACAAGAAGGGTATGTCCACCTGAAATCACAACTCCCAAAGCAGGTAAATGGAAAAGAAGCTTTGTTTGCATCATGGCGGCATAAAGGTGAGCTTCCACATGGCTGACACCAACAAAAGGTCGTTTCCAGGCAAATGCCAACCCTTTTGCTGCGGAAAGTCCCATTAAAAGAGCGCCCACAAGTCCGGGCCCGTGAGCGACAGCAATTAAATCAATATCGGCAGAGGTAAGACTTGCTTTATTCATCGTCTCTTGAATAAGGGGAAAAAGAAATTCAAAATGTCTGCGGCAGGCAAGTTCGGGATAAACTCCTCCATACATAGTGTGTAAATCCACTTGGCTGGCAATCGTCTGAGCTAGAATCGTTGTGCCATCCTCTACCACTGCACAAGCCGTTTCATCGCAGCTCGATTCAATTCCTAAAACTTTCATCCAAATTAGGATATCAAAATCAGGAGGATTAAACTAGTCCTCTGCTTTAAGCGTGGTGGTTAAGCGTTGCGCGGTTTGTTCCTCTAGCCTCCGTCCTATTTTTTTGATTTTTCTCCACCAAAAATATGTTTGTGGTTAATAATAAATGAGTTAGAATAAACACATTGAAATTAAGGAGAAAGAAAGATGACCCTTCCCATCATAGATAGAGTCAACCAAACTATTTTACAATTACATCAAGACGACACTTTTGAGTCACCTCCATGGGAGGGGCTTCTGAGTGAGCTTTTAGATTCACGACTCACCTTAGGACGTGACAGCTTGTACTATAAG
This sequence comes from Parachlamydiales bacterium, assembly GCA_027459675.1. Taxonomy (GTDB): domain Bacteria; phylum Chlamydiota; class Chlamydiia; order Chlamydiales; family Rhabdochlamydiaceae; genus PALSA-1444. Next base: position 44,007 of record DAIDHO010000008.1, on the reverse strand, counting down.
GAAGCAGTCACGACCGCCTTTTCTCTCATCTATGAGCTCTATAATGTTCATCTGATGGATCTTCCTTCTAAAACGGAGTGGCAGTGGACAGCTATTAAGAGGATAGAGCAAGATTGGGAAGGCGATGCCATTCCTGAAGACCTCTTCCAGTTTTTACAAACTCAGCGCTTCAAATAAAATAAGCCCTCTTGTTTAAGCTAAAGTTCTTCTGAAAAGCGCATTTTTAATGAGCATGCGCTTTAACATATCTTTCTCCAACTTGCCCTCCCTCTAACTTGAGGGAACCTATGAACTCAGATTGAGAGGGCTGCGTCCAGATTTAATTTTCTTTTTACTTTCTTACGTGGCGGGCCTTTCTCCGGAGTTTGCGGAGTGCTTTGAACCTCTTCTGCATTGAGATTAAAAGAATCCTCCAGAGAGGATCTTTGTTTAGGCTCGAGATCCTTGCGTTTCCTGGAAGCCCGCTCCGGAGTCTTGCATTGTGAAGCAGGTTCGATCAGTTCCACAAGCTTATCGGCTATTTCATCAGCAGTAAGTAAAGTGCCTTGGGAATCTTTCGATCCAAAAAGGTGCAAAAAAGTGGAATAAACAATATGGGCTGTTTTATCTAAGGTTTTTAACTGAATTTCAGTCTCTTCAATTCTTAGGCTCACTTCGCTTATTACATTTTTGAACATTAAATCATCTTTTCCATCATTAGGGGGGATGCTTAAGTGGGATTTATTAACTTCATAATAGATGAGAACATTTGCAAAGTGCGTTGATTTCTGTATCATGATATGTAAAACATACGGAGATTGGTATTGTTGGAGAAAAGTATTGAGCTCTTGGAGTTTAGAAACTCCTTTTTTTTCCTTGGTATTAAATCGTTGTTGGTGGGCTGCCCAGTATTTTTTAATCGAATCGAGGTAAAGGTTAAAGTCGTTTTCACTCTTTGATGATTTTTCAAAAGCGGTTTGAGCTTTTAAGATTTCCTTCCAAGCTATTAAAAGCGCTTCCAGATGGTTTTTATCGTCTTCTAGGTTTTTTTTGATCTCTTTTAAAAGTTGTTTATATTCACTTTTGAGTGAATCGATAGCAGCCATGGGATGTATTTGATTATTTCGACACTTTTCTGCAAGCTGATCTTCTATTTTTCTTAAATGAGCTTCTAAAGTGCAATCAACGCGATTACAAGCACGTGGATTTTCAAAGGTAGAGTTTCTATTTTTATCAATAGTCCCATGCATAAAAGAACCTTTAGCATGACCCGGTTTTAAGCTGTTAACAAAATTTTGAATAAGACCTGTCCGCTCGGAAATATTGGAGCTGTCCAGGAGAGGTTTTTCTTGCTCAGTAAGATTAAATCTTTTTTCTAAGTATTTTTGCTCGTGAGCAGGCAAAATAGAAAAAGCCACCTTTTCCATTTTCTGAATGATGAGCGTTAATTGATTATCATACAAAGTCGGTGAAAGAGCTGCATGGGCGGCTTCACAGCGCCCTCGGCACGCAGGTTGACTTCCATTGTAATGGGTTCTTCCTCTAAAAGATTCACAATGCCATCCATAATCTAAACAAAAACGAAATAATGAAAAATCGATTCGCATTTGAGTCTTGGCAACGGTATTGAGTTCATTAATACGACTGCAATCGTGATTGCTCTCTCGCGTTAGGCTCAACGTTTGGTCAGATGTTAAAACTTTTCTTGAATTTTTCGGCGTGGGAGAGGCATTTTGCTTACTTTCTAGAGTTTGTCTTAGGGTTTTTGCTCTAAGCTGGCGGGCCGGAGTTTGAGGTAGAGGGGATACAGGTGAAATGAAAGAAATAGACATTGAATTCTTCCTTAAAATTAGTTTGGTGCCATTTTAAACTAACTGAGAGATTAATTAAAAACATAAAAAATATTTAGTTTATGTAATTATATATTAAATAATATTTATAATTAAAAAATTAATTTTTGGGCTGCTGCTTCATCGACAATCCAAAGGGAGGGATGATCCTCGGTGCCTACCTTTTGACAAGGAAGGTGCGATGGAGAGGTAAAGACATGAGAGAGCATGTGGGCTTTGGAGGCACCCATCACATAAAAGACAGCATGAGCCGCATCATTGATGGCTTCAAAGGTGAGGGTCATACGCCATGCTTTCTTTTGAGGGACGTAATTGGCAATGACATAGACGTTTTTGGCTTGGAGCCCTTTCGTTTCAGGAAAGAGGGAAGCGGTATGACCATCTTCTCCCATTCCTAACATAACAAGGTCCAAAGTGCGTCCGTTTATAATGTAGCGTAGCTCCTCCTCATATTTTTTGGCATTCAGCTCGATTTGGTCTTCTGCAATCATGCGGTGGATATGATGAGGAGGGATTAGCATGTTCTCAAAGCCTGCTTTCATGGACATTCCGTAATTGCTCTCTGGGTGGGTAGGGGGGACTGCTCTTTCATCGCTCCAAAAAAGGTGCACCTTATCCCACTCAATTTCCAGTGAGTAGGGCGGTTTACAGAGGATTTCATAGAGAGCTTTGGGGGTAGAGCCTCCAGAGAGGGCCACGGTAAAAAAACCATGATTTTGGATAGCTGCTCGGCAAATTGTGACGAAATGTTCAGCTGCGTACCTTAAAGTTGCCGCGGTATTACCGGGAAGGATGAATTTTTTGTTCATACAGCACTCTTAGAACTTAAAAAGCGCAAGACTTGAGGGAAGTGAGAGCTGGGATCGGAGTGATAGATAAGATTGACGAGCGAAAGCCCTGTTTGAGCTTTTGAGAAAATAAAACGAGAGGGAATGTCACACTTGTCTTCATCACACACGATTGTACGGACTTGATGAAGATGGTGGGGGTCGCGACTGAAAGTATAGTGATACTGATCTTTACTCCAAATTTCCATAGAGAGAACTGTGCCTGGAGCAAGTTCCTTGTTGGTTTCTGGAATGAAAGAAATCACAGGAGAGGCGGAAGACCAGTTAAGGCAGGAAGAAAGCCACGCTTGGAGATAGAAGGCCTGGATTTTCGTATGGCAAAAAAAAGGGGTTTGAAAATTATTGTAGTGAATCTCGATTTTTATAGCATTTCTAAGTGAGTTTAAGCGGGTAGGGGAGTAGAAAGTGGCAGCGATAAGCTCGCGCCAATTTTCTGTGCGCGCCCAATTGAGATCAGCGACTTCACGCTGAGTTGTTTCGGATTGGGAAAGAAGAAAGCTGCAAAAATCAGGGAGATTTTCCGAAACTTCTGAGTCATAGATATAGCGGGTAGCCCATTTTTGCAAAGATTTTAAAAGAGAGGGATACGCAGTGGGAAGATCTGTCCATAAAAGGTAAATAGGAATATCGGGTAGGAAGTGAGGTAAGATGAAAAAAGGAATCTTATCGATTAAGACGGAAGGTGTTGCAATTTCAATCATATCGCAGGCAGACTCTTTGTTCCCTCCAATTCCTTCTGTGGCAGAAACATGCACTTTAATCTCGTTTAGTATATCCACGCGGGTAATGAAGATCAAACGGCACGGAAAACGGATGCGGACATTTTCGGTGATTTTACGGACATATTCTCTCCGTTCATTATCGGGAGCAAACACAATGAGGTTAAAAAGAGAAGCTCGCATAGTGCCTGTTTTTTGAAGGGGTTTCCAGAGGTTTTGGAGCTGATCTTGGACGTTCATATGAGTCTCCACCTTCTTCCATCTTCTTGGAGGAGAAGATCGGCTGTTTCAGGACCCCAGCTTCCTGCAGGATAGTTGGGAAATACGTCGGATGTATCTTGACTCCACCTATCGAGAAGGGGGGTGAGGAGTTCCCAGGAGAGAAGAACTTCATCTTGGCGGGCAAATAGGGTAGAATCGCCCATGATAGCATCGCAAATAAGCCGCTCATATGCTTCTGGCGGCGTTGTGCCAAAGTAGGATCCATATTTAAAATCCATCCTGACGGGTTGAATGGGACTTGAAGGGCCAGGAACTTTGCAGTTAATCTTGATGGAAATGCCTTCATCAGGTTGGATTTGGATGGCGAGAACGTTTGGATCATTTTTGCGCCTGCCGTTTTGGAAAAGGACACCAGGAGAGTTTTTAAAAATGATTGCAACCTCGGTTGACTTTTTGGGAAGTCTTTTGCCTGAGCGAATGTAAATAGGTACTCCTGCCCATCTCCAATTATCAATGTAAAGCCTAAGAGCTGCATAACTTTCAACCCTTGAAGTAGGAGTGACCTGATTTTCCTGCCGGTATCCAATCACATTTTCCCCATTCACAATTCCGGGGCCATACTGGCCCCGTACAGCGTCTTTGGGTTCTAAGGGGCGAATAGCTTGCAGGACTTTCACTTTCTCATCACGGATGGCATTAGCGTCTAAGCTAACAGGAGGTTCCATAGTGACCAATGTCACCAGTTGCATGAGGTGATTTTGAACGATATCACGCAAAAGTCCTGTCTCTTCCCAAAACTTGCCGCGGTTTCCAATCCCTAGATCTTCGGCTACGGTGATCTGGATATGGTCGATCGATTTGTTGCTCCAGAGCGGTTCAAAGATTGAGTTTGCAAAACGGAAAACAAGGAGATTTTGAACAGTTTCTTTACCGAGCCAGTGATCAATACGGTAAATTTGGTGTTCTCCTAGATATTTCAAAAGCTCTGCTTGGAGTTTTTGTGCAGAATTCAGGTCATGCCCAAACGGTTTTTCAATGATCAAGCGAGACCAGGGCTCTTCTTGAGATGCAGGGTAAATCAGCTTAGCTTGATAGAGTTTTTCTGAGATCAGAGGAAAGTAGCTGGGTTGTGTAGCTAGGTAAAAAATGCGGTTGCCTTTGGTTCCTAACTGGTTATCGAGCTGCTTTAATCGTTGATGGAGTTTAAAATACCCCTCTTCCTCATGAAACTCTGACATATGGTAGAAGAGTTGAGATTTAAAATGATTCCAGAGTGATTCGTCGATAGGTTGCGTGCGAGAGAATTTTTTAACAGCTTCTTCCATTTCCTGTCGAAATTGCTCATCGGACTTGGCGCGGCGTGCAAAACCCACGCAAGCAAATTGCGAGGGGAGTTGACCCTCTTTCAGAAGATTATAAAGTGCTGGAAAAAGTTTACGAGCGGTTAAATCGCCTGTGGCACCAAAAATGACTAAAATACAAGGTCCTGTAAAACGGCGTTGGGTTTCTTCGTATAAAGGATTAGGGATAGAGGTCATAAAAGTCCTTTTCGATCGAGATACGATTGTAAAATAAGAATAGCAGAGAGCGTATCGCTCATCTTAGCCCGCTCTTTACGGCGTACTCCGGCATCTACAAGAGATCTCTCTACCAGCGCCGAAGTGAGCCTTTCATCCCAGAGCTCTACCGAAACATGGACTGTTTCTTCAAGCATTTTTGCAAACTTGCGCGCGGCTTCCGTCATGGTGCTATCTTTTCCTCGAAGAGTAAGAGGAAGTCCTACAATAATTTGATCAATCGTTCCTTCTTTTTTTAATAGCTCTAAAAGTTTTTGGGAAAAATCGGGTGTATTATAAAGCATCCCTAAGGAGCGAGCGAGGATATGCCTTTCATCCGAAATAGCAACTCCAATCCGCACTGTTCCAAAATCAAGGCCTACTATTCTTCCCATGGGCTTACCTATGCGCTTGAAGGTAGGACAAGGCCGCCTGGATGAAGTCCCTAAAAAGCGGATGAGGTTGGCTGGGTTTCGATTTAAATTCTGGGTGGAATTGAACGCCCACCATCCACGGATGGTTTTTTATTTCGACAATTTCGCAGAGCCCTTTTTGAGGAAAAATACCTGAAATGAGAAGCCCTTTTTCTTGAAAAGAAGGTTTAAAAATATTGTTGAGCTCATAGCGGTGACGGTGCCTTTCTGAAATTTGGGTAGAGCCATAGGCTTGGGCTGCTTTGGATCCTGCGATCAACTCACAAGGATAAGCCCCGAGGCGCATCGTACCTCCTAAATCTTCAACCCCCTTTTGCTGGCTGAGAAGGGAGATGATAGGATGGGGGGTTTGAGGGTCGATTTCGGTGGAGTTTGCATCTGGAAGTTTAAGGACATGGCGGGCAAACTCAACACACATGACTTGCATCCCTAAACACAACCCAAAATAAGGGATTTTATGTTCGCGACAATATTGGGCTGTTAAAATCTTACCCATCCATCCTCGCTCTCCAAAACCTCCTGGAACCAAATATCCATCGCAGCCGGCAATTGAACTCTCTACTTTACCATCTTGAATGATCTTATCGGACTCAAAGACCCGGATTTCTAAATCTGCTTGTAGCTCAATAGCGGCATGTTTTAAGGCCTCAAAAACCGACTTATAGGCATCTTGGAGTTGTAAATATTTTCCGACAACCCCAACCACCACTTTTTGAAGGGGATTTTTGAGTTTATGGATCATCTCCTTCCATGTTTTTAAGTTAGGAACTGTTGAGGGCAATTTTAAAAATTCAATGACTTTCGAATCAACGCTTTGCTCATGCAAACTGAGGGGAACTTCATAAATAGAATGTTCCACATCGACCTCGTCCATTACGTAATCTCGACGCACGCTACAGAAAAGACTGATTTTATCTTTAAGCTCTTCCGACAGATGATTTTCACAGCGACATAAAATCATATCGGGAATGATCCCAATGCTTCGGAGAGTTTGAACAGAGTGCTGAGTGGGTTTGGTTTTAACCTCACCGGCTGTTTTTAAATAGGGGACATAGGTCATGTGGATGTTGAGGCAGTTAGCGGGGTTTTCAAGCCTAAATTGACGAATGGCTTCTAGAAAAGGAAGCGATTCGATATCTCCCACGGTGCCCCCAATTTCGACGAGGGTTACGTCGGTATTCTCTTGAATGTGAGCTGCTTCCAGAATCCGTTTTTTTATTTCATCCGTAATATGAGGAATGACTTGCACCGTTTTCCCCAGGTAATCGCCTTTTCTTTCGCGTTTGATGACCGCATCGTAAATTTGACCGGAAGTAGCATTAGAAGCTTTGGAAATGGTAGCACTTGTAAAGCGATAATAGTGGCCGAGGTCCAGGTCGGTTTCAGCTCCGTCATCTGTGACATAAACCTCTCCATGCTGAAAAGGATTCATAGTGCCAGGATCGACATTTAGATAGGGATCGAGTTTGAGCATGCTAATCTTGAGCTGGCGTGCCTCTAGCAACAGGGCAAGAGAAGCAGCGGTCAAGCCTTTTCCAATAGAGGAAATGACTCCTCCAGTAATAAAAATAAATTTGGATGACATGGGCTTCATTTTATACGGGATTTAGGGGTTTGTAAAGTTCTTTGCAAACTAATCTGAGGTGGTTAAAATTAAATAATGTTAACTCTTTCTGATCTGAGGCGTCGATACCAGCCTAAAATCCCTTCTCTTCTACAAGATCCTGCCTCTATTGTTCTTGAAAAAATAGATACTCTGACAATAGATACTCAGGTAGAGCCGTATTTTCCTCTCACTAAAAACGGGGTTGCCCTCGAAGGAAAGAAAGGCTCTTCCCAGATATACCCTCCCACAAAAATAGGAGTTTTTTTCTCAGGAGGACCGGCCCCTGGAGGGCATAATGTGGTTGCTGGTATTTTTGATACCCTTTGTCGGCTGAGGAATATCGATCCACTCATTGGCTTTCAGGGAGGGCCCGCTGCTCTTGTTTCCGGTGTATATCGTGAGCTTAAAGCAGCTGAGATTGATCACTATCGTAACCAGGGAGGATTTGATCTTTTAGGCTCAGGACGTACCAAGATCGAAACGCCTGATCAGTTTCAAGCTGTCTTAAATACCGTTAAAAAACTACACCTGGATGGTCTTATCATCGTAGGAGGGGACGATTCGAATACCAATGCCGCGCATCTGGCCGAATATTTTTTAAAACAAAACGTCTCTATCTCTGTGATTGGCGTTCCAAAAACAATTGATGGAGATCTTCAAAACCCGTATGTTCCTGTCTCGTTTGGCTTTGATACAGCCGCAAAAATTTATAGTGAAATGGTTGGGAACCTTGCCCATGATACCCTCTCCTCACTCAAATATTTCCATTTTGTCAAGCTCATGGGACGCTCGGCCTCTCATTTGACCCTTGAGTGTGCTCTAAGAACCCGACCTAACGTCACCCTCATTTCCGAGGAGAAGAAGCCCTATCAACGGATTATTCAAGAGCTGGCTGATTGGGTCGAATCTCGTGAAAAAAATCCCTACGGAATCGTTCTCATTCCTGAGGGCCTTCTTGAATCCATGTTGGATAAGACTCAAGAGAAAGATTCGCATGGAAATGTGAATCTCTCCATTGTCAATACAGAAAACTTTGTGATAGAGGCTCTGAAAAAAGAGCTTGCCAAGCGTCATTTTAAAGGAAAATTCGAGCCCATCGGTCATTTTTATGGTTATGAAGGGCGGTGTGGTCATCCTACCAATTTTGACTCGAATTACAGTTATGCATTAGGAATTGTCGCAGCTGTGCTAGTGCTTCAGCGGCGCACCGCTCTGATGGCCTACGTTGGTAAACTCCATAAGTCCCCTGAAGAGTGGACTATCGGAGGGGCTCCTCTTGTTCCACTTCTTAAGATAGAGCAAAGACAGGGAGCTTTAAAACCCGTGATTGAGAAAGCTCTTGTAGATTTACAAGGCACGCCATACCGTCTTCTCCAAAAATATCGCCCAGCATGGCTGCACCACCTTAACTACGAAAATCCAGGCCCTATCCAATTTGAAGGCGATGCTAAAATAACTGATTCGATCCCCCTTCTTCTTCACCCCCGACTTGAATGAGATCTCTTTTGGTAATACCCGATTTTCTGGCTGATATATACTATCATTTTAAAGTCCCTCTATTTGAATTTAAAGAACAGCGGTGGGTGAGAAAACAATTTTATCACGATGCGGCCTTTAAAGCCCTTGATAAAGAGCTGCTTTCAGGCCCTAATCCTTATCGAATGTCTTACCTCTTTCCTTACGGAGAAACTTCGCTTCGAACATTGTATGCTATGGCACAAGCAGTTGATTTAAAGCCTAACGATCATTTTGTAGACTTAGGATGTGGGAGGGGGCGTGCAGTCTTTTTTCTTTCTCAATTCTTTGGATGCAAAGCTACAGGAATTGATTTGACCCCTTCGTTTATTAAAAGAGCGCAGGCTCTGGCCCACTTTCATAGAGCTAGAAGCGTCTCTTTTCTTTGCCAAGATTTTTTATCCTATAACTTTGAAAAAGCTACCTGCGTCTATCTGTACGGGAGTAGCTATTCTCAAAAAACTCTTCAAAAGCTGGAGAACCAGCTCCTAAAGCTTCCCTCTGGTAGTCGTATTATGACCGTTTCACAACCTCTTTCTTCTATTCCCTATTATGCATCCTTTGAAGCCGCTTTTGCTTGGGGAAAAGGATCTCTTTTTTTTCATCGACTTTAAGATATCTGTTGAGAAATATTATCCCTTTTAGATCTATCTTTCTGGAAAGATGAATAAATAAAACTTAAAGTTATCATGGCTATGTTGAAAAATTCCTTTTTAAGACGAGAACCTAAAGCTACGGCTGACCCGGGCTTTTTTCTTTAGGCAATAGCCCGCATCATTTTATAATGATCATCGTCTCCAACTTCATATTCGAGGACTCGCTGGGCATGTATAGGAGGCGTTGGGAAATCGAAACCATGTTCGGTTGTTTGAAGACCCGCGGGTTCCGAAAGGTGGTATTCGTGTTGGCGATCGCATTCTGCTGGGCATATCGAATCGGGGATATCCAGGATCAGAAACAGGCGATAGAGGTCAAGACTCATGGCAGAAGAGCAAGGAGCCTCTTTTAGGGAGGGGCTAAATCTGATCCGTAGGGCGATTTTTAGGAAGCGGGTTCTGAAAAAATTCAGGCAGCTATTTTCGTGTTTTACGTGCTTACAACCAGTGAGTTGCGCAACATGAATTTATTTTTTGTCCAGTACAGAGGGAGCAACCCCTTATTATTAATGCGCAATTATGGCAGGTCTAATAAAAAAATATTTTAAATAAAAATTTAAACTGTTAAATTAAAAATAGGGATTGATTTAAAGAAGTTAGAATGATTGTTTAAAACTCGTTTTTAAGCAACAGAACTTGAGGAGCATATCCTCTAACCGAGGTCTGGAACAGCTGATTTGTGTCATGCACAAAGGTTGATCCATTAGCTCAAGTTAAAATAACTTCTCTCCTCTCTATGTGTTGATGACCTCGACACCAGTTGTTGCTAGATTGTCACAATGCATAGAGGGGTCTTTTTTCTTTTTCTAAACCCTCTCTCTAAATCCCGGTGTTTTGGCTTGTTTTTATACTATTATTTTCTTAACAGAGTATTTAGACCCATGGGTGGCCCATGAGGGTTTTTTAAACTGATAAATAACGAGGGGAATACCGCACATGACAATCAGTCCGCCTATTAAAAACATTTCATAGAAGAAAATCTTGCCTGTAAGAAGACGTCCTGGGGGGACAAAACTGATACAAATTGCAAAGAGAGAAGAGAGAACCCCTAAAATTGTCAACGTCCACATCCCCCCCTTTCCACCAGGAATCCGATAAGGGCGGTGGACATGGGGGCGGGTGTATCTTAATTTTAAAGCCGATACAAACATCAAAATATACATGATGAGGTAGCTTTGAGCTGAAAGAGCCGTTAGAATCCAATAAGAAGCACTGACGGTGGGCATTTTCAAAAACACAAAGGCTGCACACGTCACAATAATAGCCTGGAATAGGAGCAAATTTGTAGGAACCTCTTTTTTATTGGTCTTTTGAAAGATAGGAGGGAGGTTTCCATTGGAGGTGGTGGCATACAGTCCTTCGACAGGGCCAATGATCCAGGCATTCACCTCCGCAATAGCTCCGATAGCGAGTAAAACAGAGAGAATAGGAAGAAGAGATTCTAGGTGATACTGGACCAAAAATCTCCCAAACGCATCGATGAGCCCTGAAACCAAGCTCATTTCCGAAGAGGGAGTCACCACAGCAATGGAGAGCGACCCTAGCATAAAAATTAAAAAAGTAATCAAGGCCGCGATCAATATGGCTTTAGGGTAGTTTTTTTGAGGATCTTTCACTTGACCTGCAAGAGAGGCTGTAACTTCAAGTCCAGCAAAGGCTAAAAACATGCCGGCAAGAAAGACGAGCTTATTCATGTTATCGGGGGCCGGCATGAAAGAGGCCCAATCAAAGGAGATTTGAGATGGATTTCCTGAGAAAATCCACAAGATGCCCATAGAAATAATCAGAATACCCGGGAGAAGAGTTCCCACAAGGACCCCCAAAGTGGAGAACCAACTCGACGTCTTGATTCCTAAGTAATTTAAAAGCGTCATGCCCCAAAAAGAAACGAGGACCACGCCTAGAACATAATATTTATTTTCTGCAAGAGTGGGATTGATCATATAAGCGAGGGTCGAAGCAACAAAAGATAGAATAACTGGGTACCATGCAAGGCTATGAGCCCATTGGACCCAGATAGAGAAAAACCCCCACCGCTCTCCCAGAGCTTCTCGGATCCAAATATAGACTCCACCCGCTTGCGGCCAGCCCGTTGCAAGTTCTGCTGCAATAAGAGCGCAAGGCACCAAAAACATCAAAGCGACAATGGTAAAGTAGAAAACAGCTCCTAACCCATACTCAGCCACAAGCGGAAGATTTCGAAGACTGGCCATGACTGAAACGTTCATCATCGCAAGTAGAAATACACTCAGGACACGTTTGTTTTTGAACATGGTTTCCTTTACGATCTTCGCTGCCGGAGAAGGTCGCACTGGTCGAATTTAAAGTTTAAAGCCGGTGGGAGTATATAATTAAAAGTGCTTCAATCGCAATATTTTTTGATGTTCTGAAAGCCACTGAATAATACGATCGTCCTCGTAAATAGGGGTTTGGTCCACGATAAGACAGGGAACAATCGAAAAGCCCCCTATTTTTTTTAGATCAGATTTGGCTTGGGTGTCTTCTATCACATTCTTTAAAGGGATAGATAAGTGCTCCTTTTGAAGATAGGACAATACTTTTATGGAATGAGGGCATTTAGGAGAATAGTAAAGAGCAATCGTTTGGATCGAAATAGATTCTTCAGGGGGCGAAGGGGGCGAAGTGAGTGCCATGTCTCCAAGAAGAAGTACCATTAAAATCATTAACATAAAAAAAATGTACCATTTTTTCTGAAGAAGGTCAAATTCTTTATTACACCTCCGTATTCTTGTTTTATAGGAAGGGGAGAGATGTGTTGGGATTACAAGCTCTTTATAGGCGCATGAAGCTTCAAATTATATTAAATTCATTATTGTAAAATAAATTATTTGCAAATTAAAATTAATTTTATTATATTAAAAATTGTAGGGAATATAAAAGGTGTTTAGTTCCCCTTTGGGGATGATAAACGAGGCCTACAGATTAACTAAGGAGTAAACAATGGCTAAGAGAAAAAGAGCACGTAAGACTTCTCGCAAAGCTACTGCGAAAAGATCAAAACGTCGCACAACACGTCGTTCTAAAAAAAGAGCAGCTCGATAAGCTGAGCTTTTAATTTACAACGGGTAAGTCATCACAGCTTACCCGTTTTTTATTTTCTAAACAGAATATACCGTGATCCATTATTGTTCTGTTTATATGGATATCGCAATTATTGGATGCGGTGTGATAGGGGGTGCTTTCGCACACCATTTTGCCAAAAAAAAATCTGTTATTGTGTGTGATAAAAATCGTGAAAAAAGTAGCGACTTAGCCCGTGCTATTCACGGAGAGTTCGCTTCTTCGCCAGGGGAAGCCATTCAAAGAGCAGATGTTGTTGTATTGGCAATTAAGCCCAAAGACCTAAAGCACCTTTCAAAAGAAACGGGCTCTCTTTTCAAATCTTCGCAGATTTTAGTGAGTGCCCTAGGGGGGACTTCCCTTGCTACATTGAGAAGGTGTTTTGAAGCCCCTTCTATTATTCGGTGCCTTCCTAATCTCCCGATGATTTGCGGGGCAGGAATCATTGGTTTTTGCCTTAATCCAGAAGAAGACGTTTCTCCTAAACTCAAGGAAAAGATCGACGGGCTTTTCCAAGGGCTGGGACTTCTCCTTTGGCTGACTGAAGAGAAGCTAGAAGGATTGTCTGCGCTTGCAGGCTCGGGTCCTGCCTTTATTTACCTTATAATAGAGGCGATGATTGACAGTGGCGTATTATTGGGATTTTCAGCCCAGGAAGCCAAACAACTCGTACTGAAGACAGTGGAAGGTTCAATCCAGCTTTTAAGAGAGACAGACGGGGTCCCCTCAGAGCTAAAGGCGCAAGTAGCTTCTCCAGCAGGAACGACGATCACAGGCCTTCAAGTTTTAGAAGAAGCAGGTGTTCGAGGGATTCTCATGAAAACCTTTCATGCTACTTATCAAAAAGCCCAGGAAATGCATTAGACCTCTTGCTTAAGCTAAAGGTTTGTCGCTTTTATGAAAAGAGGTTCAAAAAATCCATAAAATCGACTGAACTTTACTTATCAAAGAGATCTATTCATAATTTAATTGTAAAATAATTATTTTATATCTAGGGTAGAGAATGAGGAAAGCAGGAGGAGGTCCTATGCATTCTGAGGTTATTAAAAACCCGCTTATCCGAGATAATCTGGGAGTACTTTGTAAAGCTATCAAAGATTTGGATCTGGGACTTGAGAGAAAAGCACGTATTGAGTTTTTTTGCGATCTGAATAATGGAGAAATCCTTTATACTCCTTCCATGATCCCTCCCCACGAAATGGCACTCCTAATTATAAACGTGGACCTTGATAAAAAAGCCGTTACATGGAAGACAAAAGAAGGAGCGCAGCTTCTTCCAAAGGCGGAAAGTCATCTACATGAAATGGCTCAAATTTTGACAAAACACTTTTCCATGATTGAAAAATTGGGGCAACTCACCCATATTCATTGGCAAGGTTTATTAGAGAATCAAGAAAACAACACCCTCCTTAAGCAAACGTGGCATGATGTAGATCGTGAAAACGCCGAACGGCTCCTAGCTAAGCAAACCGTAGGGACTTTTATTTTTCGCAAGGATCGCTTTGCGATTTCATTGCAAGAGATTCTAAGAAGAGGACTTAAGAAAGCGATCCACTGTTATACGATATCTTATGTAGATAATCAAAAAATTGTGCGTGATAAGACGATTGTCTTTGTGGATAAAAAATGGACGTTCTATGATGATGACCCCAGTTTAGCGGGCTCAAAATGGAATTCAATTGAAGAACTGGTTCAATCTATTGACTCCCTGGCAAAACACCCCTTGTATGCTCACATGGTTCTTCCCCATTCGAGTTAGAGGAGTTTGGGTAGGGGGAATAGAACTCTTGCTTAAGCTAAAGGTCTGATATAAGAAGAGAAGCGTTTATTTTCGTCTAACTTATTGTGACTTAAAAGGTCGCATGAGAAGTTGCTTAAACGTTTCCCACCTGTTGGACCGTTTTTCGTCAATTTTTATCTCCTGGGGAGAGGAATTTATCGAATGTCTGTCAGGATTTATCATTAACTTCTCATCGCTCGGATTGGAAAAGAAAGTTTCCGAATTGCTTTCTTCAGAATTGACCTTATTAGAAGTCTCAGAATTCTCCCTACTTATTGGGCAATGACGAGGATAATTTAAAATTTCATTGTGAATATTCAGTGCTTCCATTTTTTCAGGCCAGTTCTTCAATTCTGTACCCTCTTCCTTATTCAATCCCATTTTCTTCTGAAGGAATTCAGGTAGAGCCAGCTTATAGTTAAACCCTTTTTGATTATTATTCACCCATCCCTTAGACACCATTATACAAGTCACTGTAAGAGCAATGCCTGCAATAGCAAGGAATGTAAGAGCAAGAGGAGGGAATCCCACCAATAATCCAATAGAGCCGACTAAAGAAACAACCCCACTGATAATCGACAGAATGTGAAGGACTTTTTTTCTGAAGGCATAGTCTTTAATCTCCTCAAGCTTTCGTTTTACTTCTGTGAAGTAATCACCTTGCTCCTCCTGCGCCCTTGCTTTTAATTCTTTGAAAAAATTTCCCCCTTTTTTCTCAATTTGCTGTGCTAGATCCGTCGGTAAGGCTTTTATAAATTGGTTATAATTAATCTCTTCAAGAGCTTCAATGGCTTGTACGATGTTATCCTCGGTGAGATCATCTGGAATACATTCAATGACCTTGTTTTGGATGTGGATGGAGATGGAGTGAAATAAGACAACGAGAGAGCTGATTACGATACCGAGCCCGGCTATTACCTCAAGGGCGGTGAATTTGTGGAGGACATCTAAAGCTTTACTCACTGACCCACTAGCCCACCCGGTAACAATCGATAAGAATAACGCCACTTTTTTGCATAAAGATACGGTAGTGTTGGCTTGCTCAACACAATTTTTGGACAAGTCAATAGCGGTCATCGCTCCTCCCAGCTTGTCTCTGTACTTGACTGCTTTGGTCATATCCGAGGTCGCTGGAAAAAAGTTGAATGTCAGAGAATCTAATGTTCTTAAAAATGACATGTTATTAGCCTATATTTTAACAAATTATAACAAAAAATATAATATATAACAAAGTTTTTTAATGCATATTTTAAATGCTGTGTATTGATAATCAACTACTTAGAATGCTTTTTCTTAATATGCAAATATATGATAATTAACGAGATAGAAGAAATCACTGAGAATAAGCCTGAGGGAAAAAGAGCGGGTTTTATCATAAATCGCCAGGAAAAGAAAATATCGAGGGCTAGGATGAGTAGAAGCAAGCCCCAGCTTGCCCACGCTTTCCCTTTTCCCTTTTGGAAGGTCAAGAAACTTAATAATAAAGCTGAGAATAGCCCCATGATTAAAGAGGCTATACTGCCTGCTTTGAAATATCCTATGAAAGACCCCACCAGGAGAAGGACGATATATATCCAAATAAAAAACATATGAATAATTTAAGATACGAAAAAAGAGGGGTAAACAGCAAGGAATTTTGACTTTAGATTAAAAGAGGAGTATAATGATTTCATGTTTGGTGCGGTAAAAAAACTCTATCAATGGGCTTCTTTAAAAGCCAAACAGCGGCTTGCCCCTCTATGGCTGGGTTTTATCTTTTTAACAGAACTCGTCTTTTTTATCCCCATGGATGCTATTTTGCTTCTCTTTTGTCTAGAAAACCCTGCCCGCCGTTACTACTATGCTCTGATGGCCACTTTAGCTTCTATTATTACAGGAGTTATAGGGTACTATCTGGGACATTTAGCCTGGGATACGTTGGAGCCTTATATTTTAGACAAGTGGATTTCTTCCTCCCTCTTTAATCGCATTACTGACCATTATTTAGCCATCCAAAACTGGGCTGTTTTTCTAGGGTCCTTTCTTCCTATTCCCTATAAAGCAATCACTTTATCCGCTGGGGTTTGTCATTTAAATTTTGTTCCTTTTTTAGGGTCTATTTTAGGGGCACGGATGCTCCGTTTTTTTCTTATTGCCAAAGTCACTGAGAAGTGGGGGCTTCAAATCAAAGCCTTTATCGATAAACATTTTCATCGTTTTGTGGTCGCTGTCGGCATTAAAATTGCATTTGCCCTCTCTTTTTTCTGGGCAGTTAGCTAATGAAACAGTTAGGGCCCACAGAGATTTCTCTTGCTGCCCAGATGTTGAAAGAGGGGATTCCGGTTGCTTTTCCCACAGAGACGGTCTATGGGCTGGGAGCTCGGGTGTTTGATCCAGGGGCTGTAGAAAGAATTTTTCAAATGAAGGGCCGCCCTTCTGATAATCCCTTGATTTGCCATATTGCAAATTTGGATCAATTAGAGCTTCTGGCAGTTGAGGTGCCTCCAGTCGCTGTAAAGCTTGCCCACCACTTTTGGCCTGGCCCTTTGACACTGATTCTCAAAAAACGCCTCTCCGTTTCTTACCGCGTATCAGGGGGACATGAGACGGTGGCGGTACGTATGCCGCGTCATTGCCTTGCTCTTGAGCTTATTCAGCAAGCGGGGGAGCCTCTTGTTGCTCCTTCTGCCAATAAATCAGGAAGACCTAGCAGCACAAAAGCGGAGCATGTTTTAACCGATTTTAAAGAGATGGAAGGGGCTGTGCTTGATGGAGGCCCTACAGAAGGTGGATTGGAGTCGACAGTCCTCTCTCTTGTAGGAGTAGAGCCCTTGCTATTGAGGCCGGGGCCTATCACCCGGGAAGCGATTGCGCAGGTTCTCCAAGCGCCCCTGCCTATTTCTAAGGCAAAAGAGCTTTCCGCCTCTCCAGGAACGCGTTATCGCCACTATGCTCCGCGTGCAAAAATTTGGATGGTCTCCTCTTTTGAAGAAGCTCTTTCAAGGGGAGAGAAGGCGTTTTTAATGAGTACCGAGAAGCATGTCTCATTTCATCACATAACGGGAGCGTCCTTTTATGCTCTCTTAAGAGAAGCAGATCAAAAAGGATACGAAGAAATCGTGATAGTCTATAAAGACGTAAAAGATGAAGCCCTCAAAGATAGATTATTTCGAGCGGCAGGTCAGTCGACATGAGCTAATTTGAGTCCTACAATTCCAATAATAATCAAAGAAATGGAGACAAGACGGATGATGTGGTATGAGTCTCCAAAAAAGATAATACCCGTTACAACCGTTCCTGCGGCTCCAATGCCTGCCCATACAGCATACGCTGTTCCAATTGGAATGGTTTTCATGGCTTGGGAGACAGAAAAAAAACTGAGCACGATAAAAATCACGGTAATGATGCTCGGAATAAGTTTTGTAAATCCTTGACTGTACTTCAACGTGACAGTGAAACAAATTTCAAAAAAGCCTGCGAGTAATAAGAAAACCCATGCTAAAGACATGTCTACTCTTATACATTAAAATCGATTTTAGAGACAGAGCTAAGAATACCACTTCCTATTTTTCATGGTTAAGATTTATATTTAACGCGAATTCAGGATGAGATCCCTATGAAAAAATCAAGTTCTCAGATTTTTCTGAAAAAGGCATCCAAAATTTAGCCTCCCTCATACGGACCTCATCGTGAATTCGCCTTATTTAATTCTTTTAAAGGAGAGCAGGATGGAATACTTTTGGGCAGAACTCATTGGAACGATGGTTCTTGTTTTATTAGGAAATGGCGTTGTTGCAAATCACTTATTAATGAAAACCAAAGGGCATAACGGGGGATGGATTGTGATTGCTGCAGGATGGGGATTTGCACTTGCAGTGGCCATTTATATGACAGGATGGGTCAGTGGCGGACATTATAACCCTGCTGTGACTTTAGGACTGTGTATTGCAAAGAAAACTCCTTGGAATTTGATGCCCCTGTATGTGCTTGCTCAATTCTTGGGAGCTTTTATTGGAGCTGCACTAGTGTGGCTTGCCTATTTTCCTCATTGGCAAAAAACGCCTGATCCCCATATGAAGCTGATGTGTTTTGCCACCCAGCCGGCCATTCGAAGTTACGGATGGAATTTTGTTGCAGAAGTGATTGGAACGATGATGCTTCTATTAGGGATTTTAGGGATCTTTAATGAACATAACAACGTTGGGGGGGGGATGGGTCCTTATGCTGTTGGAATTCTCTTTTTTGCTATCGGACTTTCTCTGGGAGGGCCTACAGGTTATGCGATTAATCCGGCACGAGATTTAGGTCCTCGGCTGGCTTATTCTGTGTTACCCATTCGAGGAAAAGGATCTGCTGATTGGGCATACGCTTGGGTTCCCTTGATAGCCCCCCTTTTAGGAGGTGTTTTAGGAACGCTTCTTTACTTGTTTTATGTAGAACCTCTCTCTGCATTACTAAGTAGTCGATAAAAAGGCTCAAAAGCAGCAGGAGGCTTGGACTTAAAATGCATCTTTTTTTGAGTAAAGGGGTGAACAAATTGAAGCTGAAAAGCATGGAGACATAGACGATGATAAGGATTGATGGTCGATCCATATTTTTTATCCCCCAAGATAGGATGTCCAGCATCTTGGCAATGGACTCGAATTTGATTTTTACGCCCTGTCTCAAGTGCAAATGCTACACAAGAAAAGGTGGGTTTTTCGCCTAATACTTTATAATGTGTAATAGCCAGTTGACCTGTTGAGGAGCTGTAGACGCGGTAATTTGCGTCTTCTTGTAGATAACTTGTCCAGGTTCCGCTTTTGGAGGTAAGTATGCCTTGTACGAGGGCTATGTAATCTCTTTGAACCGCATGGCACTCGAATTGCTTTTTAAGGCGATCCCGTGCTTCTTTAGTGTAGGCAAACATCATCAGCCCGGAGGTGTCCCTATCTAGCCTGTGGACAGCAAACACAGGCTTTCCCAGCCGTTTTTTTAAAATTGCATGCACCGTTTTTTTATCTTCTTTTAAGGTTGCAACTGATAAAAGTGTTTCGGGTTTATCCAGTACCACAAGGTACCGATCTTCATATACAATTTTAATCCCTTCCTCGGTAAAAGAAGCTTTGGGGCCTACAGAAACGGTTTGCCCCGGCTCGAGTGGGAGGTGGATTTTTTTTGCCACCTCTTCGTCCACCCATACCCGTTTTTTTTCCACCCAGGACTTTAAAGTATTTTTTGAGCTATCCGGACTCAGTTTTTGGAGAACATCCAACAGATAACACTTTTCTTGAGTTTTTGCTTTCATTTCCTTACATTATATCATAATGATTGAGTATATATCTAATGTTGGTTATATAACTGAAGCGCATACCCAATTAAACGTAGAAGGAGTTTTTAATGCAGTCTACCCGTGAAAAAGTAAGCTATTGCTTAGGTCTTGAAACAGGCCGCGATCTCCAGCGCAAATTCAATGACATGGATATTGAGCTTCTAAGAAAAGGATTTGAAGATGCTATCACTAATAACAATCCTAAATTAAACCAAGAAGAAATCCAATCGATCATGCAAGCCCTTCGAAGTCAAATCGAGGCTCAGCAGCGTCAATTTTACGCAAAGCTTTCTGAACAAAACCGGAAGGAAGGGGAAGCCTTCATGGAGAATAATAAAATGCAAGAAGGAGTGGTAACCTTGAAAAGCGGACTTCAATACAAAGTTCTCTCTTCTGGAACAGGCGCTAAGCCCACGCCTGCAGATGTTGTATCTGTACACTACCGAGGAAGTTTTATCAATGGAACGATTTTTGATAGCAGCTACGAAAGAGGAAAACCGCAAGTATTTCCTCTCAATAGAGTCATTCCTGGTTGGTCTGAAGCCATTCAGCTCATGCGGGTGGGAGATAAATGGCAGATCGTTATTCCTCATTATCTAGCCTATGGAGAAGCAGGTTTCGGAAACGAAATAGGCCCTAACACGACCCTCATTTTCGAGATGGAACTTATTGGAATCAACTAGGATTAGTATTAAAAAGTCATCTCTTTACGGAGAGGTGACGATTCCTCCTTCCAAGTCTCAAACGATGCGGGCAATGGTATTTGCACTTCTTAGCTATGAGAAGTCAACCATTTTCAATCCCCTTTCTTCACCAGATACCCAAGCGATGGTCAGGGCATGTCGGCTACTGGGAGCTGAAGTAGAATGTTTTCACGATCGAATCGAAATGAGAGGTGGAATAAGAGCTGCAGAAGATATCATCGACTGTGGAAATTCGGGACTTGTATTCCGCTTGATTGGATCTATCTCCGCTCATCTTGCATCTTACACTGTGCTGAGCGGTGATCCGTCGATTCGACACCGCCGACAAGCTCTTCCGCTCATTGAAGGTCTCAATCAGCTAGGAGCGTGGGCCATTTCTACAAGGGAAGATGGATACGCTCCTATTGTAGTGCGGGGACCCTTAAAGGGAGGGGTTGCGCAGATCTTAGGTGAAGACTCACAGCCTGTCTCAGGCCTTCTTATCGCCTCTGCATTTTCGCCTGAAAAAACAGAGCTTTTTGTGCAAAATCCCGGTGAAATTCCGTGGGTTGCGCTCACTCTTAGCTGGCTGGACCGTTTTAAAATTCCTTATGAAAATCACCATTTTGAGCATTACAAAATTTTCGGCGGAGCTACGATTCCGGGCTTTGCTTACACTGTTCCAGGAGATTGGAACTCTGCGCTATATCCTATTGCAGCAGCTCTTGCAACAGACTCAGAACTGACCCTTCGAGGCTTGGATTGGAGCGATCCTCAAGGAGATAAAGAAGCTGTCACTCTTTTACAGAAGATGGGCGCGCGTATTTCTGTAGGTTCCGATTCTATTACGGTCCATCGGGGCTGCAGGCTTCAAGGAGGACAGATTGACATCGGACGCTTTATTGACGCTATCACCCTTTTTCCAGTGTTAGCGTGTCAAGCCCAGGGAACGACGCATATCTATGGAGGAGCGGTGGCACGCTCCAAAGAATCGGATAGGATCCATGCTATCGTATCTGAACTTAAGAAAATGGGAGCCCGCATTGAGGAGACACCTGATGGAATGATCATCCAGCCTTCCGAGCTTAAAGGCGCTCAGGTGACGTGCTTTGAGGATCATCGCATAGGCCTTGCCCTTTCTATTGCAGGACTCATGGCACGTGGTTCGACGCAGCTTACAGGCATTGAGTGGGTGGCCAAGAGTTTTCCGGGGTATTTTGAAACTCTTCAAAAGCTAGGGGCTCACCTTGAGTAACTTGATCTTGATCGGTTTTAAAGCCTCTGGCAAGACTACTTTAGGACGTAAAATTGCCGCTTATCTAAAGAAGCCTTTCCTTGATACCGATGATTGTTTGGAAGAACCCCCCTCTATTCTCCATAAAAAGCTCGGAGAAGAGGGGTTTCGGGCCTATGAGAAGTCGCTCCTTTCCTCGCTTTGTGCCGTTTCCAATAGCGTGATCGCTACAGGGGGCGGCGTTCCTCTTGATCCAGAGAATAGAATTCTACTTCAAAAGATGGGGACTATCATCCACCTTTGCACTTCTAAAGAGATCATTGAGCAGCGTATAGGTGTAGATCATCCTTTCTTATCCGATTATGACATGCGACTTGGCATTTATAATTCGATTGCTCATCATAGGGCGCATACGGAGGAAGAGTTATGGGAAGTCATACGTTCGGATCTTTATTCCGGGTAACCACGTGGGGTGAGTCTCATGGTCCTGCCATCGGGGCGGTGATTGACGGATGTCCTTCCGGCCTTGATCTTTCAGTGGATGATCTTCTGCTGGACCTCCATCGACGATCTCCGGGTCATGGGCCCCTTACTTCCCCTCGTAAAGAAAGTGATATTCCTGAGATTTTATCGGGTGTGTTTCAAGGAAAGACAACAGGGGCTCCTATTTCGATTCTCATCCGTAATCACGATCACGACTCCGCAGCCTATCAGCCGCTAGAAAAGATAATAAGACCTGGCCATGCAAGTTTTACCTATTTGGAGAAATATGGACATTTTGACCCCCGAGGAGGTGGGCGGTCTTCAGGGCGGGAAACGGCTTGTCGAGTAGCTGCAGGAGCTGTAGCAAAGCAATTCTTGCATCAGTGGAACATCACGTGCCATGCCTATCTTGTACAGATGGGTTCTCTTAGAGCCGCCGATTTATCGCAGCTTCACAAGACGTATGAAAGCCCTGTTTACTGCCCTGATGCTCAAATTTCTGAGCAAATGGTACAGCTTCTTACCCATGTAAAAAAAGAAGGAGATTCCATCGGCGGGACTGTCGAGTTCTATACAAGTTGTCTGCCTATTGGGCTGGGCGATCCGGTGTATGAAAAATTGGAAGCAAATCTTGCCAAAGCAATGCTATCGCTTCCTGCAACCAAAGGTTTTGAAATAGGAGAAGGGTTTCGGGCAGCTGAAATGCGAGGATCTGAGCACAACGATTCTTTTGTGGTAAAAAGCGGAGTCATTGAACCAGGCTCCAACCATGCCGGGGGGACTCTCGGTGGAATTTCTACAGGACTTCCTTTGAGGGGGAGGGTGGTTTTTAAACCCACATCTAGTATTCAGAAACTGCAAGAGACGGTGAAAGCCGACGGGACACCCACCCTTTTTCAACTTTCCGAAAAAGCTCGCCATGATCCTTGCGTGGCGATTCGAGCGGTTCCAGTGGTGGAGGCGATGGTAGCTCTTGTACTCGCAGATGCCCTCTTGATGAATCGGACTACCCGATTATGAAATATGCCTTCATCACCGACTCGAATGTAGCAGCGCTCTATGGAAAACCAGACTTTTTTGTGGTGCCAGCTGGCGAGGAAACAAAAAATATTCACACCGTTGAATACTTGGCCTCAGAGCTGTCTCAAAAAGGGTATGGCCGTGATACGACCATCGTAGGGCTGGGAGGTGGGATGATTATGGATTTAGCGGGATTTTTATCGAGCATTTTTTGTAGAGGGGTGCCTCTTATTCTGATTCCTACGACGCTTCTTGCCATGGTTGATGCTGCCATCGGTGGTAAAACAGCTGTTAACATCGCAGATGGAAAAAACATTTTGGGGGCCATGAAATTTCCCGAGAAGGTGATTATGAATCTTTCTTTTTTGGAGACACTGCCCAACCAGGAATGGGAAAATGGTCTCATTGAGATTTTAAAAATAGGCCTTCTTTTCGACCCTTTTCTTTTCCATGAGCTGCCTTCTCTTCCACTTTCCAGGATTGTACAGCGGGCGGTTGAAGCCAAACGAAGAGTGGTAGCACAAGATCCTTACGAAAAGGGGAGTCGAGCTCTTCTCAACTTAGGCCACACGATCGGGCACGCCCTTGAGGCGCTCTCAAATTACAAAGAGGCCCATGGAAAAGCGGTAAGCAAAGGGATTGTAATTGAAGCGCGTCTTTCTCATGCAATGGGTTTACTATCCTCCTCTGATCTTAAACGCATTGAATGCCGTTTTCCTCCTGTAGAGCTTCTTTTTTCTCCTGAACAAATTATAGAAAAATTGAGAGCGGATAAAAAAACCCGTAAAGGTATTCCCCATTTTGTTCTCCTTGAGAAAATTGGAGTTCCGCATCTTAAAGCAGGCCTTTTTTGCCATCCTGTGAAGAAGCATCTTTTAACCCAGGTACTTGATGAAGCTTGTATGTGCTCCTGTTAAAGAATGGCCCGCCCGCCTTCCCGTTGATCTGTATGAATTTAAAGAAGGTAACGTCAAGCTTCTCTATGATCGCCATAAAAAACTTCAATTTATTGATCGAGATTGGAAAGAAAACCCTTCAACCGATCATCCTCTTATTATTTCCTATCACAACTATACCGAAACGCCTGACTTGGAGCTGACCTTAGCCGAAATAAAACAACGGCATCCAAGGGCCTGGGCTTACAAAATAGCCACATGGGCCCAATCGACATTAGATTCTTTGCGTATGATCCATTTTCAGAGACAACATCCGGAAGTTATTGGAATTTGCATGGGAGAGAAGGGAGCGATCACTCGTATCTTGGCCCCCTTTACCTATGCATCCTTAAGAGAAGAAGATAAAAATGCCCCGGGACAGCTTCTATGGAGTGAGCTCGAAGAGATCTACCACTATTCTCGTATCACTTTTAAAACGCGTCTTTACGGGTTAATTGGAGACCCTGTTTCTCACAGTATCGGGCACCTTTATCATAACGACGCTTTCCGGTACAATCAGATGGATGCCGTCTACCTCAAAATGGGGGTGACTCCCGCTGAACTCCCCTCTTTTTTTGAAGCGATTAAGATGCTGCCTTTTTATGGACTCAGTGTCACTGCTCCTCTTAAAGAAAAAGTCATCCCAGGAGCCATTGTCAATACCCTCTATCAAACAGAAAAAGGATGGGAAGGGTGCAATACGGACGGTATCGCTGCTTTAACTGTTTTAGGGTGCATTGCGGGTACCCAGATTGTCATTCTAGGAGCGGGCGGTGCTGCAAAAGCCATCAAGGAAGCGCTTATTGAAGGAGGGGCACGGGTGATTCTTCTTCAAAGAGGAATGAAAATTCCAACCTATGACATTCTCATCAATGCCACCTCTTCTTCTAGCCCTGATTTTGAAGATCGATTTATTGCTGGCAAACAAGTAATGGATATTTCAATTCGACCAACTCCGTTTCTTAGGCGTGCCAAAGCCGCTGGGTGCCTAACGATGGATGGGCTTCCGTTGTATTTTTACCAAGCTCTCCTTCAGTCTATTCATTGGATGCAGGTGAAGGATCTCGATCCACCCAATTGCCACTGAAAGAGTCTATAGGGTTTATGGAATTGCGTTTTCTTTTTTTAGAGTTTCTTTTTTCAGGTGTGCTCTCATAGGTTTCCTTTGTTACCTCTTGAGTGGCTCCAGAGGTTTCTTTTTTAGAGTTTTCGGGTATTACCCTCTGAATGATTCGATCTGCGAGCGTATAAAGGTAACAGCTACTGTCTAAGTGAGGGTGAGATAGAGGTACTGCATTATCCTTATTTTTTGAAATATTCTTGACTAATGGAGTTTTTAAGACAGGACAAATCTGAGGCTTTTTAAAGAAGATTTCATGAATTGTACGGAACTGGGACGGGAAGAGTGTAAAAAATGCAACGCTTAAAGGATGAATGGATATCAAACGGATTCCAAAATCGTAACAAGCCACCAACAAATGGGAAACACCTTTATAAATATGGACATGTATCCCTTCCATTTTTTTATCATTGGTAGAAGACACAGTTTCTGAACGCTTAGCAAAGCCCATATAAATATGAAAAAGCCCCACTGCAACATTTAGGACGATAGCAAAAGGGGAAAGATAATAAATAAAATAAGGGGTCACAACCCTTATAACTATATTTCTAACCACCTGCTCTGGTTTTTCTTTAACTTCCCCCGTTTCAAAAGGACCTGTCAGCCATTTTTGATTATTCATTTCTTCTAGAACGAAGCCTGTGAATGAATCCACAGGTATGGAGGTGGCGTACTGATTCAGTTTATCTAGATAAGCCCCCATTTTTTCCACTCCTATAATTTATAAAGGAATATTAAAATAAGCAACTGGTTAAACTCTATCTTTATTTTAACGAACCAATTTAAAAAGTTGCTTGAGTGCTGAATCTTCTGGATGGATATGTTTCCTATGTTCTTTTTTATGATGGGAAGTAGCGTCTGATGTCTTCTTTTTTGAAGAAGTTTTTTCTTCTTGTCCCACTTCACCTTGTCCCACTTCCCATGGGAAAGGTTTTTTAGGAGGAGGCGCTTTTTGATCACCACCCGGAAGCGGTCCTAGTTTGTTGAGCGACTCTCCTAGAAATTTACCTGCAGGTCCTTTTACCACCCCTCCTACCACAGAACCTTTCTGCTCCCATAGCAGAAGAGTACCAATTTTAGCTGTGGCTTTCCCTTTGTCGATTTTTATATCAGAGAGCGTTCCTTGAAGAGGAATTTGAAGAACATAATTCTCTGGAAGGTTTTTAATGCCAAAAGCTTTGTTAAGACAAGGAGACGTAAGGCCTAAGGTTCCATCGACCGATTTCTTAGGAAGATTGATCTGTCCCCAGCTGCAGATTTGAAAATGTGAGGCAATAAGTACATCTGTACGTTCATAATTGAGAATCCCGTTGCGAATCTTGAAATCCAAAGGAGTGAACCAGAGTTCAAGCTCGTCCCCCGAGCGGTATTGTCCAAGCTTTAAAAGTCCCATAGCAATCTGCAGGTTTCCTTGATTGCGCGAAAGAATTTTTCCTAGTTCCAAGCGGCCCGTACTCACCTGAAGTTTCTCAAGCTGATAAGGAACAAGAGGACAAGAAAAACCTTCAGAACCAATTTCTAATGAGACCGGTCCTTCAGAGCGTAAAGAATCTATGCTATTTTCCATAGTTGAGTGAAAGAGCATTTGACTTAGTTGCTTTGTGAGGTTGAGTTGGAGATAGAATTTGTCATTGAGCGTGAGAACTCCTTGGGTTAACGTTCCTTTTAGAAGGCTCCGTAGGTTTTCCGAATGCATTTCAAAGTTAAAGGGGCCATTCCACTGATTTAAGTGAGTAGTGAGGAACAGGTTGACAGAAGAGCCGCACAAAGTGGCGACGGAGAATCGATTTCCTACAAAAGGAGTGGAAAAAACATCAAATGCGTGAGGAGGGAACTGCTCTAATTGCAGCTGGATATCGGCCGTCCCCGTCGGCATCCAGCTTCCTTTACACACAAGACTTCCTTTAGGATCGGCCCGTGCTGAAATTTGAAATTGATGAGGGGAGCTAGGAGCTCGATGGTTTAGGCTCATCTCAATCTGAGAGATTTTTGTCGTAGGTTGTTTTTGAACCAATACAAGCTCATCCGAGGTGATCTTTGCTTGATATTCTAAAGTGTTTAAAAATTGATTAAAGGAAAAGGAAAGAGCATGGATCGTTCCTTTGAAGAGACAAGGTTCAGCAAGTTGAAAAGTAGAAGATCCTTGGAGCCATTTTGAAAGATTGGCATACCCTTCGGGAGTAACGTTCCATGCAAAGGTGGCAGGCTCTAAAAGTTCCACGCCTTGAGAGTTTCCTTTTAAAGCAACCGATAAAGCCAGGTAGGGGGAAGATGTTTTAAGCTGGAGCAGGCTCGATTTTTGGGAATACAAGAATTGAAAGTTGCTAGTGAGTTGATTCCCTAACAAATAAAGAAGGGAAGGGCCCCGATAGATCAAGGGTTGTAATGATTCCACGGGAAGATGTGTAAAAGATCCTTTCATTTTTAGGTTTTCAAAGTTTTTCAAATCTGGGTCAACCTTAAGAGATCCTTCCGCTTTTAAAGGGCTTTCATTGACAGAGGAAATAAGA
Source organism: Parachlamydiales bacterium (assembly GCA_027459675.1). Taxonomy (GTDB): domain Bacteria; phylum Chlamydiota; class Chlamydiia; order Chlamydiales; family Rhabdochlamydiaceae; genus PALSA-1444. Next base: position 16,486 of record DAIDHO010000008.1, on the reverse strand, counting down.
GAAAAGAAGAGTTCTCTAGTTTGAATAGTGCCAGTGAAATGGAGGGAGGTAGAGCCCACATGAGCCGCTTCCATATTAAAAGCAGGAAATTCGATGAATCCTTTGAGTTTTCCGCTAAGAGGAGTTAATTGAAGCACGCAAGGGTCTATCTCTATTTGAGCTGTAAGAGGGGGAAGAGCATAGGAAAGATCCGGAAGATGAATCAAAAAGGAGCTTCTCTCTTTTAAAGTCACTGTTTTCTTGTGGGGATCAAAGCTTCCTTTTAAAGAACCTTTGCCTATATCCCCTTGAAAAAGGAGGGTAATGGAGCTCAAAGAGGGGGCAGAAATATCAAGTTTTGTATTTTTCGGAAGAAGGGCTTCCCCTGTAAAAGAAAGATTTTCCCATTTTCCTTGGAGATTAAGAGCTCCATGAAATTGCACTTGAGGAGAGTCTATTTTTATGTTCCAGTCTCCTTTAGAGGATGAACTTCCGATATAAAGGGTAAAAGGATCTAATATCCCTTCTTCTAGCTGAATAGCTTCGGATTTCAAAGTCCCTTGAACTAAGAGTTGTTGCCGGTTGTTCAAAGGAATGGAAAGTTGATCAATTTTAAGTTGAGCATGGATTCCATTTTTAATCGAAAAAGAGGTCAACTTTTCAAAAGAGGGGGGCGGAATTTGAAATTGGAAAAGAGCTGGAGAAGCAAGCTCTACTTTATCGTCTTGAACTGTTGTTTCTACATCTGCCGAAAAATAATCAGACTTTGCTTTTAAATAAAATTCAAGGCCTTCCTGCAGATTTTTAAGTTTTACCTCGGCATTGAAATGGTCTCCGATTGTCTGATGAATCAACCCTTTAAACTCAGGATATGCAAGCGATAACATTTGATCCACCGCTCTTAGTGGGAATTGGTCGAGTTTAACGCTCGCATCTATCTGATCAGTACCAGGAAAGGCAAGCACGTTTATCTGAAACATACCGGGGGTCAAGCCCTCTTCGGTGAGCCCCGAAGCTTGAAGTTTGATCTGCTTGGGAAGAAAAGTGGCATGCAGCTCTATCTCTTTCATGGAGATAGGGTCTAGTCCTGGCTTGATAAAGGGGGGAGTGATAAATTGAGCCTTTCCTTGATGGACTGAGATTTCTCCCAAAAGGTGGATGGATGGAGCCACTCTAATGGAGCCTATAAAACCTGCTTGGTGGATCATAAGGGTAGAGGCGATTTGATGGGAAGGTTGAAAGACAAGAAAGGGACTCTCAACTTGTAAATGACCGACATCATGGCAAAAAAGAAGCTTCCATAAGGAAGCAGTTGTCGTAATGGAATCTGCCTTAAAAACAGAGCGGCCTGAGGGATCCATGACTTCAATGTGAGTGGCAGCTTGCCCTTTGAACCATTTTAGATTCAGAGTGTCAGAATAAACCTCATAGCCTGTCATCTTTCTTATGATTCGGCAGACGGCATGCTTTCCTAAATGAGTTGATAAAATGGAGGGAGCAAAAATAGCTAAGAGAAGAGCAAGGACAAATAAGAGAACTAAAATACGAGCAATCAGCCTCATAACAACCTAGCTACTAAAAGAATTCCTAGGGCAGTTTTGGCATCGCAGATGGTCCCATCCTCGATGAATTGAACAGCTTTTGCCAAAGGGACAACGCGTACATCAATACCCTCCGTGTCTTCGGCCTTTAAAGGACTGTGTTTCAGCTCCCTTCCTACAAACAAATGCACTTGTTCTGTAAAAACCCCCGGTGAAGAATAATAGGGTCCTAGGTAAGTCATTTTTTGCGCTTTTTTACCGGTTTCTTCTTGAAGCTCTCTTTGAGCGCTTATCTCTGGTGTTTCACCTGGATCTATCCCCCCAGCAGGGATCTCTAAGGTGATCTTTCCAATGGCTCTACGCCATTGCTCCACCATGAGAATATCTCCTTCTTTTGTTAAAGGAATGACAGCGACGGCTCCCGGATGAAGAACAATATCCCATGTCTTATGCAGTCCATCTGGATAATCGATTTCATCTTGGCGTACAGATATATATTTCCCCTGATGAATAAAACGAGACTGAATAGATGCTGCCGACTCAAGAGCAGCTTCTTTTTCTGCATAAAAACCCATGATAAATATTATGAAGACTTTTTGAAACTTTCGTCAAGAAGAAGTTTGTTTATTTTGGGGTACAAGATTTTCTAAGAAAGCCTTTTTCCCACAAGAAGGTAAGGCTTTCTTAGGGCCTCATCGTTCTTTTCCCAAAGATGGGTTGAACGTTTCTCTTAAAAGGCTTTTCAGTTTTGGTCAAAAAGTTTGGAAGGGATGTACAACTCTCTAAGGGACAAAAAATAAATTCATGTAAGACCACATCTCACTGATGGGTGATAAGGTAGTTCACCCGCCACTGATGTGTTTCATTTTAAATGATTGTTTGAATGTCAATGAGATACGGTTGCCGTTCAGGGATTTTCTTGCATCAATCTTCTTCTAATTACTTGACTTCGGAAGAAGGAACATTCTACTCTAAACCTGAGCTCCTAGGGTCCATCGGCTCTTCATTTAGGAGGGGTGCTTTCGGCTCTTCACGTATGAGGGGTGCTTCAGTATTGGGAGCTTTCTTATCAAAAATACGGCGTATCATAAGGTTAATGGCGTGCGTCTGTTGCACGACAGTTGTTTTTTTCTTTTCATCGTTGAACTTGACCACAAATGTCTTATCTTCCGACACATCTTTTTCTTTATAGGTAATAGACTCTAAAACAATCGGTTGAGGTTCCCACTTCCATTTTTTGTTTAAGCGTTTAGTTAAAGGTTCTAATAAATGAGGGCCCCTATCATATTTTTGGGAAAAGTTAAAGGTGAAGAAAGAAGCACTTTTTAAATCCTCTGGACATTTATCGAGAGTTTCCATTAGGTCGATGATTTTTTTTGCTTCCTCGATGATTTGTTGCAGCTCTTGTATTCTTTCTCTTTTTTCTTCTTGTGTCCTTAATTTGGAAAGATCGGCATATTCTTTTAAATCAATTTCTCTTTCACTATCTGTGTTTTCTCCGATTTGCTGTCTAATAAATGTAATTTCATATGTCTTTTGTTTATGTTTGAAAGACAAATCAAAGGGGGAATCGAGCGAATATAATTTGACTTCGACATGTGGAGGTTTTTTATTTTCAAGTTTAATTGTCATGCTCTTTTCCTCATTAGTTATTAAACTAATTTTAACAAAATTATAAATATAATTAAATAATTTCTTTTTTTATAAATAGTGCTTTTTCAGAGGCTTATATAAATAAATAAGAATAAACAGTTTATTCGACGGTGACAGATTTAGCAAGATTCCGAGGTTGATCGATATCGGTGCCCCTACAGCGGGCGATGTGATAGGCAATCAGCTGGGCTGCAACAGAGAAAGGGATAGGAGCCAGTTCATCTAAACATTCCGGGATCAGGATAAGATCATCTGCAATACGTTCAATGTGAGGAGTTTCTGGAAAGGCAAACGCAAGAAGAGGAGCGCCCCGGGCTTTGATTTCCATCATATTGTTTATCATCTTTTCTTGGGTACGTCGGTTGCCGCAGAGGCCAATGACGGGGAGGTGGGGGTCAAGGAGCGCAATGGGTCCATGTTTCATCTCCCCTGCAGGATAGCCACAGGCATTGAGGTAGGAGATCTCTTTCAGCTTGAGGGCAGCTTCTAGGCTGGTCGGAAACATGTAATGCCGGCCCAGAAAAAAGAAATTCGTGTATTTGGCATACTTTTCAGCCATGGATTTGATTTGAGGCTCCCTTCTCAACACGTCTTCTACGATGCCTGGAATTTCTCGAAGATGGGATAAAAACTTGTGGCCTTCTTCTTTGTCTAGGTGCCTTTGTCTACCAAGTAGGACTGCTAGAAGTGATAAGACAGCGATTTGGCTTGTAAAAGCTTTCGTGGAACAAACGCTGACTTCAGGGCCTGCCCGGAGGTAAATCGTCGCATCTGCCTCCCGGGTTAGGGTTGAGTTTCGGACATTACAGATGGCAAGGACTTTAGAGCCTTTTTGCTTCACTTCCCGGATAGCAGCAATCGTATCGAGAGTTTCTCCTGATTGGCTGATAGCAATGGCTAAGGTGTTTTCGGAGATGATGGGATTTTTATAACGAAATTCGGAGGCAATTTCGGCTTGGCAGGGGACACGGGTTTTTTCTTCAAAAATAGAAGCAGCAATCAGTCCTGCATGCCAGGAAGTGCCGCACGCGAGGATTAAAATACGGTGAACCGATTGAAGGTCTTGAAGTGTGAGGTGGAAATTTTCAAATTCGACATTTCCAAAATCTTCAATAAATCGATTATGAAAAGCTTGCTTTAAAGTTTCTGGCTGCTCGAATATCTCCTTGAGCATGTAGTGTTCATAGTCCCCCTTGGATCTACTAAAATTGTCGAGGATGAGTTTTTCAGGAATTTTAGAAACAGGAATGCGAGCAGGATCGAAAACCTCAATTTTATCCGCTTGGATCACAGCGAGTTCATCGTTGCGAAGAAATAGAATATCGAGTTCAGAAGTATAAAATGCATTGGGATCTGAAGATAAAAAAGCTTCGTTGGTAGTGGGATTAAAGGCAATGGCAATCGGGTTTTCCCTGGCAGCTGCAATGATTTGATGGGGATGATCTTTGTGAATAACAGCAATTCCCCAACAACCTTGCATGAGAGAAAGGGCTTGTTGGGTGGCAGCAGCCAGGTCGCCTTGATAATAATAGGCAATGAGTTGGGCAATGACTTCGGTGTCCGTTTGAGATTTAAATTTAACTCCATGGCTCTCTAGCATCTCCCTTAGGAGGCGATGGTTTTCAATAATTCCATTATGCACCACCGCGACACATAAATCTTGATCAAAATGAGGGTGCGCATTTTCACGGGTGGGCTCTCCATGGGTTGCCCAGCGGGTATGCGCAATGGCAAGAGAGAGGGGAAGAGGGGCTGCTGACCACGCTTGTTCCAGTGCCCGGATTTTGCCGACTTCTTTCCACACTCGGAGCTTACCTTGGTGGACTCCACACAAACCTGCCGAATCATACCCACGGTACTCGAGCCTCTCAAGTCCTTTCAAGCAAATAATAGCTGAATCTTCTGGGCCGATATATCCAAATATGCCACACATATGTTATAGAATGAAAATATAGCAAAAAGTTCATTCAGTAAGGAATACAAAAGTTTTATATGTCGCTTTTAAAGCCCCAAACCGTGAGCTATTCAGCAGTCGATAACCATACGTATAAAGTTTTTCCTAATGATCTCAATTCATATGGAACTGCTTTCGGGGGAATGATTATGGCTATTTGTGATCGGACAGCTCTTGTGGTAGCTGAACGACATAGTCGAAGAACCTGTGTCACAGCTTCTGTTGACTCTATGCATTTCTTGCGTCCTGCTGGTCAAGGAGATATTTTACTCTTTAGTTCAGCGATCAACCGAACGTGGAGAACCTCTATGGAAATAGGGGTTAAAGTCGTTGCTGAACATTACCAAACAGGGGAACAAAGACATATCCTTTCTGCCTATTTTACCTTTATTGCCCTCGATGAAAACCGGGAGCCGACCCCCATTCCTCAGGTCATTCCTGAAACTCCCAATGAGAAAAGACGGTATGAAGAGGCTAGCCGGCGCCGCGAGAATCGGAAAATTGAAGCAGAAGCTCGTAAATTAAGGCGAGAAAAACATCAGGGTTAAAACCTCTCTTCTCTGAAAAAAATCTATCAATGCTCAATTATGGCATGTCTATTTAGTAATTTAAATTTTATGGGTTCAAAACCCTCTCACTTTGCGACAGAGAAGGGTTAGAAAAAGAGGAAATTCTTTCCGGCTTCTATTTTCCATAGCGGATTTTCCACCCGTACTTTTCTTATCTGAGGTCCATTCTTCCAGGGTTTCAATTTTAAAGCCTGCGTGGGATAGCTTCTGAAAATAGTAGGATAAGGGATGGTGAAAGGACCAGGTGGTTGCTGATTTTTCTTCTTTGCCGGGGTGAGTTTGGATGGGGATTTTAAGGGAGCTCATGTAGAGGTCTATGCGCCGGTACTGTAGTTTTTTTGGCGCGTCCACTCCCCAGGAAGATTGACGTGGGATTCGAAAGCAGGGATGGTTCATAACGATCACAAAAGTGCCCTGAGGATGTAGAAAATGGGCTGCATTTTCAAAAGCTTTATCGCTTTGTTCCAAGTTTTGGACGACTAAAACCATTGCCGCATGTGAAAAAGGAGCTTCTTTGATCTGCAAGGGCAGTGTAATATCTGCGATGTAAAAAGGATGCTTAGACTTTGCCTTGGCATATTGAATCAGAGAGGGAGCAGCATCTACCCCCACATACCGCACCTCTGCTGAAAGAGCCCTTGCAAGAACTCCTTGCCCGCAGCCTAAATCTAGGAGGGAGTCTCCTTTTTTTAGATTGAGAAGACGTAGAGTATTGGGAAGGACGATATGTTCGTGGTAATAGTGTCCCTTTTCTCCCACGATCGAATCGTACCATTTGTGAGATGATTCCCACGATGTGTCACTCATCTTCTCCGGTCTCATGCGAAAGTTTTTGGTTCCAGTTCGACTTTTTGAACTTTAATATGAGGGAAGGGGTAAGGCAAATAAGCACCATCCCTAAGATTAAAAAAGTAACATAAAAAAGGGTGTTTCCTGTGGGAATTTGCGCAGGAGGAAAAAAGCCAATGATAAAGCTGGAAAACGAGCTAAAAATCCCAATTCCTGAAATGAGCCACATTCCAAAATTGCCTCCGGGGATGCGATAGGTTCGCTCCGTTTTGGGATGGGAATAACGGAGCTTAATAGCTGCAGCAAACATCAAGATATACATGATGAGATAAACCTGAGCGACCAGGACAGTTAAAATCCAGTAGGCGCTATTAATAGACGGCATCAGGACAAAGAGGAGGCTGAGAACGGTGACAATCCACGCCTGTACTATGAGGAGATTGCCCGGCATTTCATGCTGGTTAAGTTTTCGGAACATCGGTGGAAGATCACCATGCTGAGCCGCTGCAAGAAGGCCCCTGGTAGGGCCTACGATCCAGGTGCTCAAAGACGCCATAGCTCCTATAAATATTAAAAAAGCCATAAGGGGGATCAATGAATGAAGATTATAACTGTCGACAAAAGAAACAAAGGCCTGCATAGTTCCAGCTGTTAAACTAATTTCTTTTTGAGGGATCACGCTCCCGACAGCCAGAACGCCTAAAATAGAAGGGATAAGAACAAGAAGAATAGTATACACCATGGCGCGCGGATAATTTCTTTGAGGGTTCTGAACATCTCTTGCATGAATCGCTGATACTTCCATTCCACAAAGAGAAAAAAGAACTCCTGTAAAAATCACCCATTGCTTTGGGGAAGATAGGTCGGGAATAAACGAGTTCCAGCTAAAATCGATTTGAAGAGGTCTTTCTGAAAAATACCAACTAAATCCGAGGAAGATAATCACAGCAGCCGGAATAAAGGAACCGACGACGACCCCAAAACTGCTAATCCATCCAGAGACTTTCATGCCCTTCATATTGATCCATGTTAAAGCCCAAAAGACCCCAAGGGACAATAGGATGAGGTAAGTTTTATTGGAACCCCACTCCGGGTCAAAGATATAAGCGACAGTTGCTGCAATGAAGCTCAAAATCGTGGGGTACCAAATCACATTTTCAATCCACAAAAGCCAGATGGCTAGAAAACCCATCCTCTGCCCAAAAGCTTCTTTAACCCATATGAAAATCCCTCCGATTTTAGGCCATCCAGTGGCAAGTTCTGCAGAGACTAAAGCAGTAGGGAGAAAAAAGATAAGGGCAGCAATTAAATAGAAAAAAATGGAAGAAAAACCTGTTTCTGCAATGAGAGGCCAGTTTCGAATGCTTCCAATAGCAGCTAAATTGATCATCACTAAAGTAAAAATAGATATTATTTTTTTAGACATATTCACTCATCATCTCATTTTGAATATTAAAAACTCTAGACAAATCCTTCGAATTCGAACAATATGAGGAGATGATCAACCAAAGGTCGTTGCAGGCTATTGCGCAAGCAGAAGTCGCGCGGGGATTCTTAAAGCCTCTTTACGAATCGTACTGTTTTTCTCAAATTCCAAATACAATTCTTTACCTTCTGGGGTGTAGCTCCCAGGGAGGCCTTCCGGACGACTGTACGACGCCAGGTCCTTATGAACGGGTTCTTCTTTTTATTATCGATGGCTTTGGGTGGAAGTTTTTAGAAAAGTACAAAGATCGTTATCCGTTTTTGAAAAGATTTTATGAAGAAGGAATTGTGTCGAAGCTAACTTCTCAATTTCCTTCTACAACGGCAGCTCACATCACCACTTTTTGCTCGAACCAACTCGTCGGAGAACATGGAATCTACGAATGGTTTATATATGAGCCTCAGCTAGAGCGGGTGGTAGCCCCCCTGTTGTATACATTTGCAGGAGATAAAACAAGAGGATCTATCGAGGACGTGTTGAAACCTGCTGACTTTCTCCCGGAAGGATTTTTTCTGCAAGAGCTCCAAAAAAACAACATGCCGGCTACCATTTTTTTGCATGAGTCAATTCTGGATTCAGTCTATTCAAAATGGATGTTTAAAGAGGCACGGCGGGTGGGGTATAAAAATTGGTCGGAAGCTCTTACATCGCTTAAAAATTCTCTTTCTTCCCCGGGTTTCTTTTATTTATATTTTGGGGATTTTGATAGGGAAGCTCATCACCATGGACTAGCATCGTCTGAAGTTGAAAAAGCCCTTGACCGATGTTTTCACGAGCTTGAAGCTATTTTAATGAAAGCCGATTTTCCAAAATCTACAGCTTTACTGATCACAGCAGACCATGGAATGATTGATATTCATCCTTCGACAACACTCTATTTGAATAAAAAATTTTCTACTCTAGAAAGAAAGCTTAAAAAGGGGATGAACGGGTCTGTTCTTTCTCCTGCAGGATCGTGTCGAGATTTTTTTCTACATGTGGAGCCTATGTATCTTGATGAGGTCTTTGAGGAGCTAAAGCAAGAACTTGCAAATGTAGCATGGGTTACCTTAACAGCAGATCTCATTGACCAAGGTTTTTTCGGGCCCGAGGGAGTTTCCCCCCAGTGCAAGAAACGCATGGGCGATATTGTAATTATTGCACAAAAATCGCACTCTTTTTGGTGGTACGAAGAGGGAAAGTTTGAACAAAACCTCTATGCAATGCATGGAGGATTAACCCCCGATGAACTTGAGACGATGCTTCTCTTTCTTCAGCCGAAATGAAACAAGGAACTGTTAATAACCCTAAGGGCTATCAAAAGGGGAGAAAAAAGTGGGAATTTTCTCTTCGTTTTGATAGCTCTTAGGGTCACTTAATAGAGGATTAGCTCTTCGATTTTTTCTTTTCTTGTTTTGCTGCTCTTTTTTCTTTAAGAGACAGTTTTGGCTTTTTTCTTTCTTCTTTTTTTGCATCTTTGCTTTTTGACATATGATTCTCCCTTCTTTCAGTTGAATGGATTATAAAATACTTGATAGGCAATTATCTGTCATCCCACAAGCTTAATGCAGCATTTCTCGAGGAGCCATTTCCAGGAAGGAAATCGACTCATCAAGAAAAGCTCTTATGATAAAAGGCCAGCTCCCGCATGATAGAATCTTTGATATTTTCTGCTTTTCGAAATCCATGTTGCTCTTCGGGGTAGATGATGAGCTCGGTTTCAATCCCTTTTTGCTTGAGGGCTTCGTACATCCGCTCCGCTTGGTCTAACGGAACAACTCGATCTTCAGCACCTTGAAAGAAGATAACCGGGCAATGCAGCTTTTCAACATGTAAAAGAGGTGAGCGAGCATCGTAGATAGATTTTTCAGCAGGATAAGGACCCACCAGCCCATCTAAATAATGGGATTCAAACTTGTGGGTTTCTCGGGCTAAAGCGGAAAGATCACTGACTCCATAGTAACTTGCTCCTACTGTAAAGGTTTTCCCAAACGTAAGAGCAGCAAGCGTCGTATAGCCGCCTGCACTGCCTCCTCGGATGGCGATCCGTTTAGGATCTGCTTTTCCCTGAGAGATCAAATATTGAGCTGCCGCTTGACAATCTTCCACGTCGACAATGCCCCAGTTTTTCTTAAGTGCATCTCGATAAGGTCTTCCATAACCCGTGCTTCCTCCGTAATTGACATCCAAGACGGCAAACCCTCTAGAAGTCCAAAACTGGATTTTTAAATCAAAAATGGGAGCAACTTGTGCTGTAGGGCCTCCATGAGACATAACTAGGAGAGGGGGGAGCTCTCCTGGAGGGGGGCGTAGGTCTTTGTTTTTAGGAGGGTAATAAATAGCGTAGGCTTTTCGATTTTGAGAGCTAAGAAAGGAAATCGGCTCGGGAAGAGAAAGCGTTTCGGCATCGATATGAAGGATAGGATTATGCGCTATGACAAGTATTTTATGAGTGGATCGATTATACTCGACAATGCACCGATCTTCTTTTCCAGAAGCAGCAATAAAAACAATTGTGTCCTCCTTAGCTCGGATTTGGGTGTAAAACGTCCAGGGAAGATCGATCTTTTTAAAAGGGAGCAATTCAGCAAGCTCCCAAATCCCATTTTGTGTAAAGCAGCCCACAAGCTGGGTTCCTGCAAAAGCGTAGGTCGACATCCCAAATACCCATGCAGGAAGTCCAAACTCGGCCTCCATTGCATGTAAAGGTAGGAGTTTCTCATTTTCCAGTCGGTAAAGATTCCACCATCCTGTACGGTCTGAGACACAATGAAGAACGCCTTCTGAAGACCAGCCAGGTTGAAAAATCGATTCGGTAGCTCCTCCTGCTACCTTTTTTGGATTTCTTAATTCTCCTTCCTGTAGATCTGCCAACCAAAGTTCCGTGCCATCCCACGGCATATTGGGGTGATTCCAGGTTAAATAGGCGATTTGCTTTCCATCAGGACTGATCGTAGGAGAAGAGTAAAAATCGTGCCCTTCTGCAATTTTTTTTAGTTTTTTAGTAGGAAGATAGAGGGAAAAAAGAAAATTATCGTCTCCTTTTTCTCCTACGCCGATAAGATAATTTTCACTCACATGCAAATCCGCTGCTTTCATCCCAGCTTCCGTTAGAGGCTCGTTCCCTCGATAAATGCGTTGGTCTTTGTCATTAACAAAATAGATCTGACCTTTTGAAACGGCAAAGCTAAGCCCTCCATATTCGTGCACGCGTGTTCTACAACTCATTCCTTCAGGGGTGTGTTCTTGAAAGGTACCATCTCCCTTTTTTTCCATGATCACACACCGACCTTTTTCATGAGGACGAGCTTCATCCCAATAGATCGAAGTTCCATCTAGAACAATTTGTCCATACTTTTTCTGGCTATGAGTAATCCATTCTGGCTGAATGGGAGAGTTCCAATATCCATAAGGAGCTATTTGTTTCATGTTTTGCCTGTGATTTTCTTACACCTATTTTTACACATGGAGGCAACAAGAGGTCCAATGGATTCTTTAAAGCGATTGTTAGGAACGTTTCGATACGAGTCTTTGATTTCTTTTCGGAGTTCGGAATCAAATAAAAACTGCCTTACTAGAGGTTCGACTTCATCAAATTCCTCGATGCTATCTCCAATCCCATATTGCAGAATGAGATCGATATTAGCCTGCTCCCAACTTAAAACAGTGGACGTTGCATCCACGAGAATGGGAAGTTTCATAGTCATGGCTTCGGTAATCGTTCCAGGTCCAGATTTTGTTATGAGAAGGTCAGAAATGGCCATCAGGTCTGATATCTTTGTCGTAAAATCCATTACAGTCATCGAATTTGTGGGATGAAGAGAGATCTGCCGCAAATCCTGCGCAAGTTTGTGGTTTTTTCCTGCGCACACAATGAGATGAACTCCAAATTGAGTCCCGCCAATTTTTTGAGCATACTCTCTGGCTTTTTCTCCTCCTCTTCCTCCAATGCAAATGAGAACCACCGGCTTATAGGGCGGGACTTTGTATTCGGTGCGAAGAGAAGAGATATCTTTGTTACCAAAGAAATCGGTGCGGATAGGAAGCCCAATGGTTTCAATTGCAGAATCAGGAATATTTCTTTTTCGAAGCAGTTCCCGGCTGCACCACAGATCGGAGCCGACAGTGACTTTAAAACAACGATGTTGGACCCCCTGAAGCCCATGAACCCATAACCTAAGATCGTTATCCGTGGTGATTAAGAGAAAAGGAATGTCAGATTTTCGCGCAGCTTCACTGGCAGGGTAGTTAATAAATGGAATCAGAGAAATCACCAGGTCTGGATTTGCATCTTCGATATACCGGCGGATAATTGCCTCGACTTTTGTTTTTCGAGTGCGGAAAATTTTAGGGGCTAAATAACGAGTCACCCAGTTGAGAGATTGAGTCCAACTATTCTCCAGAAGCACATTGTAGACTTTTTCTCCCGACTTTATTCCCCAAATGCGGAGCTGGTCAATAGGGTAGACTACCCGGATGTTGTATTCATGACCGAGAAGATTGTGTAGAGTTTGGGCGGCAGCATTGTGGCCATAACCCCCATTACTACATAGAACTAGAATATTTTTTTTGCATTCGTTTTCAGAGCCCGAAAGGGAAAAGGAAAGAGTTAAAAGCAAAATGATCAAATAAATCTTCATTTTCATAAAATATCTGTTTTTTCTAGATCTGATCAAGTCTTTTAAGAAAGAAGGAAGTCCAAATTAGAAATTTAGCCCTTACCTAAAATTTAACTGTATGGTATAAAGAAACCACCTATGAAAAAGTGGTTTATTTCATTTTCCCTACTAGTAGGGTCTTTGGTACTTGTTTTTTCCTGTGGCAAAACGGATCGAACCCCTGTGGTCCTCCATCCTCCCAAAACAGGAATTACAACCCTCCGATTTTATGATGAACGCCGCGATCGACCTCTCATTACCGAAGTCTGGTATCCCGTAGAAGAAAATGTCCCAGCCAATCCTGTCCAAGGGCTTTGGGTTCGATGCGCAGAAGCGCGCGATGCTCCTTTAAAAATCTCTTCAAATAAATATCCTCTGGTTCTCATTTCGCATGGCAATTGGGGCGACCGATTGAATAACTCGTGGATTGCTGAAACGCTGGCTGCAAATGGATATATTGTCGCTTCGATGGACCACTATGGAAACACTTGGAATAATAAAATTGCCGAATGCTTTGTCAAAATTTGGGACCGCCCTCAAGACGTGAGCTTTGTGATCGATGAGCTTTTACAAAGCACTCATTTTGGTCCCCATATTAATCAAGAAAAAATTGGACTTATCGGATATTCGCTCGGAGGGCATACAGCTATCTGGGTGGCAGGAGGCAAGGTAGCGGAATTTGATAAACCCGATATGGCAAGCATTCCTGCTGATCAAATTCCCTCTAATGTCAATGAAGACATCATTAACTCCATTGATTTTTCACCTGCTACAGGTTCTTATCGTGATCCTCGCGTTTCTGCCGTGTTTGTGATGGCTCCTGCTCTAGGCTATCTCTTTGATAGCGGAAGCTTGCAAAATATCTCTATCCCTGTCCATATCGTTGCAGCAGAGGGAGATAAAACTGTTCCTCTGGAATCGAGTGCTAAAATTTTAGCTTCTAAAATCAAGCAAGCGGCAATGACGTTGATTGGGGGAAGTGCAAGTCACTATGTTTTTTTAAACGAAGTTACCAAAGGAGGTAAAATGCTTCTTGATAAACGGGTTGCGCATGATCCTCCTTCAGTGGATCGGGCTAAGATTCATGATGAGATCGGTTGTACTGCCGTTCTCTTTTTCAATCAACACTTAAAATGATACTACTTCAAGGAAGAATAGGGATTCTGAAGAACTTATGGAATCGATATTGTCCCTCATCTAAGATCGAATGGTACTTAGCGCTTCCAATTGCACTTCTTAGTTGGGTGGGTGATAGGTTGATTGAAAAGGTCTGGTATAACTAGGGGCCTACCATAAAAAAATAGAGTTCCCTCCTGCTCACAGCTTCCCCTAGTATCCTTGAACATGTATCCTGGACCATTTTTCTCATTTCCATTTGTATTTTTAATAACTTTTTGATACCTCTTCGCCTTATATGCTTATTTTAAAAAGAATAGGAGCTGTGGCAGGAATCGGCCTTGGGGTCGTGGTTTTAGCTATGATTTGGTCGCTTGTGAACACAGCTCTAGCTTCTATTCAAAAAGATCTTTTTGCCTCTGTATTGCAGTTACAATGGATGATGAACTGTTTTGGTATTTTTCTATGTGTACCTCTCTTGACAATGGGAAAATTAGGAGATGCATATGGACGAAAAAAAATCTTCCTTTGGGGTCTCATGATTGCTTTTTTTGCCTCTGTAATGGGAGGTTTTGCCACCCGCATTGAATTTCTCATTGCCTGTATGGGACTCTTTGGGCTTGCCGGATCTATGATCTTGCCTCTTTCGCAGGCTCTCCTTGTCCATCAATTCCCTGAACATCAAAAAGGAAAAGCTGTGGCACTATGGTCCATCTTTGCCTCGGTATCCCTTGCTTGTGGTCCATTGGTCAGCGGTTTAATTCTTAATTGGCTCAATTGGCATTGGATCTATTGGATCAATATTCCGCTCATTATTGCGGCTCTTGTTATCGTCTATTTTTTTGTGAGTCAAGAAAAGGAATTCCATAAGCCTCGTTGCGACTGGAGAGGGGTTGGGCTTCTTGCTCTCATTGTTGGATCTCTTATCATGGGTATTATGCAGGGCCCTTATTGGGGATGGAGCTCATCTGCTATCATTCTCCTTTTTGGTCTCTGCTCGATAAGTTTAGTTGCTTTTATTGTACTAGAAAGAAGAACAAAAATCCCCCTCTTCCGACCTGATCTCTTCTCCAATCGCTCTTTTCTTTTTAGCGCAATTCCCAACGGATGCACCCTAGGCTTTATTTGGGTTTCAGTCTTTACTATTCCTCTTTACCTTCAAAACATGCTTGGATTTTCTGCCCTTGCAACAGGGTTGTATCTTCTTCTCATCACACTCCCTGTCGCTTTTTTCTCCGTGACCGTAGGGGCATGGTATCATAAGTGGGGAGCCAAGCCTCTGATGCTTGCAGGTTATACTCTTTTCTTAATAGGTTTTTTTCTCCAAGCTTTTATGATTCCAAGCAACTGGACTTTGGGCGCTAGCTGCCTTGCAATCGGGTTGGGATGGGTCTTGACGTGGAGCCCCTCGATCTCAAATGCGCTTTCTTCAATTCCCCATCATATAGCTGGTATTGCGTCTGGGATGTTCACCACATTTCAGGAATTAGGAGCTGTTCTTTCTCTAGCGCTTGCGGGTGTTGTTTTTCGGATAATCCAGTACCATCACCTACAGTCTCGCCTATCTCTAATCCGCTCTAGGCTTGAAGACGTCACAAGGGAAGCAAATTTCGATTCTCTTCTTTCTAATCCTGCTGCTTTAGAGGGGATATTAGAGACTGATACCCCCATCCTATCGTGGATTAAAAACGCCTTCCTAGGTGGGTACGAGGCGACCTTCGTATTTCTTTTAGTAAGCTGTATATTAGCAATTTTTTTAACTAATTTAATTCCCACCCTCCAGAAATCAAATAAGAAAAACAATATTCAAAATTGATCCCATTTTAACTTCCCCCTTTTTGCTTCCTTAGACCTCGTGCTTAAGCTAAAGTCCAGTCGATTTTATGGACTTTAGCTTAAGCACGAGGTCTAAGGAAAAAACGGAAACGTTTTCATTGCTGAAAATGTTTCCGGGGATGTGCCCAAGATAGGACTCGAACCTACACACCTTGTGGGTAACAGAACCTAAATCTGTTGTGTCTACCAATTCCACCACCTGGGCTTAAAATATCTTTTTTAAGAGATGCGGATCAGGATAAATACGTCTTTGTAGATGTTAAAGGAAGGAAAAATTATTGTCATTAAACCTGACTAAAAGGGGTGTAATTAAAAGTCGTACACAGGAAAAAGTTAACTTGGCATAAAAGAAGCCCTTAACAAATAACCCAGGTAAGAATTTATGCCACAGATTCAAGCTCAAAATGAAAGAGAGCAAAAAATTTTAGAAGCCCTTCGAGATAACCCAGAGTTGGAGAAATGTTTTCTTGAGATGATCGATATCTCCCATTCTCCTCTAGGAAAATTGGATAATGGAGATGAAGCTGAAGAAGCTGTCGTTCAGGTGATTCAAAAGACAGGAAAATTGATTTTGGAAGAGTGGTCTCAAAAGAAGAGTGACCAAGCAACAGAAGAAGCCCAAAATCAAACCCAAAACCATTTGCACGGGAAAAAAAAGTCCGGTGGTATACGTCGTTAGGAACAATCGAGGTTCAAGAGCAGTGTTTTAGGGTCAAGAAAAAGCGTTTAATTCCAGGGAAACGGGTGAACCCGTTTGAGGAGACAACAAAGGTTACGAACCGAGGTTACTCTAAAAGGTGCCAAAGGCTGATGACCGATTTTGGGGTTGAAGAGTCGTTCCAATTGGCATCTGCTCGAATGAAAGAACACCACGGTGTTGAAATTAACGTCAGTGCCATTCGGCATGTGACTGAGATACATGCTGC
>DAIDHO010000007.1 GCA_027459675.1 Parachlamydiales bacterium | reverse complement strand
GAGAGTTGGCACCTGTTAGCATGGCGGAGACAATGATAAAAAAACTTCAACCAAGTTATGATTGGTTTTTCTTTTTTACCTTGGGTCTTTAATCTTCTTAAAGACCTCTATGACTTCTTCGAAAAGCTCGTCTTCATGAATACTGTCGTTGTTAAAAATATTCATACAGCCTCCTAGAACAGCCTCCTAGTAGGGAGGTTAGCATCTGCTATCTGGTAGCATGAATGTCAACTAAAAAAATTGTGAAACGGCCCTGTGAAATTATCTTATGTCTATTGAAAGAATGAAGAAAACTCCCTATACTTATTTTCATGCATATTAAATTTATGATCTTTTTAGTCAGTTGCTTAGCGCTCTCTAGCTGCTACCGAGTCGCTCCTGCAGAGGGGGAGATTTCAACAGTTCCTGTTACCAATAATCCCAATGCCCTGCCTGGCCCTATGCGAACAAGTCCGATGCCTTCCATCTTTTGATGGTGAAATATTTTATCCAATGGATTATTTTTTGATTGTAAGATGAAACAGAAAAAAATTGAATACCATTTTTTTAAATCGGATCCCTCAGGGGTGATCAAAAAGCTTGGAAAAGAGAAGCTTTTACAGAGCTTGAAGCAGATGCTGCTTGTCCGGAATTTTGAAATCCGAGCAGAAGGGGCCTATCTTCAAGGAAAGATTGGGGGGTTTTTCCACTCCTACATGGGTCAAGAGGCAATTCAAACGAGTGCTGTCGACGTCATGGGCAAAGAGCAGTGGTGGATTACTTCATACCGGTGTCATGCATTGGCCCTTCTTTTGGGCGCAACTCCCCATGAACTGATGGCAGAACTATTTGGACGCTCAACAGGAAATGCTAAAGGGCGCGGCGGTTCCATGCACTTTTATACGGATCGTTTACTAGGGGGATTTGGAATTGTAGCGGGTCAAGTACCGGTTGCGACAGGAGCTGCTTTTTCAATGAAATACCTTAAGAAAAAGGGGGTGGCGATCTGTTTTTTAGGAGATGGAGCAGTCGCTCAAGGTTCTTTCCATGAATCCCTTAATATTGCATCTTTGTGGAACCTTCCTTGTATCTATGTGATCGAGAACAATAAGTGGGGGATGGGAACCGCTGTAAGTCGAGCCATTGCCGCTCAACCCATCGCTGAGAAACAAGCAGTCTCCTACGATATGAAAGCCTATACCTTGGATGGAATGGATTATCTAAACTGTTATGCTGGCTTCTCTCATATTTTTGAAGAAGTTCAAGCGACTTCAAGACCTGTGCTTGTAGAAGTGGTGACAGAGCGCTTTAGAGGCCACTCTATTTCCGATCCCGCTCTTTACCGTTCTAAAGATCTCCTTGCAAAATGCATGGAATCAGATCCGATCTTAAAGTTTTTTCATACACTGAAGAATGAGAAAATGCTCTCGGATGAGGAGTATGAAGCATGGGATAAAGAACAAAAAAATAACATTCTCGAGTCTCTCAAATTTGCTGATGAAAGTCCCTGGCCTAATCCCCTTACCCTAGAAAAGGATGTGTTTGCGCCATGACTCAAGTTCAAATTGTAGAAATGCGCGAAGCATTAAGGCAAGCTCTGGATGAGGAAATGGCAAGAGATGCTCGTGTCTTTATCCTTGGAGAAGAAGTGGCTGAATATAACGGAGCCTATAAAGTCACCAAAGGCATGCTTGATAAATGGGGTCCTGAGCGGGTCATTGATACTCCGATTGCAGAAGAAGGCTTTGCAGGGCTCGCCATTGGTGCAGCGATGACAGGTCTTCGACCTGTTGTCGAATTCATGAGTTTTAACTTTTCCTTTGTAGCCGCTGATCAAATTATCTCGAACGCCGCTAAAATGTATTATATGTCGGGCAATCGATTCTCTGTTCCGATTGTTTTTCGAGGCCCTAATGGAGCAGCTGCCCAAGTCTCTTCCCAGCACTCCCATTGTGTGGAGGCAATCTATGGAAATCTCCCGGGACTTATTGTGATTGCTCCCAGCAATCCGTATGATGCTAAGGGACTTCTTAAGTCTGCCATCCGCAATAACAATCCTGTCTTGTTTTTAGAAAACGAGCTTTCCTATAACGATAAAATGGAAATTCCCAATGAAGAATACTTAGTTCCTATCGGGAAGGCAAACGTTATCGCAGAGGGAGATCATCTAACGCTTGTAGCGCATAGCCGGATGGTTCTTTTATGCAAAAAGGTGGTTGAAGAATTAGGGGTCGAAGGGATCCGTGTTGAGCTCATCGATTTGCGCACTATTAAACCCCTTGATATCACAACCATTGCAAGCTCTGTCAGAAAAACGCACCATGCAGTCCTCGTTGAGGAAGGGCATATTTTTACAGGTATTTGTGCCGAAGTGGGTTTTGAGATTCAAGAACATTGTTTTGATTTTCTTGACGCGCCTATTAAGCGTGTGACACAATACGAAACGCCGATGCCCTACTCTAAAGCCTTAGAAATAGAGACCATGCCAACCCCCGCCAAGATTAAGCAAGCTATTAGGGAGACATTAAACCTTTAATTAGGAATTGATATGCCATTTACACTCACCATGCCAAAACTTTCCCCTACAATGGAAGAAGGAACTATTGCAAAATGGCATAAAAAAGAGGGGGATTGTGTGAAAGCAGGAGAAGTCCTCTTCGAAGTAGCCACCGATAAAGCAACTGTTGAACATGCAGCCCTCGACAGCGGCTATCTGCGGAAAATCCTCGTCAAGGATGGTGAATCGGCTATTGTCAATCAAGCAGTTGCAATCTTCACGGATAAAAAAGATGAGAGCATTGAAGGGTACCAACCAGAGGGGGCACCCCCCCAAAAAGAAGTTACACTACAGATTCCGAAGTTGACTAAATCTACAGGGATAGCGTCTCAAGAAGCCCCTCGAGCCCCCGCTTTGGCCTCTTCCGGCAGCAACTTTGCTCAACCTGCTTTCAAGCCAGAGCCCCCTCTACAAAACTATCATTTTAGACAGGTAACTGCTGCTACAGAGGCCCATATGCCTGCATCTCCACTTGCCAAAAAACTTGCTAAAGAAAAAGGAATAGATTTGACCACTGTCAAAGGAAGTGGACCGGGTCGTCGGATTGTCAGCCGTGATTTAGATCTAGGTCAACCCGATTTGCCTGTTACTTTTGGTAGGCATGAAGCGCCCCCTATTGCTCCAGGGTCCTTTGAAGAAGAAGCACTCACCCCCATGCGAAAGACCATTGCTACGAGGCTTCAAGCCTCTAAAACCTTTATCCCCCATTTTTATATTAGTATGGAGATGCGATGTGAAAAACTTTTAGATATGCGGGAACAGCTCAAAACCCTGGGACTTCGGGTCTCTGTCAACGATTTGGTAATGCGTGCCACAGCGCTTGCTCTACGCGAGCATCCAGAGATTAACAGCGGGTTTGATTCAGAGCAGAATAAGATTATCCGTTACAAAACCATTGATATTTCCGTGGCCGTTTCAATTCCGGATGGGCTTATTACACCCATTATCCGGCATGCGGATTATAAAAACCTAGGGGAGATCTCTCAAGAAGTTAAAATGCTAGCTCATAAAGCCCAAGAAGGGAAACTAGGGCGCGAAGAATATGTGGGTGGGTCGTTCACTATTTCGAACCTTGGCATGTATGGCGTATCGGAGTTCAGTGCTGTAATTAATCCCCCCCAAGCAGCCATACTAGCTGTGAGTGCTATCCTTGACAAACCTGTTGTCCAGGAAGGGCACCTCATTCCGGGCAAGCTCATGACCTTAACCCTCTCAGGTGATCACCGGGTGATCGATGGTGTGGCTGCTTCGCTTTTTCTTAAAACCCTCCAGCGCTTCTTAGAGCAACCAGCAGGACTTCTGCTTTAGAGAGCGAGAGATTAGCCCTCTTGCCTCTGCTTTTTTCAAGGAAAGCAGGTTTCGAAAGAGTGCCTCTCATAGCCACCGTTTGCGTTGGAAGTAAATCACAGCTAGCATTACGAAAACGAGCGTAGCGCCTATGATGTAGAGAAATGCCCAGGGGTGATAGGCAAAAGGGAGTTGGACATTCATCCCATAGAGGCTTGCGATCATGGTGGGGATATTAAACAAAATAGTCAGGGCTGTTAAGAGCTTGATTGTTTTGTGAAGATTATTAGTGAAAATAATCTGGTAGGAATCTCTCAGGGAGCGAATGCTTTTCAAACTTATATTACCCAAGTCTTCAGATTGACGGACCGCGTTTAAAAGGTCGTCTAAGAGATCGTGGTCTTTTTCATATAAGTTAGTGTACTTGCCGGAGGTAATGGCTTCTAGCACGCTTCGTAAAGGGAGAAGTGCAGACATATACTGATTCAAGATCTCCTCGTTTTTTGTCAGTGCTGTGATATCTTCGCTATCGATAGAAATAATCTCTTTTTCTTGTCTTAAAACGTTATTTCTGACGCGTCGAATATGAACATTGAATTCTTGTGTAATCTTTAAGAGGAGGGAAACGAGAAGTTTAGACTTTTGCAGAGTAGAATGTTTATTTTTTTGGAGAATAAAATTGCGGACGAGATGACTCTGGTGAGGGGAGATCGTGGCAATGTAATGTGGAGCTAAGATAATGGTGAGAGTAGAGGTGTAAAGACCCGTCTCATATTCGGTCGGATGGCGTGTAAAAATTAAGACAGTTCCTTGGATTTTCTCTACACGTGGAACTTCATATTTATCTAAGCAGTCTTGCAAGTCGGTGACCTCCAAGCCGAGATGGTCTGCAAGAATGCTGATCTCGTCGCTGGTGGCCTCTTCGACATGGATCCAACAACCTTCCCGCATTTCAGGCATAAGCTGAAACTCTTCGTCCCGGACTGTCTTATAATAATACTGAATCATCTACTTTGATCTATGAACCTAGCCAGCTAAATTTACAATATTTAATTGCGTAAAAAGAGCGATTAATCAAGAATTGAAGCTGTACTTTGTAGGAGGTATATTTACAAGATAAAGAACTAGTGCTCTGTTAAGAAAATAATAGTTCTAATAACAAGCAAAAAAAGAAATTTAGCGTGGTTTTATAACTATTATTTTCTTAACAGGGCACTAGAGAAATGACAGGTAATTTTCAAACTAAAAAAGGAGTGTTTTTATGAAAAACAATCACTTTAAATTTTGGATTTCGTTAGTTGTATTTGTATCTTCTCTATTCGTAATTCCCGCGCAACTTCAAGCGAAGGATATCAAGGACAAAATCAAGAAAGGGATTGAAGAAGCGTCAGACTTCCTTAAAAAGGAAGTTGATAACATTTCAGGAGATATTAAAGCTGTTCAAGAATATTTGGACAATTACTCTTGGAAAGGAATTATCCAAGATCATGCAACTTCAGGAGTAGCAACTCTTTCTCATTTGAAACTGAACGGCCATTCCAGAGCAGCGGCGGTTCAGCCAGGAGAAAAGATTGAAGGGATTCTTCACTGCCATTTGGATCCGCAAAAATGCAATTCCCTTTCATTCTACCGTGTTTTAATTGGAATTAAAGGAGTCGGCCCTCAAGTTACCGTTTGTAATTATCTAGGGGCTTCTGCTGGAGATAGCAAGGAGAAGTTCATCCTGACAGCTCCAGAAGCCAAAGGTATTTATCAAATTCGCTTTAGAGTGGTTGAGAGCTTTCTAGAATCCGAGGCTTTACAAGCGTGGGCAGATGCTCAAGGGCAAGAGCCTGATGCTTCAACAACCATTGGAGTGATTGTCGTTAAGTAAACAGATTTTCCTAAAAAAAGCCCAATTACCTGTAAGTCCAATCAGCTTTAAGGTAGTTGGGTTTTTTATCCCTAAGGCCCTGTTAATAAAAATAATCATACACATCTATGGAGTCTTTAACTTGAAAAGAGACGGGTACATTACGAAAATGTAGTGCCTAAAATAAAAGATAGATTCGAGAGAAGTCGAGATGTTCTGCCATTCCCATCCACAAGGCGACCGCGTGGACCCGATTGAACATCCGAGTTTTTAAAACCATTATTGACTATGTATAAGTGCTCTATATAATGAATAGTATGATCCCTTCTATAGAAACCTTTGGCGTTTCGGATATCGGGCTTTCAAGGAGAAACAACGAAGATATCTGGGCAGAGCTTCCCGATAATCATTTTTATGTTCTCGCCGATGGAATGGGCGGTCACCTGGCTGGAGAAGTCGCAGCTAAGGAGGCAGTCCTTCATTTTTGTGATGCAGTCGATAAATACTTTAGAAGCCCGAGACCTCCTTCAGTCTCTTCTGCTAAAAGATACCTGGGAGAAAGTTTTATTTCTGCTAATTCATGGATTCGAAGCTTAGGAAAAGATCATCCTGACCTCCATGGAATGGGCACCACTTTATGCTGCCTACTGCTCTTAGAAAATAAGGCCATCATTGGACATGTGGGAGATAGCCGCATTTACCTTTATAGACAAGAGATTAAACTGCTTACAACCGACCACTCTCTTCAGCAACAAATGCCTTCCAAAGGACGCTCTGTTAAACATATTTTGACAAGGGCACTTGGCATTTCTCCTGCTATTGAACCTGAGCTTCTTGCAATTCCCTACGAAAAGGGGGACATCTACCTGCTCTGTAGCGATGGTCTGCATGATGCATTAACCGATAAACAAATCGAAGCTATTTTCAGGCAATCTTCTTGCCTGAAAGAAACAGCGCTAGAACTGATTGAAGCAGCAAAAAAAAGTGGAGGGCACGATAATATCACGCTTCTTCTTGTAAAGATAGATAACGAATGAAAAAAATTTATTTAGATAATAATGGAACCACAGGGCTGGATCCGCAGGTCGCTCAAGCAATCCAGGAAATGCTTACTTCTATTCCATTGAACCCTTCCAGTATGCATTATTTTGGACAAGAAGCCAAACGAGCACTGACTCGTTCTCGAGATACCATTGCCCACATATTACACGTAAAACCAAGCGAGTTGATTTTTACCTCCGGAGCTACGGAAGCGCTCAATTATCTCATCCGCGGTTTTTATGCTCTGAGTCCTGGATCTCATATCATTAGCTCCAACGTTGAGCATCCCGCTGTGCGTATGACGCTAGCGGATCTGGAAAGGCTCGGAGCTTCTGTCACTTACCTAAAGGCAGGGCTTTGGGGGGCCATAAGGCCCGAGGAATTAGAAGCTGCTATTATCCCCCACACCAAGCTCATAGTGCTCATGGCTGTTAATAACACGACGGGCGTTAAAAGCAACGTTGCCGCTCTGGCGTCGATTGCAGAAAAACATGATATCCCTTTCGTGGTAGATGGCGTGCAGCTTCTGGGAAAAGAGCTGTTTCATATCCCCCGCGGGGTGAGTGGCATGGCTTTTTCCTCCCACAAAATTCATGGGCCGCAAGGAGTAGGCCTTGCACTTCTTCGATCGCATTATAAACTTCCCCCTCTTATCACTGGAGGATCTCAAGAGCATGGCCGTCGGGGGGGGACAGAAAATATTCCGGGAATTGTAGGCTTTGCAAAAGCGGTGGAGCTTATCGCAAACATCCTACCTCAAGCCACTGAAAAAATGCAAAAATTGCGCGATAGACTCATTGAAGGCATCTCCCGCGTGGTAGGAAATATCGTGGTACACGGACAAGGACCTCGTATCTGCAACACAGCTCACATCGGTTTTCCAGGTATTGACGGGGAAACCCTTCTCATCCAGCTCGATCTTGCAGGAGTGGCCGCAAGCCATGGATCTGCTTGCAGCTCAGGAGGTTTGGAGCCGTCCCCCATTCTACTCCAAATGGGTATCCCTCCCAAACTTGCAGCCTCTAGTATCCGCTTTTCCTTAAGCCGCTTTACCACCCAACAAGATATCGATCTTACCATCGACTTGATTTCTCAGATCATTCGACCTCTTGTGTAACTAAAGGTCTCATTACACAAGAAGTCTAGTAAATGGTGCGGATAGCGATGGTCTTAGGTCCTAGAAGCGTTGATTCTTCGACAGTGAGTTCAAATTGATCAATCCGAATAGATTCTCCTTCTGAGGGAACGTGACCCAGAAGATGGGTCATGAGTTCTTCTAAAGTTTCCATCCCGTGGGAATCGAGATGAATTTTATAGGTTTGATTAAAATCGGAGATCTTCTGATCTCCGGGAAAGGTACGATCTACCACGACATGGTGGGAACGGGGAACCATTTCTTCAAATGACATCCAGGAATCGGTAAGACCAAAGATTTCATCAATGATTTCATCTAGGGTTAAAATGCCACGAGCAAGTCCCTTTTCATCCAGCACAATCGCAACACTTTCATTATTGCGTCTAAATTGGCGCAGAATCGTTAAAATAGAATCTTTTTCGGTAATGAACCAAGGGGCTCGAGCATGTTCTCGCACCTTTTTTGCCTCGGGCAGGCGCAAAAGATCTCTAGGATATGCGATTGCAATGATATTTTCTGGACTTTTATTATAGATGGGAACAAAAGGAGAATAATTATAAAAAAGCAGGGTACGCATTTCTGAAATAGTGCAAATGGAAGGAATCATTTGAATTTTAGATAAAGGGTGCATGAGGTCTTTGGCTGTCATATTACGCAAAGCGAAAATCTGGACTGAGATAGTGTTAAACTCTTCTTCATCCTTTTGCTCAAAGATCTTTTGCAACTCTTCCCGACTTAAATAGAGTCCTGCCTTTTCTGAGGAACCAATAACTCGATGCACAATCCGGCAAAATCCATCAAAGAGCCAAATAATCGGTTTTAACACATATGAAACAGCATAAAGAACGGGAACTCCAATCATAGCTGCATGTTCTGCATACCGACGACCCGCAAATAAAGGAGCGATTTCAGCAAAGATTAAAACAATGATCACTTGTGTCAGAGGAGCCAGATCGGGGTTGAGATTTAAACTTTCATATAGACGGCGTGACGCTTCTGAACCCAGTTGCAAAGCCGTGTTAATGCAGATCAAGGCCGTTCCAAACAAACGACCTGGATGGTGCAGCAGGTCATTGAGCCAGATGGCTCTTTTATTTCCCTTACTTACATAGTATTGAAGTCGCACTTTGTTGAAAGAGACGCAAGCCATTTCCACCATGGCAAAAAAACCTTGGATCACCACGCAAATAAGAATCAGTAGGATAAGAAATTCCCAGGAATCTTTCATCGTTTTTTCTTCATCCTTCTGATATAGACCCGCCGCACACGAGTAGGATCTGCTGCCAGCACATGAAAGAGGCAATCATCAGTGATGAGTTTACTTCCGCTTTTAGGAATATCTCCCATTTTTTCGGTTAGATAGCCTCCTACGGTGACCATGTTGTTTTTTGATACAAAGGGAAGATCAAAAATTTTCTCCAAATCTAAAAGCTCCATTTTACCACTTGCAATAATGACATCATCTCCTGAGAGGGTATATAAGTTTTTCTCATCCCGTCTGTCTGAAATCTCTCCGATGACAGCCTCTACTAAATCTTCTAACGCCACGATGCCTGAGACCGATCCATATTCATCAACGACAATTGCAAACGATTCTTGCCGATCATAAAATTGTCTAAGCAAGACTTTGGCAGCTACAGTCTCGGGTACAAAAAAAGGTTTCTCTAGAACTTTTTTCAAATCACTTGAAGATGCAATAGATTCACGGTGAAGAAAAAATTGGCGGCTTGTCATCACACCTATAATTTGATCGAGCCCTTCTTTACAAACAGGGATTCTAGAGCATTCTTGATCGACAAAAAGATGCACTAGACGAGAAAGTGGCTCATCTAAGTTAAAATAGAGGACTTCTTCGCGCGGTCTCATGCGCTCTTTGACTGTCGACTCCTGCAGAGCTAAATACCCTCGAATCAGCTCAGCCTCTTCAGCCTGAAGAACACCATATTGTCGAGACGTCCTAAGGGCATGTTGCAATTCATCGATGGAAATTTCTTCCTCTTTTCTAAGGAAAAAAAAGAAAATTCTTGAAATAACATTTGTGACTGCCACAAGAGCCTTACGAATAGGAGCTAAGAGTTTTTGTAAAAAATTCATGACAGGAGCGACCCGATAAGAAATCCACGCGTTATTAACCAGGCCAATCGATTTAGGGACTACCTCTCCTAAGATCAGGGTAAGCACCAACGGAACACCCACATTTAAGAGCCAATTGGATTTCTCCCCAAAAAGAGAAGAAGAGACATTTTGAATAAGAATATTGATAGCAATATTGATCATGATGATTGAAACAAGCAAATCGCGGGGAGATGAAAGAAGATCGGCCACCAAGCGCCTTCGAGAATCTACATCGGTTTTATATGCTTTGACTTTTAAGGTGGAAAGAGAAAAGAGGGACGTCTCTGAAGCCGAAAAAAAGCCTGAAAAAAATAAAAGAATGAAAAGGAGAATGATGAGTGTTACCATAGTCTTTTCCCAGAAGAATTATTCACTATGAAAATAAACTTTCACTTCTCCTTCTCCTACCATCCCTAGATTACGCTTTAAGACCATTTCTACCCAAGCAGGATCCGATTGGCTTTGAATTTGCAGTTGTAAATCGGCCTGCATTTTAAGAGCTTCATCTTTCTCTTTTTCTAATTCTTTAAGCTTAACCCATGTCTCATGATAGGAACGGCTTTTCTCCCTTATACTATAGAAGTAAAGAAGGACAAAAACGCCCACTACTAAAAAAAACCACCCCCACTGTTCTGTCCAAGGTTTCGTCCCCGAGGAAGTTTTACCTACGTGTCCCATACTAACCCTGATTGTAATGATCTCATTTTATTTGCGAAGAAAAATATCCTAGTTCGAGCTTGAAACTTTCATTTCGACTACTCAACCGACATGTTAAATAACCGAAACATTAAGGTTCAAGAATTAAGTGATTTATTATGAGTCGTTTAATAGACCTTTAGCTTAAGGAAGCGGTCTATTATGCAATAGGAAGCGTGATATGCGTCTGATTCATATACTTTCCACCTCGATCGGCATAAGAGGTTTCACACACCTCGGCAGCCTGGTAGAAAATAACTTGCGCAAGACCTTCATTTGCATATACCTTGGCAGGAAGTGGCGTGGTATTAGAAATCTCAAGGGTTACAAATCCTTCCCATTCGGGTTCAAAGGGGGTTACATTCACAATAATTCCACAGCGAGCATAGGTTGATTTCCCTAGACAAATAGTGAGAATATCTCGAGGAATTCTAAAATATTCCACGCTGCGGGCTAAGGCAAACGAATTCGGAGGAACGATGCAATAATTTCCTTCAACGTGAACAAATGCATCATCGCGAAAATTTTTAGGGTCGACCATGGAATTATTGATGTTGGTAAAAACTTTGAACTCGTGGGCCACCCTCAGATCATATCCATAGCTTGAAAGGCCATAACTAATGACCCTTTCTCCTTCACAATACCGGACTTGGCCATCCACAAAGGGCTCGATCATTCCATGCTTCAGGGCCATTTCACGAATCCATTTGTCTGACTTGATCGTCATGCTTTCACCTACTACCACGATAGTAGTATCAGTCCTCATCAAATGTCCAATCATTTTTACGGATTGATTTTCTATAGCTCCCCAATTCCTATTTTGCTAGAGTGATACTCAACCAGCTAAATATAAACTTCATGGTTAAAGGTAAATTTGTTGAATCGTCGTGGACCAAACCCGATGAAAAATTAGAAACATCTCTCCGTCCTCAAACTCTAGTGGAGTTTTTGGGCCAAGAAGCGGTCCGTGAAAGACTCGGCATTTTAATGTACGCTGCTCAAACACGCAAAGAACCGCTCGGACACATTTTATTCCATGGGCCTCCAGGTGTGGGTAAAACAACCCTTGCTCATCTGATTTCCAAAACAATGGGAAGCCATCTGACAATCACTTCAGGGCCTGTGATAGAAAAAGCAGGAGATCTTGCAGGTCTTTTGACAAATTTAAAAGAGGGCGATATTTTATTTATCGATGAAATTCACAGGCTTTCTAAGACCATTGAAGAATATCTCTATCCTGCAATGGAAGATTTTTCCTTAGATCTTCTCATTGATAGTGGGCCTGCCTCCAGATCTGTTCAAGTAAAACTTAATCGGTTTACTCTTGTAGGAGCAACCACCCGTGTAGGCCTTCTCTCCTCCCCTCTTCGCTCTCGTTTTTCTTTCTCCTCTCGGCTCGATTTCTATGAACCCAAAGTTTTAGAAAAAATTTTACTCCGCTCTTCTACGCTTTTAGGTATTTTGCTGGAGACAGATGCCGCCCACGAAATTGCACTCCGTTCCCGAGGCACCCCCCGCATTGCCAATAACTTATTGCGGTGGGTTCGAGACTACGCCCTTACGCATAAGATCCACCAAATTGATCTTTCAACAGCCCGTTCTGCTTTAGAAATGCTATCGATCGATCACAGAGGTCTCGATGAAATGGATAAGAAACTGCTTTCTATCATGATCGATCACCATGAAGGGGGACCTGTGGGAGTTCAAACTCTTGCCGTGGCTATTGGAGAAGAAGCCGAAACTCTCGCTGAAGTTTATGAACCTTACTTAATTCTTCAAGGATTTTTAAAAAGGACCCCTCGTGGACGAGAGGTTACACGGCTTGCTTACACCCATTTAGGGAGGTCTCTTCCTGTAAAATTTAATCAAGGAGAATAAACAATGTTTTTGAGACATTTAATGACAGTTGTAGGAGGAATGCTCAGTATGGTTGCATCTCTCCACGCGCTTCCACAAAATACCGATTTTTCACAGAAATCAAAACCCATGACTTTAAAAGTTCTGCTCTCAAAACAAGTTCCAGAACTGACTCTAGAAGTTAAAGGACGCCATTATATTTATAATCCACTAGATGGGACCCAAATCGATTGGGGAATTTTAAGCAAACGATATCCTGTGAAAGCAGAAGCGTATGGAATTGAGTGGGGAGAAAAGTTTAAGGGATCTCACCAGCTCCGATTTGTACCAGGAGATTCTCAAAGCTCGATTCTCGTCAATGGAATCCAATACCGCGGTTGTATTGAAATCTATCTCAATAATGGAAAATTTAATGTAATTAACGAAGTCGACGTAGAAAACTATCTCAAATCGACCCTTTCCGCTGAATTCCCCTCCCCTCTTCACGATGAAGTCATGAGTGCTATTTCCATTGTTGCCCGGACCAATGCCTACTTTGTGGCTCAGCGGAATAAGCATGCGTTTTGGCATGTAACGGCCGATGAAGTAGGATACCGGGGCGCTGCCCACCTTCCTAAGCCTCATGTGGAGCGGGCCGTGGATGCGACTTATCACGCTATTTTGACCTACCGCGATGCTCCTTTTGCTGCAAAGTGGACTCAAAATAGTGCAGGTAGCACGGTCGATTTTGCTGCTATTTTCAGAAAAGCCATTAGCACTCCTCCAGGTGTCCAAGCCCCCATTGCTTTAAAGGATCGTAGCCACCACGCATGGACCCACTCTTTACCTAAGACAGACCTTGCTCATGCCTCCAATCTTTCTAAGGTTACAGCGGTTGACCTTTATCTTACTCCCCAGTCTGAGAAAGTGTATGCAGTGAAAGTCTCCGGCGATGGGGAAGTGAAAGATTATGACTTTTCAACATTCCAAAAAATGGTGGGGAAAAATAGACTCCCTAGCAACGACTTTAAAGTTCAAGTGAAAGGAGATACCATTGTTTTCACCGGTTTTGGCGAAGGACCGGGCGTTGGTCTATGCTTGTATAGCGCTAAAGTCATGGCCGAAAGAGGGGAAAAAGCTCCTCAAATTTTAAGTGCTTTTTTCCCGGAGACCCGCTTTGAGAAGCTAAAATAAGAAGGGCAAGGGTACTCCTTTCTTCAAAAGCGATGAACCTTTAGCTTAAGTAAGAGGTCGAATGTGCAAAACATTGGTTTTTTAAATGTTGGGAAAAAACTTATTATATCGGCTATAATAAAGGTGCTGGGGACCTTGTAAAAGAAATTGTTTGAACCAGGTCAGGACCGGAAGGTAGCAGCCTTAAAGACGTCCTTTTCTGTTGCAGGCCATCTCCAGCTTTCTATTATTTCCTTTAAAAACTCCAAGAAAGACCTGCTGTAAGTCCCCTTTAAAAACTCCAAGAAAGACCCGCTGTAAGTCCATGGTATAGAGGCGCCCCAATAGCCCGATAAACACGCTTATTGGAGCTACTTTTGACCAATTGATCTGGAGCTAAAACGACTCCCGTTAAATAGATAAACTGATAAGCTGCATGCATATTGAAATAGGATACAGGTTGATAAGTCGCGCGTAGGGCTGCTGCACCTATAAAAGGGGTTGAAAAGCCTGTTTTTTCATAGTCGCGCACTGTCATTGTATTATTCAGGTCTCCTAGGAAGGTTTTTTGCTCTCCCGCATCGAAACCTATCCCTACAGTTCCCATCAAATCCCACGTAAAGGTGTGCGAAGAATTCCAAGCCAAAAGTCCCCCTACTTGAAGAGTAGGAATATGATTGGTCGTGTGTACTTTGTAAGAACTTTTGTTCGAGTTTTTCGTAAAGGAGACATCCAAAGCTTCTTTCAAACTGATATATCTAAGACCTAGCACATAAGCCGTTGAAAAATAGTCGGTATGCCGAGGAGCTGTATAACGAAAATAATTCAGCTCGCAATTTTGCAAACTCGCAGTGTAGGTGGCACTTCCGTGATCGGCCCCATCAAAATCCTGGGTGATACTGGGATTTTTAACAGAGAAAATGAGCGCACCTGGATGGTTACGGTAACACTCTTTCTCCCAAGTGTTCAGCCATAAATAAGAAAAATCCCAGATAGAATAATCAGTGGTATATGTCACCGTCACCTTAAAGCCAGGCTCAAAAGGAAAATCGTGAATGAGTTTTCTGGTTTGACAACTGGGAAAATGACAGTTGCAATCGGTCGTAGAGTTATCAATAATGAGTTTATGATGATGCCCCTGTTCTCGCTTGAAATAGGCAAAATCCCCTGTCAAGGTAAAGGCGTTAGTCAACGTCCCATCATCATTAATTGCATGCAAAGAGAGCGTCGTCAGACTCAGATAGAGAAATGTTTTTTTCATATATATTTTGATAAATGGTATCTTAGCAATTTAGTCGCTTTTGTTAAAACTTTAAGTTGATGAGAAAGATAGTTTAGAGCCTCCGCACACATCAACAAATCATTTGCCCTCTTTTGAGCAATATCTTTTAAAAATTGCACCTGCATCTGCCCTTTTTAGACAGGCCCCTGTTTTACAACTGCGGAGTCGAGGACACCGGGCTTTAAAATCCATCTGGTAGGGACATGTTCCTTGAAAATGGTGATGGTGCTCTCCTCGTGGTTTATACACCTCTGCATGGGTAGGGCCAAATAGGCCGAAAGAAGGGGTGGAGGTAGTCCCACACAAGGCAAGAGCTGCAGAATCGACCGAAATAACAAGATTCATTTCTCTCATAAGCCGTTGCCATAAAGGAAATGAGAGGGGTGGAAGGGAGTAGCTGTGGGGGAACTGCTTTGCAAGTGCATTTGCTGTCTCTTTTTCTTGACTATTTCCACTGGTAAAATAAAAAAAACAATCTTCCTTCAGATAGATTTGATGTAGGAAGTCTTTAAGAGTTGAAAGAGGAAGACATTTGTTATCCCATTTTGAAGAGAAGGCAACCATCACCCGAAATGAGACAGAAGAGGGGCTTAAACCCTTGTAGAAGATAAGATCCTGGCTTTCTTCATCACTCAATCGGAGCTGCACTCCCTGGGGCTCAAAAGGAAGGGGATCTTTGAAAAATTGTCCTATAATAGACAGGTACCTTTGTTGAATGGGAAGCTCATGCGATACCTCAAATTTCTCATTTGTCACAAAGTAATGAGGCCACTCAGGAGCCGATTTCCAGCCAAAACCCACTTTTTTAGGGGCTTTAACAAGCCCTGTTAACACAGCCGACTTTGTATTTCCCTGTAGATCAAAAACCGCATCATAAACAGTTTTTTTCATGCTGCTTAGCGCCTGAGTCCACTCTTGAAAACTCCTGAAGTGAAAAAGGGTGCGTCTCCAACGACGAGAAGCAATTTTATAAACATGCCGAATCTCAGGATGCGCTTCCACTAAAGAAGCATACTCTTCTTCCACTACCCAATCTATCGCGCAGGTAGGATTTTTTTTCCGCAGGTATTCCACGACGGGGAAGGTTTGAATAATGTCGCCGAGTGAGGAAGTTTTGATAATTAAAAAATCCATAAAAAAATTTATAAAATTATATCTTAAGGCCTCCGACTATTCAACCTTATTTTGCCAATCTCCCTAAATAAAGGGCCCCTTTAAAATGGAATGCTTGAAAAGCAGCTAAGAAATCAGGAGGGATAGGAGCTTTAAGTGTTAATTTTTTCTTTGAAAGAGGATGTGGAAATGCAATTGCTAAAGCATGCAAAAGATGCCGGGGAGCCTTATAGCTGCATTTAAATTGTTTGGTATATTGGTAATCTCCGATAATAGGGTGTCCTATCTCCTTTAAATGAACTCGAATCTGATGCGTACGCCCCGTCAATGGATAACACTCTAAAAGAGATACTTGAGGCGCTTGGGCAAGCTTGATCCAGCGCGTTTCAGCAAGCTTTCCTTGAGCGGCTGAGCCATACACTGTCTGTCCTTGAAAATGGTTTTTAGGAGCAAGGCGTGTGAAGATTTTCCCTTGCTTTTCTTTCACGACGCCATCCACAATCGCCCAATACGTCTTTTCCACCTGTCTTTGACGGAAGAGTTCTATCATCTGATCAAGAACGGGTTTAGATTTAGCTACGAGAAGAACCCCTGAGGTCTCTTTATCAAGTCGATGGATCAAATAGCCGTCAAAATTTTTGGGATCACTCACCCACCCTGCCGGTTTATCATAGGCAATTAAAGCTTCGTCTTCCCACAAAAGATGAAGCTTTAGTTCAACTTTTTTTTCTCTATGGATCTCGATTTCAACTTCATCACCTGTAGAAACACGATGGGTAGAAAATGTCTCCACTCGTCCATTGATCGTACACCGTTTTTCTTCGATGGCCCTTTTAAGACTTTTGACAGAGGGAGCGTCGGGACATTGCTCCCTTAAATAGGCTAGAAGCGTCCACCCTTTTTCTTTGAGAGTTACTTTGAATTTTCGAGACATTTTTGCCAGAAATTATCGAGAAATTCAAAAGGCATCTGGATAAGAAGAGGATGTGTTTGAGGATTAAGCCATGTGAGAAGAGAAGCCAGATCTTGATAACTCATTGCTGTACATCCTGCTGTCCCTATCTTTTCGTCTCTCCAGAGATGCATAAAAATAGCAGAGCCAGCCCCTGGCAGCGGTATGTCCCAATTATGATGGATTACAAGGCCCAGCGCATAGAGTCCAATCTCACCCATTTTCTCAGAACTTGTCCAATCTATTTTAGCGACCTTCTTCCGATTGACAATACGATTGTAATGACAAGACAAAGGATCATTGACTGCTTCAATTTCTGGATGAAGTGGAAGAAAATCCATGGGCGTTTTGAATACTTGGTGCCCGAAAGCAGGCCCTAAGGTAAAAATACCTGCTGGAGCTTTGTTATCTCCTTCGCACTTTAAGGGGGATGACCCAGGGAAGGAGGATGACAGAGGGACAGAAAGACCTAAACC
This sequence comes from Parachlamydiales bacterium, assembly GCA_027459675.1. Taxonomy (GTDB): domain Bacteria; phylum Chlamydiota; class Chlamydiia; order Chlamydiales; family Rhabdochlamydiaceae; genus PALSA-1444. Next base: position 44,097 of record DAIDHO010000007.1, on the reverse strand, counting down.
CCATCCCATTCCCTTTTTTCCTACGACAACGGGGATGGAAGATTTTTGCAAAATCCAGCGATCTACCTCTTGCTCGAATTGATAAAGGCGTCCTTGGTATGACTCCCAGGAAGGGGTCGTCACAACAATGATTTGTCGTGTGTTGGGAGGAATGTCTATCATTTTGCAGTCGTCAAGGGGGAGAAAAACTCAACTAAAAGACGGACCCCTACGCCGGTGGCGGGGGTAGAATGGTAGTGGCGCGGCGCGCTTAAGTAAGCTGTTCCCGCGATATCCAAATGGGCCCAAGGGATTTCATCTTTGACAAACTCTTGGATGAAAATTGCTCCCGTAATGGAAGAAGCTTTACGGTCGGCTGCATTCTTGATATCGGCAATGGTAGATTTGAGGGCCTCTTTGTACTCAGGATACAGTGGAAATCTCCAAAGTCGCTCGAATGTCGCTTCGCCTGCGTCGTGCAACTTTTTTGCTAGCTCATCATCATTTGAAAAAAGAGCTGTAACATGCTCCCCGAGGGCGACTACAGCTCCTCCTGTCAACGTTGCCACATCGATCATCCGCGTGAGATAGTAGTGGTCCTGGACATAGCTGATGGCATCAGCAAGGACAAGCCGTCCTTCTGCGTCTGTATCAAATACTTCAACCATTTTTCCGCTATAGCTTTTATACACATCTCCAGGCTTATAACTGCGAGAGCCAATTGAATTTTCTGTGGAGGGAATGACTCCGATGACGTTGACGGAAGCTTTTAAAGCTGCGAGCGCCTTGATTGTTCCTAAAACAGCGGCAGCCCCTGACATGTCGTCCTTCATGGTTTCTATACTCCCTTTTGGTTTTAAAATCAGACCGCCGGTATCGTAGGTGATTCCTTTACCAATGAGGGCTGTACACTCTTTCGAGGAAGGCTTGCCACGGTATTCTAAAATGATCAGGGCCGGATCGCGAAACGACGCTCGGTTCACTGCTAAAATAAGTCCCAGGCCTGCTTTGAGGATTTCTTTTTTCCCCAAGATGGTAGCTTTCAAAAGTGGGGAGTCCTTACCACTTGCTTTTCGGCCTAATTCTCGACAAAGCTCTTGGGCTACTTCAGCTAGTTTCTGGGGTGTTATGTCATCGGCATTTCCATTCACTAAATCACGCGCAAAATTAACAGCCTCGGCAATAATTTGGGTCCGTTTACATTCTTTTTCTACATTTTTAGAAGTGGCAATCAGACAAAGGTTTTTAAGAGAAGCGGTGCTTTCTTCTTTCAAGCTATCATGCTTGAGCGCATCATATACATAATTGGTCAGTAAAATACCTTCTGTGATTGGAACATGATATACTTTCCCTTCAGGGCACACAATGCTTAGGGAAGTCCATTTCTTTTTTCGGCAAAGTTGGATGGCGCAAGCCACCGCTTGGCGGACTATTTCATCGGATGCATTTTCCTTTTTGCCAAATCCTAGAAGAAGTAAGCGGCTCTCTTTCTTTTTGCCAGGATAAAGGAGAGCATATTCTCCCTTTTTTCCTTTAAAATCATTTGTCTGTAGAAGAGATTCCAGGTCTGTTGTAAAAGACTCTATTGGACAGGTGGGCTCTGCTTTTTTAACCCCTTCCCAAAAGGGCAAAATTAATAAATCGGTTTGGGGCCGCTGCGCTATTTTAGAGACAGTTGTAAGATGCATCAGAAAGGCACCTCATCATCTGAAAATGGAGGCATAGCTTTCCCCTGACCCTGGGCAGCTCCAGTGGAAGATCCCTGGTAAGCATGCTGGGAAGCATGTGCGAAAGCCTCGCCAGTCCCCATTTCGGAGTCACGTCCCTCACCCCCATTGCTATCTGGGCGCCCAAAAGGGCTAAAGGAAATACTATAAGCCGTTAAGCTCATTGAAACCTGAGGCTTTCCATCTCTGTCTGTGAAAATCTCGGGTTTATTCATTTCCCCCATCGCAATAATCGGACTTCCTTTTTTAAAATAAGGGATCATCTTATCGAACTGCTCCCCCCAAATGGAAACTCTCCACCAAATGGTATCGTCTTTAGTGCTGCGTCGCACGCGTGCCGCCACGCGAAACGTAGTCACTTTCTGCCCAGACGAAGTGAATCGGACCTCAGGATCGGCGCCAAGATGCCCGGCTATGGTCGTATGGTTCATTATAAATCCTCCAATTTTATAAGTTTTAACTAGTATATACCTGGAAGATATGGTTTATGCCTATGAAAAAATCGAAGTTGCTGTAAAAATAAAGCTTTAGTAAGACAGGCCTATGCAAGGCTATGAGCTCGTCGATAAGATTGCTCCTTTCCAAGATCCTTATTCCGATGTTTCTCTTTTTCTTTCAAAAAAAATTAAAGAACAAGCCCACCTTCTAGAACGATCCAAAAAATGGTCGTTCCAATTGCAGCAGAGATTGCTCGAAAAAATCAGTCCGGAATTTGGAAAAAAATTTCCCAAGTGTCATTTAGGAGCGGCTGCCTTAAAAAAAACGTGGGAAAAGGTCTCTCATCTTTCGAAAATTCTCAAAGAAAGAAATGAAGCTTTCTCAGAAAATGGATCTCTCAGTCTCCCTTTTTTAATCCGAGAAAACCTGAAGAGAATGCTCAACCAGGGCAGCACTCCTTCTCATCCTTTTCTACTTGCGCAACAACTTGCCTTGAAAATCGGAGAATCTCTTGCTACCTATGAAGGAGTAAAACTGAATATCGAATATCTCACCGACCTCATTTGGACCTCTTTTAACCACCTTGTTCCTTCGAATTTAAAAAAGAATTTAAAGATAAAAGATCGACTCATCATTAAATGGATGTTAGACACAATGACGGAATATCCGGGTCTTTCGCAGCGTGAACTCTCTCAGACTCTCCATGATAAATTTAAAATGTTTAGGTCTTCGAAAGAAGATCTCATCTCCAGCGTTTATCAAGCCTATCAACAATGGGCTTGCTCCTTACTGCCTTACACAACCCTTTTTCAAACACTCTCTAGTGAAAAAATTTATGAATTACGCACCTGGATTGAACAAAGAGTCCAGGATCCCACCCAAGACATAGAAGAACAAATCCAAGCTATTAAAACAGCAGCCCTTTCTTGTAAAATGGGTGTTTCTCTTCACGATCTAGAGATTTTGAGTTGGAGCTCTTTAAAAAATATCCCAGCCCCTGTCTTTACTCCTTTTTATCAAGAGCTCCTCCAAGAAGCCAAAAATCATCTTCTGCAACACCCTTACCAACATTGGAGAAGATCGATCAAGCATGCCGCATACTTTATGCAAAAGGCACGTGAAATCACTTTAAGTGGCAGCTCCTTAGAATGGCAATACCGGATTGAACTGTGGAGCTCGCAAGGAGAGCTGGCTCTTCGTTTCATAGAGCTGCCCGACACTCCACTTCTTCACTTAGTCCGACAGATGCATACCAAAAAGCGGCTTTTATCGGATACTGCTCTCACCGTTCAACTCAGAGAACAGTACCTTTATCGGTATCCTTCACCATTACTGGAACCTTCTTTTATCCACCTCAGAGCCGATCTCATAAGAAAATATGAATGGTACCGCGTGGGATCCCATCAAGCCTCTCTAAAACGTTGGATGCAGCTGCACGAAGGAGTACCTTCAGATATTTTGAAAATCAAAGCTCAAAAAGAATTTCCTTTTCTTCCTATTAACCAGACGGATAGGGACTCATCTCAATAAACCTCTTGCGAAACTTTCCATCTGCGCGAAACTATTTTAGCAGGGATTCCTTTTAGTGGAGAGTATGGAAGAATGGAAAAATAAAAATAGCCCTAATACAATAAATGGGAGCGAAAGCCATTGGCCCATTGTTAAGAAAGAATCTACAACCCACACGCTTTGTTCTTCTTTGAAGAATTCAATGACAACTCGAAACGAAAAAACAGCGATCAAAAAAAGACCACAAGCTCGTCCAGCTTTCCACGTTTGGATTTTTTTTTTCAATCCCCACATCACAAAAAATAAAAGAAAATAAAAAAAGGACTCGTAAAGTTGGACGGGATGCCGAGGAACAGGAAAAGTTCCATCCGCGGGATGCCCAAAAATAATTGCCCATGGAACATCAGTGGGTTTTCCTAAAATTTCTTGGTTAAAAAAATTCCCCACTCGAATCCATGCTGCTACAATTCCTGCGACGAGGGCCAATAGATCGAGCAGATGCAGAAAAGAAAAAAAAGGATGTCTTCTTTGATATATTAAAGCTGCTACGATTAATCCAATGACAGCCCCATGACTTGACAAACCTCCTTCCCACCAACGGAAAACAAAAAGCGGGTCTTTAACAAATACGCTTAAGTGCTCATAAAACAAAATATCAAAAAGGCGAGCGCCCATTAAAATCCCAATTAAGAGGTAAGTACTCAAGTGATCGGCAATTTTTCGAGCACTTTCTCTGATGGTCTTGGATCGATCTTGGCGCAGAAGGCTCACAAAGGCCCTATAAGCCCATAAAACTCCTAGGGCAAAAAAAACGCCATACCACATAAGAGGCCTTCCTAGAAGGGGAAGATTCCACGAAAAAACCGCAGGAGACGGATTCCAATAAAGATATGAAAATATCATGTTCTAGATGTCACAGGATAGAGGGCCTGGCGGAAATAGAGCATAGCCCCATTGATAAGAGCCGATCCAATCGTCACATCCACTGCTCCTCGGATATCAAAAGGAATGGGAATAAATCTGAGAAGAAATCCCAGACCTATCATCAAGGCAATTACGATATAATATTTTCGATCATACACTTTTGAAAAAGGCACTGGGCTGGTCTCAGCCTGGAGGCGCTTTACAATCCGATAAACCGTTTTAGAAAGGATCATGCGACCTTTGATAAAGCCCAGTAGCAGTGAAATACACATGAGTAAGAGAGACCCTTGCTGTAAAGAGCCGGCAAGTTGAACCAATCTTTTCAAAAGAAGGGGTAGTTCTTCTAGTAACATCGCAAGGGTTATCCATTTAAGCCCTTTGAGCATCAGAAAACTTCCTATGCCCAGCCATATAAGCCCTGAAACGACCATCCATTTTCTACCACTCATTGATCTCTCCTTTAAAAGGTGTAATTTCCATGTATCCGCTAAAAAATGATTAAACCCTCCATTGGGTAACCACTCACTTAGTCTACATATCTTTAAATTTAATCTCACTACTTGTCCTAAAAGGAGATGCGGTATAGACTCTAATCAAAAAAGGATTATAAATAATGAATATTTCACTGGCCTTTCTTCGAACTTTATTTGTCTTACTGAGCATCATCTTTATGACGCTTTTCATGGTTTCTCTCCCTTCAGGTAAGACACTTTCTAATTTCTTATTTGGAATCGGAATCGGCTTTACGTTTGGGATGGTACTCATCGCCTTCGACCAAGTATTCCGGAAATTCAACCTTCGCTCCTTTAACATTGCTATTCTCGGTGTTTTTATTGGCTATTTAATGGGTCAGGCCCTTTCTCTCATTTTCCATGCAATCTTAGAAATCAGTTCTATTGGTGTTTTGCTCCAACCCCACACCGTTGAATTGGTTAAAATCGCCCTCATATTGTTTGGCGTTTACCTAGGAACCATCATGACGTTGCGCTCAAGTGATGAGCTTTATGTAAGTATTCCCTTTGTCCGTTTCACCCAAACATCGCAAAAGAAAAAAGATCTTGTGGTAGATATCTCGGTTTTAGCAGATCCACGCATCATTGACCTAGCTTCGACAGGTTTACTCAACCATCAACTGATCGTTCCCAGGTTCGTAGTAAAAGAGCTGTACGCCCAAGCAGAACTAGGGGATGAACAAACCCGTAACCGAGCAAAGCGTTGCCTTGAAGTGGTTAAAAAATTAGAAACCGTTCCTGGACTTGAAATCCGCTACCATGAAACCGATTTCCCGGAGGTGAAGGATATGATGGGAAAAGTGGTCCGCTTGGCCCGTCTGCTCGATGGAAATATTTTAAGTTCGGATATTAGCCGTGTCCAAATGGGCACTATTGAAGGCATCACCGTTGTCAATCTCCACGCTCTTTCGAACGCCCTCAAGCCTTTGATGGAAGGCGGTGAGCTGATCCGTATCAAAATCCAAAGATATGGAAAAGAGCCACGCCAAGGTGTAGGCTATCTCGAAGATGGGACCATGGTGGTTGTAAATGGAGGGGGTGACTACATTGGGGATACAATTGAAGCACACGTACTCTCAGTTAAACACACCTCTTCAGGCCGTATGATCTTCTGTAACGTGGCTGAAGAAGGAGCAGAAGGTTACTCAAACGAGCTTCCCGATGGTGAGCAAGAGGATGATGAAGACGTATGACCGTCTTAGGGGTCGGGATCGATATCATTGAAATTGAAAGGGTCAGAGAAGCTATCTTCAAACATGGAGAGGCGTTCATCCGAAAGATTTTTACCTTAGAAGAGCAAGCCTATTGCAAAAAACACCAGGATCCCCTGCCTCACTACGCTGCCCGCTTTTCCGCCAAGGAGGCGGTGGTTAAAGCCTTGGGCTGCGGCTTTGGAGACCAAATCGGATGGCTAGACATTGAGATCTCTCATAACAAAGCAGGGAAACCCTTTGTTCAATTGTCTGATCAGGCCCAGAAAAGATTTCATCATCCCACAGTGCTTCTTTCTATGAGCCATTGCAAAGCATATGTCGCTACGACAGCTCTTTTGCTACCTGGAGTTCTGTAACTACTTCTTCCTAAAATAATGAAAAAGGCAGCATGTAAGAAAAGGTAAAAAAGTTCACTTTTTCAGGAAAAGAGCCCGCATAGATGCGGCGGGTGTAGGCGCAAGAGAGCTGTCCCCAGATTTCAAAAACATATGTATATTTCACAGAGACATCTATATTCCGGTGTTCGATAAACGCATACCCATTGAAATGATTAAAGTAAACCCTTTTACGGTGCCCAAAACCCAAAGCACCTTCTAAACACATTCCCAAACGATGGGCTTGATGCATCTGTCCTTCTACACCAGTAAAAGCACTTACCCACGGAAATCCGCGAGTGGCTATTCCTATAGAAGCTCCTCCAAAAGAGCGTACATGCCAATCAAAACCCCGATTCCACTCTCGTCCTAAGGCTGAATTGATTTCAAAATTTAGATACGAATGATAGGGAGAGCTCACATCTTTCAAGCTATGGTGAGTGACCCCTCGAATGACAGCGCCTGTGGTCAGAGAAACAGGATCACCCAGGAGATCGTCCAACCATAAATAGCGGGGTTGGAAAGCCAAGCTTCGAAGTCCCATCGATTGGCGCGGTGTGTCTGCAAATTCGACTTGCGAATCCATCTGCCACTGAGATGTGAAGGGAACCGCAAAATCAAAAGAAATCAAATGATCATTCGATTTCTGCTGGCCCTTAGGAACCCCATTTTGAACAGAGGGGTATTGACTATAGGTATAGGTGGGAGTGAATGTAAACTCCCAGATATTACGAAACCAAGGAAGTCGCTCTAGTCCCTCCAACGACCCGTAATAAGCTCCCATAGGAGCAAGAGAAGCAAGCCAGATGAGTTTACGCAGTGGCATGCTCTCTCACGGCAAGCCACCGTTCCGCATCCAGCGCTGCCATACAACCACTTCCTGCTGCAGTCACCGCCTGCCGGTAATGAGGATCTTGAACATCTCCCGCTGCAAAAACGCCCTCCACACTGGTGCGACAGGTGCCTTTGAGGACCTTAATATAACCCGTGGAGTCGAGTTCGAGCTGCCTTTCTAAAAAGGTTGTGTTAGGTTCGTGGCCAATCGCAAAGAAAAGGCCTGCAGCAGAGTGTTTTGTGACTTCCCCAGAAATAACATTTTTGACAGATACAGAACGGACCACCGTATCTCCTTCCACGCGCTCTAACACCTGATTCCAGAGCACCTCAATTTTAGGATGTTTTAGGGCACGCTCAGCCATGATTTTAGAAGCTCTTAACTTATCTCGGCGATGTATAATAAAGACTTTACTTCCAAATTTTGTCAAAAATAGCGCTTCTTCAACAGCTGTATCACCTCCACCCACGACAAAGAGAGGCTTATCTCGAAAAAGGGGCATGGCTCCATCACAAACTGCACATGCTGTCACTCCTTTCTGCCAAAACTCATGATCGGCAGTTCCAGGAACTGTCAAGCGCCTCGCACGAGCCCCTGTGGCAATAATCAAAGATTCAGTAAACACAGGCCCAGAAGCCGATTCCACCATAAAAGGATACTGCTTCAGATCAACACGGGCTACGTCATCGCCTATAAAGGTCGTTCCAAATCTTTCCGCTTGTTTGCGAAATCGTTCGATGAGCTCAGGTCCCATGATCCCTTCGGGAAAGCCAGGGTAGTTTTCCACCTCGGTGGTTATCATTAGCTGGCCCCCTGCAGGCCCTACATAAAACCCTTCAAAAACAAGAGGCTTAAGGCTCGCTCTTGCAGCATAAATAGCGGCGGTGTAAGAGGCAGGACCAGACCCTACGATGACGAGTTTTCTTTTTTCCATTGAGACCTTTATTTTAAAACCTGTAGCACACCCAAATTTTTAAGCCCTCTACAATGTTTTCCTATATCCTGCAGGATATGTGAAAATTTTTGCAACAAAGTCAGAAAATCGCTACACTTTTTGCATGCGGAGTATCAGATTAGAAAAACTTAAAAAGTCGATTAGCGGTGGGCTGATCATTAATGATATTAGTCTTACCATTCCAGCCGGCAAATTTTTTGCTCTCCTAGGACCTTCGGGCTGCGGTAAAACAACTCTCCTCCGTCTCATTGCAGGCCTTGAAAAAGCTGATGCAGGAAAAATCTTTTTAGGTGATCAAGACATTACTCATGATCCTATTCACGAAAGACCCATCAATATTGTTTTTCAAAACTATGCTCTTTTTCCACATTTGGATGTCTTTGATAACATTGCCTATAGCTTACGCCTTAATAAGCTTCCCAAAATTGTCATCGAACAAAAAGTCTTTAAAATTATAGAAGCATTCCATCTAGAAAACCATATCTATAAATTTCCAGCACAACTCTCAGGAGGACAGCAGCAACGTGTAGCGCTAGCTCGGGCGATTGTGAATGAACCCGACGTCCTTCTTCTGGATGAGCCGCTTGCCGCTCTCGACTTTAAACTCCGAGAACGTATGCTCATCGAACTCATCGAGCTGCAAGATAAGCTTAAAACGACGTTCGTGTATGTCACCCATGACCAATTTGAAGCTCTCACCGTCGCTGATCAGATGGCCATTATGAATCATCGTGGGGAGATCGAACAAATCGGCACGCCCAAAGAGATCTATGAGTTTCCCCATTCCTCATTTGTAGCAAAATTTGTAGGGACCACCAACATCATGAGTGGAACTTTAAGACACCTCAGTTCTGCAGAACCTGAAATTGAAATCCCCGATTTAGGTTGCTTTAAACTTTTGATCTCTCATATTAAGCCGTGGATGAAAGAAGGGTGTGATATCTTAATGAGCACAAGGCCTGAGAAAATTTTCATTTCAAAAAAAGAAGCAAAAAACTTCTCCAACGTCGTTAAAGGGGTGGTTCAATCCATTGTGTATCATGGACGTTCCACTCAATATAATATCCTTCTCAAAAATCATCTAAAGCTCCAAGTTTTCGAGCAAAATGAAGAACACTTCCCTCAAGAAGTAATTGACTACGACAATGAAGTCAATCTTTACTGGCAAAAAGAAAATGTGGTGTTACTCGAGAAATGAAATTTCCACGTCCTGCTTCCTCTGATCATCCTTTTTCTATTGGCGTACCAGCAATCCTCTGGCAAGTCTTATTTTTTTACATTCCTCTACTTCTCATTTTCGTCACAAGTTTTGTTCAATTTGCTCCCGAGGGCTTTGGGGGATTCACTTTCTCTAAAATCTCCCATTTTTTAACTCCCCTATATCTAAGGGTCATCGCTCTCTCTTTCTTGCTAGCCATTGTTAACGTTATCCTTTGCTTCCTAATTGCCTATCCCCTGGCTTATTTCATTGCATTTCGAGGCAAGCGGCTTAAAACAGGCCTTCTATTTCTTCTCCTTATTCCCTTTTGGACAAACTTTTTACTCCACGTTTATGCGTGGTTTTACGTGCTGGAAAAACACGGCTTTCTTAACAATCTGCTATTGCAGTTAAAAATCATCAAAGAACCCCTCCTCCTCCTCAACTCTCCTTTTGCAATCCTCATCATGATGGTTTATTATTATCTTCCCTTTATGGTCCTTCCCATTTACTCCTCTCTAGAGCGTTTTAATAATAGTCTCATCGAAGCCTCCTATGACCTAGGAGCTACATGGGTTCAAACTTTCCGACGTATCATTCTCCCATTAACTATGCGTGGAATCAGGGCCGGCTTCTTCCTGGTTTACATCCCTTCCTTTGGAGAGTTTGCGATCCCCTCTCTGATGGGAGGCGATAAAATTATGTTCGTAGGAAATGTGGTTTCTGAATACATCTTAGCCGAAGGAACCGGCTCTCTCGGCGCAGCCTTTATGGTCGTAAGCTGTGCTTTTCTACTTATAACAGCGATCTTTTTTTATTGGTTTCTAGGAAAATTTACAGAACCCGTGAGGAACCGTGATTAAAAAATCTCATGCCGGACGTTTTGGACACCTTCTCTTGATTGCTTGCACTTATCTTTTTTTATGGGTTCCTATTGTTGTTTTACTGGTTTTTTCATTCAATACCGAAGGTTTTCCATCTCCTTGGAAATCCTTTACTCTTAAATGGTATATCGAGCTGATAGATTCTGTGTACCTCTGGAAAGCCTTTGGTAATTCTCTTTTCATTGCCCTGATTTCGACTGCAATCTCTGTCCTTATGGGTATCTTTTTGATTTTCTTTGTAGCCCAAGGAGGACGCGTAGGAAAGTATCTCAACCTTTTCTATGGAAGTATGATCATTCCTGAAACTGTTCTCGGTGTAAGCTTGCTTGGTTTTTTTAGCCTTGTCTCTATTTCGCTGGGCCTTACAACCTTGATTGTAGGCCATACTGTCTTAGGGTTGGGATTTGTGATCCCTATGGTATATGCCCGTTACCTCGAGCTGGATGATCGCCTCACAGAAGCCTCCCTTGTCCTAGGTGCTACCCCTATTCAAACTTTCTTTAAGGTAACCCTTCCTTTGCTTCGACCCGCCTTTATCACCAGCGCGCTTCTTGTGTTTATTATTTCCTTCGATGATTTCATTCTAACCTATTTTTGCGCTGGAAGCTCTGTCCAAACCCTTTCTTTGTATATTCTATCGATGATCCGCTCCGGTATCTCTCCCGTTGTAAATGCTCTCTCTGCCCTCCTGCTTTTTATCAGTAGCATTATGGTTTTAATTTACTTCCAGCTGAGCAGCCGGAGCAAAATCTTTATATGATTAAGAAGATTTTCATTCGCTCCAGCGTCGTTCTATTTTGGTTTGCCCTCATATTCGGTATTCTCTACTGGCCCGAAGAGACGTTTTTAGGAAATAACCGCTCTATCAATGTCTTTGCGTGGGGCGACATTTTAGACCCTTCTGTAGTAGCCGACTTTGAGAAAGAAACCGGGATCAAAGTCAACATGAATTTCTATGCTTCCAATGAAGAAATGCTCGTTAAATTGAAAGCCACAGAAGGATTGGGATATGACATGATCGTTCCTTCTGACTATAGCGTAGAAATCCTCATCAAAGAAGGCCTTCTCAAGCCCCTTGATAAAAGTAAACTCAATTTTCTTTCGCATCTCAACTCCAAGCTCCTCGATCTCCCTTTTGATCCTCAAAATGTATATTCCATTCCCTTCGAATGGGAAATTTTTTTAATTGGGATCGATAAAAGTTACTTTGCAACTCGCTCTTATGAAAAAAGCTGGAAAATGGTCTTTGATGTCGATCATCTTTCGTATCGCATCACCATGATGAATGATCCCATTCAAATGATCCATCTCGTCACCTATTACCTCTACGGAGATGTTCAAGAAATCAATGACCACCAGCTCCAAGAAGTCACCCGTCTGCTTACTCAACAGAAAAAATACGTCAATGCTTATGCCGACTTCCGCGGCGATTACTTCCTAGCCACTCGAAATAGCGCCGCTGTGATTGCCTCGAGCTCTTATCTTTGGAGAACCATGAAAAAATTTCCTTTTGTAGGCTTTGTAATGCCCCAAGAAGGCTCCTTCATCACTGTGGAGAATATTTGTATTCCTAAACCTAGTAAAAAAGAAAATCTGACCTATCAACTCATCAACTACCTCTACACCCGCTCTTCTATGAAAACTCACTATGATAATTATTCCATTTTTCCAGCCACCACTGATGTGAATCCCGATCTAACCCAAGATGCTGAAACCCTTCAACTCCTCTCCATGGAAGGAAAGGAATTCGAGAAACTCCGCTTTACGACCGTCGTCACAAGCCAGGAGAAGATCCGCGACGCTTGGGTCCAAGTTAAAACCAATTAATCTCATTGAAGAATAAGGCTCCAGCTTTATATATTGTTTCCATGTTTAAAAAACTTGTTATTTTGAGCTTCATCATTCTGGGGGCGATGGCATCGCACGTTCTTTATCTTTACACGCACCATGAGTTTGTCCCCTCTGATTTCCGTCATCCTTTTATTTTAAATAGGACCGCAACAGTCCCCGATGAAGCCGCTAAGCAGGAAGCTTTAGAAATTCTCAAACAACGTTTTACCTACCTGGGTGCGGGAAATCAAGCCACCGCCTACGAAAGTGCAGATCATAAATATGTAATTAAATTTTTTAATCCCCATAGGCTGATCAATCCAGCATGGTTTCACAGTCTCCCCAAACTTCTCCGATTTAACTCCAGAAAATGGATCTTGAATAGTTATCTTCGAAAGAAAAAACGGCTTGAAAAGCATTTCACATGTTACGAATTCTCCCTTAAAGACCTCAAAGAGGAGACCGGAATAATTTATAACCACTTAGATCCTGGAACGAAGCTCTCGCAAACCATTGAAATCATCCATCAAGACGGTAAACTATACCGCTTTAATGTCGACCCCTATCCCTTTGTCTTGCAGAAGAAAGTAGAACTTGTCCTCCCGTATTTGGAAAAACTAATACGAGAAGGGAAAATTGAAGAAGCCAAAGAAGCAACCCGACAAATTTATGCCCTCTTTCTTTCCCGAACACAAAAAGGATACCGAGACCGCTCCCAATCTCTTGAAAAAAACTTTGGTTTTGCAAATGGAAAAGCCATCCAGCTAGATACAGGCCGTATTCATAAATATGAAGCCGTCAGCCAGAATATTCAGCAAGAAATGGAACGGGTCATCTCCCATATTAAACCCTCACTTAGCCCCTACCCCGAGCTTATCGAAGTCTTGGAGAATCTCCTTCACCCCCTCCCTTCTACTGCCGATTCTCATTAGACTTCTTGCTTAAGCTAAAGTTCAGTCGATGTTGGAGAATTGAAAAAGGGAGATTATCTAAACTCCACCTCTTATATAAAGATTTGTGCGGAAACGATAAAACATTTAGACTTTACCTCTTCACAAGTGTTAGTTTTCTTTGACCTCTCCCTTGCGAGGACAAAATAATTTTTTTGATTTGCTGGGATCCACTCTGGAACTCAACACGTTGCGCTCTGCTTAAGAAAAATAAGCAAAACCTCAAGCTATTAAAACCTGAGGTTTATTATAGAGAGAAAGTTAAGCCCCTTTATTCTTTTTAATAAAATTGACGACATCGCCCACGGTTTTGAGCTTCTCAGCTTCTTCTTCAGAGATTTCAAAGCCGAATCGCTCTTCAAATGTCATCACGAGCTCTGTGATATCCAAAGAGTCGGCATTGAGATCTTCAATAAATGACTTATCAAGTGCGACGTCGGCTGCATCGACACCAAGTTGTTCGACAACGATGTCAATGACATCTTTTTCTAGAGTTGACATAAACATAAGCTCCTTTTAGGGTTGTTGTTTTTTCCATCTTTTATAAGGAGGTATTACATCACCATGCCACCATCCACGGTCACAGTCTGGCCGGTGATATAGTCGGACATCGGGCTGGCTAAAAAAACCGCAACATGTGCGATTTCACTGGCAAGCCCCAAACGCCCCATGGGGATTTGTTCAAAAATAACCTCTTTTTGCGCTTCGGTCAGGCGGTCTGTCATCGACGTCTGAATAAAGCCGGGCGCAATACAGTTTACGCAAATACCTCGACTTGCCACTTCTTTAGCAAGCGATTTTGTCATCCCAATCATCCCCGCCTTAGAGGCTGCGTAATTGGTCTGACCCGCATTGCCCATTAGCCCTACAACGGAGGAAATATTGATTATTTTTCCTTTGCGAGCCTTCAGCATAGAACGAATTAAAGCTTGGCAAGTATTATAAACAGATTTAAGATTCACAGCAATAACTCGATCCCATTCTTCCTCCGACATTTTCATTAACAGGCTATCGGCTGTTATCCCTGCATTATTGACCAGAACATCTACATTTCCAAACTCAGCCAGAACCTCCCCAATGGCTTGATCGACTGCTTTTTTATCAGAAATATCGAGAAGTTTAGAAGTGAATTTCTGCGAGGGGCTGGCTGTCGCTTGCATTTCTTGAACGACTTCTTGTGCTCGCTCGCTGCTTGTCCCGAAGATGACAACAGAAGCACCTTCTTTGGCAAAACTCAGCGCAATGGCTTTTCCAATACCAGCCGTTCCACCTGTGACAAGAGCAATTTTATCTTTGAGCAGTTGCATCCATGGACTCCAATGTCGTTAAATCACTTACCTTTTCAATAGTGAGAGTGGGCGCTTTCACTCCAATTTTTTTATTCATCCCCGTGAGGGTCTTGCCAGGTCCCATTTCAATATAAAAATCGATCCCTGCTTCTTCAATTTTGCGGATGCCCTGCTCCCACCGCGTAGGAGAAACCACCTGGTCGATGAGGTAGGCCCGAATTGCAGGAAGAGATTTCACAAAATCTCCTGGGACGTTCATGACAAGATCAGGAGTACTCTCTTGCAGAGAAACAGATTGAAGCTGAGGCATTAACTTGATTTGAGCAGAGCGCATGAGAGGTGTATGGAAAGCGCCTATCACCTCAAGCGGAATGATCCGTTTAGCTCCCTCTTTTTTCAAAATTTCTTCTGCTAGTGGCATGGCATGGGCAAGACCTGCAATCACCACTTGTTCAGGACAATTAAGGTTTGCAATCCACACATTTGAAGGAAGATGGGCTTTTACATGCTCGGGATCAAGTCCTAGAACTACTCGCATTGTTCCTTGCTGTTCTTCACAGGCTTCTTGCATGTAGGAGCCCCGCGCTGCCACGAGTTTTAAACAATCCCTAAAAGAGATTTTTCCGGCGGCAAAAAGAGCTGTATATTCTCCTAAGCTCAGCCCCGCGCATAGAGAAGGGCTTAGAGGGGGAAATTGCGCCCGGATAGTCTGTAAGATGGCAACGGAGGTGACAAAAATCGCGGGTTGACTCACCTTTGTTTGGGAAAGGAGTTCAGCAGTGCTTTCAAAAATAAGGTTTTTGATATTCAAAGAGAGGATATCAGATGCTTCTTCAAAAATTTCACGGGCAGGTGCAAATGCTTCGTAAAAATCTTTTCCCATTCCGACGCTTTGGGCCCCTTGGCCTGGAAAAATAAAGGCTTTTTTACTCATAGGTTAATACCGCTGCTCCCCATGTTAAACCGGCTCCAAACGCTGTCAAAAGCACATTTTCTCCTGAGTGTAAGTTCTTTTCACGTACAAGTTCATCTAATGCAATTCCTACAGAGGAAGCCGAGGTATTTCCATATTTATGGATTGTCAAAAACACTTTTTCTGGAGAAATATTAAATCGTTTAGCAAGAGACTCAATGATGCGAAGATTGGCTTGATGAGGTACAAACCAAGCAATTTCGCTCTCTTGCAGCCCCGCTTTATGGATGGACTCTTTTGAAGCAGCTTCCATACGGCGAACCGCATGTTTAAACACTTCTTTTCCCTCCATCCGAAGATAGTGTAGGTTTCCTTCCACTGTCTCTTTTGTAGGAGGAAGGCGAGAACCTCCTGCTGGAAGCATTAATAATTGAGCTTGTTCTCCATCGGCTCCTAAAGTCACATCCCGAATAACAAATCCTTTACCCTCAGAAGAAACCACAGCGGCAGACGCCCCATCCCCAAACAAGACGCATGTATTACGATCTTTATAATCGACGATAGAGGAAAGCTTTTCGGAGGCTACAATTAACACATTTTTGTAAATGCCTGCTTCAATAAAACCTTTGGCAGTAGCCAAAGCATATAGGTAGCCAGTACACGCAGCCTGAATATCAAAGGCAGCAGCTTTAAGAGCCCCTAGTTGATATTGAATAAGACAGGCCGTACTGGGAAAGGCATAATCAGGCGTGATAGTGGCAAATAAAATCAGGTCGATATCTTCGGCACGGCACTGAGAGACTTCTAAAGCCTTTTTCGCAGCTTGATACCCCATGTCCGAGGTAAACTCGTTACTGCTGGCAAGGCGACGCTCTTTCATACCTGTGCGGGTGACAATCCATTCATCACTTGTTTCGACCATCTTTTCGAGGTCTTGATTAGTAAGAATTCTGTCGGGAAGATAGCTTCCTGTCCCCCTAATTTTTGCTTTTGCACTAAAATTTTGCATGAAAGATGTAGTATATATGAACCCTTAAAAAAAGAGAATTGGATAGATATTTTAACCGCAATAAACTGTAAAAAATAATATAAGCTGCTGAATATCAAAGAAAATGGACTCAATACAGGACGAAAAAAATTATATGTTTTTAAGGACCTCTGTCTCACATAGGAGATAAGGATCTGTTAAGAAAAATGGTCCAGTTGGGTCAGCCGAGCCCCCCCTGCATTTCAACATAGCTAAAAAATATTAATTATGCGATAAATAGGGGGTATGAAAAAAGTGGTGGCGATACTTTTGTTGGTGTTCTTATCGACCTCTTCGATGACCATGGCCGAAGATACTATTCAAGAAGGTTGGAAAGAAGATACGGAGCGTCTTTGGCGCACGGGAGCAGGCGCTCATGATGGAGCGAGTACCGCTATTTCTGCAACGATCATCGGCTGGGGCGTAGGACTTGCTCTCGCCATTGGTATCTTAGCAGCAGTTCTTCATCAAAGCAAAAGCGGAACAGGACATAGTCACTGTAGTGGGAGTTAACCGTTTTCTTTTTCTTGTAGGCCTTCTCTTTTCCCTTCACATCTGTGTGCAAGCTTCAGAAACCTGTTTTTTTATTCCCCCCAAAGGGTGGGAAATTGCCAATCCTGAAATTCTAGCGCCTAGGGTCCATATCTGTTTTGTAGGTAAAAGCTCCAAAGGATTGGCTCCTTCCATTAACCTTGCCACAGAAAAGGTCGATATCTCTTTAGAATCTTATATTGAAGAAGTTCGAAAGATTCATAAGTCTGATCCCAACTCGCGCTGGCGGGATTTGGGGATCTATAAAACGCCCATGGGCCAAGGAAGACTTACAGAACTAGAGACCCCGACAGAAGGAGGAATGGCACGGATAGTCCAGCTCATCCTCATTAAAGACCAAATAGCCTATATTTTAACGGCAGGAGCTCTGAAAGAAGAATTTTCCCACTATTATAGAACATTCGATCAAGCACTCGGCTCTCTCCAATTCTCCTCCAATCTGATTGAAAGCTATTCCCCCTCGGGAAGACAGCCTATGCTCAAGCAGCAGGTGGAAGAGATGTATGAGAAATTGAATAAAAAAGTTCGTAAAAGTGAAAGTAGGCCTGCCCTTTTTTTATCTGAAGATTTTCAAAGAGAAGTTTGGAAACCTTTTGAAAATAAAATCATCAATGACTTTACTGAAATGGGTCCTTACTGGCAAATTCTATTGCTAAAAGAAATACAAGCTAATATTCTAAATTTGAGGTCAGAATGAAAAAATGGATTGTATGGATAGCTGCGGCGCTTTCCACCCTTACATCCCCTGCGCGAGCAGACGGGATTCTGCAAGCTCCTGCAGAAGAGGCCCAAATCTTGCCTGTCGAAGAAGCCTCGGCTCCCTTGGAAGATGCACCGCCTGCTCCGAAGCAAGTAGGAAAAGCCTCTACTGATTCGGCCACTACAGCGAAAAGGAGTGCCGTATCAAAATATATGCTGGCTGCAGGTGCGGTTGCAATTGGTATTACAGCTCTTATTTTGGTCTCCCGCCATCATCACTAATTTTATTAATAAAAAGATAAGAATACTTTTCTTTCTTCTTCTATGTGGATGTGAATCTTCTTCCCTGTGGCATGTTTCTCATCAGAAAGGATCCGAAAAAAAATTTGACTCTGCTAGACTTTCATATCCTGTTCGTGATAGAGTCAATGAAGTGGCAGTTGAAATGGTTTACTCTAAAAAGAGTTTAAGGACATATTTAGAAATACATTCCCAAACGATCCCTCCTTACCAAGGTAATCCCCAGCACGCTCTCGTTAAAGTTAAGACCCCCGAACACACCTGCCAAGGGATCGCCCATCGCCATCAGGGAGGACAACGCGTGACTCTCCCTACCGATCTTCAAGAAGTGCTAGTGGAGGCGCTTATGAAAAACTCTCCTGTTACTATCGAACTGATGGGATATTCGACGACTTTGCAGCCTGACAATTTTGCTCTTTTCTATCAGGAACTGCAAAAAAGCCCTCTTAAAATTCCCTTTAAAATTTCTTTTAAACTGTAAGGTCCCATGAATCAACTAGAACAACTCAAAAAGATGACCGTGATTGTAGCCGATACCGGTGAGATCGAAGAAATCAAGAAATACCATCCGACGGATGCCACCACTAACCCTTCCCTCATTTTGGCAGCGTCCACCAATCCCGCCTATCAATTCTTAATTGAAGATGCCCTTTCCTTTGGTCGAAAAAAAGGAAAAACTCATCAAGAGAAGGTTATGCACGCTTTTGATAAGGTATGCGTAAACTTCGGCTTAGAAATCTTAAATATCATTCCCGGTCGCGTATCGACCGAAGTAGATGCCCGCCTTTCTTTTGACATTGTAGGCTCCGTCCAAAAAGCACGAGAACTCGTCTCTTTGTATGAAGCAGCAGGTATTGACCGTCAGAGGATTCTCATTAAACTTGCCTCCACCTGGGAAGGGGCCCAAGCGGCTTTTCATCTGGAAAAAGAAGGGATCCACTGCAACATGACTCTCCTGTTTTGCCTTGCTCAAGCAATTGCGTGTGCAGATGTACACGCCACTCTCATATCCCCTTTTGTGGGACGCATCCTCGACTGGTATAAAAAGCATGAAGGGAAAGAATATAGCGCAGCAGAAGATCCTGGAGTTCGTTCTGTTACCCAAATCTACAATTATTATAAAAAATGGGGCATCAAGACCCAAATTATGGGAGCTTCCTTCAGAACTAAAGATGAAATCCTTCAGCTTGCAGGTTGTGATCTTCTCACTATTGCCCCCAAATTTTTAGAAGAGCTTTCTGATTCTACTCTTCCTGTCGTTCAAAAACTAACTATAGAAAGTTCAAAAAAAATGGAAAGTACTCCCCTCAAAGTCGATGAAAAAACTTTTCGCTGGATGCTCTGCCAAGACGCAATGGCCATTGATAAACTCCACGAAGGAATCCGTAATTTTGCAAAAGATGTCGTGAAACTCGAAGAGCTACTATACGGTCGTCTCTAAACTCGAAAACACCTTTAGAGCTCTTGTGTAAATCTTAAGCTGTTAAGGACCCTTTAAAATGCATAATCAAAGCTGAATACACCCGAGACAAAGTCGAGAGAATTTCTTCCCCAAACAGAGAACCAAACCCCTCCGATGAAGCCGAGGTATTCATTGACATTGTATTCAAGGGCAGGGGCAAGGCTGATTTCATCCCTAAAAGGTCCTCCGATGACATTCGGAGTTCCCGCTGCACTATACCCCTTGTGGCCTGAAAAAGTCGTCTTTTGAGAATACGCATAAACAAAATCTAAGGCTAAAACCCACCTTTGAGTAAAACTAAATTCGTATCCCAAGTCTACGCTGTACGAGTGACCCAAACGGACTTTTCCATGAGTATCCTCTCCTCCTCCATAGGAATTCAACTCCTTCACAGACACCATAGCGGGCAAGCTCCAACTCTGGGCTAAGCGAAAAACCATCGGATGGGTTGCGACCCACCAAATCAGCTTGGAAATGTTCAATCCTAGTGTGGTTTGATACGCTCCAGAACCTGTCGCATCGACTCCATTTTTTTTAGGATTCAGATGTTGATATTTTCCTGTAGGAAGCGACTCTTTTACAGAAAGAAGGAGGGCAGGCCGATAAGGTCCTTCTGAAAGTAACCCAAAGCCTAAACTTGCTGAAGAATCTCCCCAATTTGTGCTTGAATGCCCTGATTGTTGATTCCGCAATCCTTGAGTAGAAATCACCGCATCCATCCAATTGAGGATTCCAATTTGCATGATAAACAAAGGATTTAACTGATTCAAATGAGGAATACGATGAGCATGCCCCTGCTCATCAAACTGGGCATAATTCTTAGTAATAAAAAAATAAGGCTCAATAACGAACATTCCAGGGGGAAGAATGTGAGCTGAAGGTGCTAAAAGCGGACCTGTATACCAAGGGTTGAACATTTTTTTTGCCCGCTGAAATTCTGCCTCCGCGTCCTCCAGTTGTTCTTCAACTATTTCTGGAGAAGGAGGATTCTGCGGACTTGCCGCAAAGAGAGAGAAGGAGCTTACTAGAGCCAAGGACCATATTTTATTCATATATTCTCATGGGATGAAGAGGGTGTTAATAAATAAATATTTGTAATTGATTTCCGAAAAAATGTATATAAAAAAATGAATAGGAGTAGACCATGACAGGGATTGAAGGGGATCAACCGATTACACCTCAAATGAGAGCTCAATATAAACAAGAATGCGCTCGAGGTATTGAGCTTTTTAAAGAAACTCTCCAGGAATATCAAAAGTCCCAAATTCCCGCCCAAAAAGATGAATATAAAGATGTCATGGATAAGGCTTTACAAGTCATTCGAGAGACGGTTCCCCAATGCCTCAGCGCCTATATGCAAAAAGAAGAAAAAGAGCTCGAGCACGATTACGACGCCTTTATTCATAATCCTTCTCCTCAGAATTACAATAAGCTCGCCGAAGATATAAAGCACTTTGAGAGACAGTTGTAATAGATATCAGATGAGGCCAGTATGAAAAATATATATTCTATTCAAAGCGAGAGAAGCCTTTAGCACGACTCTTTTCAAAAGAGTAAGCAAAGATGCCTATGGCGAAAGTAAGATAAAGCATATTGAGCAAAAGACTCCACCAAAAAGCTTGCCAGGGAAAAATCTCTCCTTGTAAGACTTGCCGCATGCCCTCGAAGACATGGGTCATAGGAAGAGCATGGGACACGCCCCTTAACCATTCTGGAAGCGCTGAAACGGGATAATAGACAGCACTCAAAGGGGCAAAAAGGTAGGCAGTCATCCATGCTAGCATCTGAAATCTTTGTCCCCAGTAAATCACAATTGCTGCAGCAAGAAATCCAATCATCCATCCCGATATCATGAGGAGGGCTGCAAAGGGAAGAAAAGCCCATCCAATATTGAAAACATTTAGGGCGTAAAGCACATAGACAAGAATTGCTCCAAATCCTAAGGTAATAAAAATTTTCATGAAGGAAAGCAGAATCACTCCCCCTATCCACTCCGATAACTTTAGAGGTGTGGAAAAGAGATTGATTAAATTGCGGTTCCAAAATTCCTGCAGGAGATTGATAGAGATCTCGTAGTTGCCCCTCCAAACAATCTGCCAAAAGATAAGTCCCGTCATGACAATTAAGGCGATATTTGAAACGTGTCCATGCCCCTGGATCCAAACTGTTGTCAATCCCCACAGCGCAATATCGATTGCAGGCCAATAAAGTAAATCAGCGACCTGATCGAGCTTCGCAAAAAGATAGAAATATCGCAAGAAAACAGCCCAGCATCGACTAAAGCTCATCTTTGCACCATTTTTAAGAAATAATCTTCAAGAGTCGGATGGTGAATTTTAATGGAGCTGAATGAGATGTCCTGACGCACAAGCCTTCCTAAAAACTCAGCAATAAACTTCTCTTCTATTTCTATTTCAATCCACCGGTGATCTAACTTATAAGACAGCTGGAGGTCTTCTACCAGATGGACGGTTCTTTTCATTCCATCCAGAATGATAAGCTCTACTTTCGGAACAGAAATCGTCTTGATGAGATTTTCTGGAAGATCATCCACAATAATTTTTCCTTGCTCTAAAAATAAAATCCGATCGCAAAGTTCTGCTACCTCATCCATCTTATGTGAAGTAAAAAGCATCGTGGTCCCTTGTTCTTCTTGCTCTTTTCTTAAGAAAGAACATACTTCTTTGGCCATGTCAGGATCTAGCGAAGCGGTGGGCTCATCGAGAAGAACAATTTTGGGTTTCACTAAAAACGCTTTTACCAGCATTAATCGAGTCAGCTGACCGGCTGAAAGCTCGGTGATGGTTGCCTTTAATTTATTGGCGATTCCAAAACGTTCCAGAAGGGGTGTCTGCCGCTTCTTTATCTCCCTCCCTGACAAGCCATACAATCGGCCAAAAACCTCTAAGTTTTGTTCCACTGTCAATTTCCAGGGTAGGTTTACGTAGGTGCTTGCAAAAGAGACATGTTGCAACACTTCGGATCGATGCTTACAGAATTCTTTTCCAAAATATTGGATAGAACCTGACGAATAAGTCAAAGTTCCCAGTAACATATGAATAGTGGTTGTTTTACCCGCTCCATTAGGGCCTAAAAGACCAAGAATTTCTCCCTTTCCTAATTCAAAAGAGATGGCATCCACTGCCACCATAGGGGGAGTGCCAGGAAAAGTCTTCGAGAGTTTATCAACTACTAAAACAGGGATCATAAAATATTAAGGGAAAATAATTGGAAATAAGGATAACGCTTATCCGAATAAAATAAAAGTAGCTTGAATAGACTTCTTTCGAAATCCGCTTTGCTTGCAAAAAGGGATGATTTTTTGAAGGCCTTTAGAGATTAAACCTCTTGCTTAAGGTAAAGTCTTCAGAAAAAGGACCCTTTTATCAAGACAATGAGAGGAGGGGATGAATGCACAGATCCTAAAAACGTGCCCAAAAATCAAAGTTATCGCACGTTTTAGGATCCTTATTTTTTACAGACGACTCAACCATTTCCATTGAAACAAATCTATTAAGAGAAAGCAAAGTCTAAAATGTCTTCTTCTGTTCGATTGAGGTAGTTTTTCAGTCGGCTATGGTACTCGACAAAGCCTGTGCCTCCAGGAATCATATGGCCCATAATAAGGTTGGACTTAAAGTCGAGGAGAAAGTCTGTTTTACCCTCCGACGCTGCATCGGTGAGAACACGCGTGGTTTCTTGGAAGGAAGCTGCTGAGACAAATGAATCGGTGGTCAAAGAAGCCTTGGTAATTCCAAGAAGGACCGGAGAGGCCGTGGCAGGCTTTCCACCTTCTTCCACTGCTTTGCGATTTTGCGTATGGAAGTGCTTGCGGTCGATGTCTTCCCCATAAAGGAAGATTGTATCTCCCGGGTCTGTAATACGCACTTTTTGGAGCATTTGACGTACGATAATTTCAATATGTTTATCGTTAATGTCAACCCCTTGAAGGCGATAAACTTCTTGCACTTGGTTCACAAGATATTTTTGAAGCTCTCGCACACCACAGATCTCTAAAATCTCTTGAGGGACAACGAGCCCATCGGTAAGCTGTTGACCCTTGATGACAGTGTCCCCTTTTTGGACAATTAAGTGTTTTGTAAGAAGAATGAGGTGTTCTTCTTCCATGCCTGTCTCATCATCCCGAACTACCAAGATACGCTTGTTTTTCTGAACGCCCCGGAAGTCCACCACTCCATCAATCTTGGCAATCTCAGCTGCATCCTTAGGACGGCGGGCTTCGACCAGCTCTGCCACGCGAGGAAGACCTACGGTAATATCTTTCGTCTTAATGGCACCCCGAGGAAGACGTGCTAGCAATGTTCCAGCTGCTACATACTGTCCTTCTTGAACAGAGATGAAAGCGCCCGATGGAATTGCATACGCTCCAACAAGCTCATTAAACTCTTTATCGGCATAGATCATGATTTGCGGGTGGAGCTCTCCACGATGCTGCTTCACAAAAAGCTCGGCTTGACCAGCTTTTTTATTCACATCGCGCTGGGTTGAGATTCCTTCTACAAGGTCTTCATATTTGACGTAGCCTGGACGCTCACAAATAATGGGAATATTATGCTGTTCCCATTGGGCAATTTTGACCCGTTTACGAACTTTTGAGCCATCTTTCATAAGAATACATGTTCCGAGTTCGATGTTAAACGTTTGGAGTGACTCGATGGATTTGGTAGCGAGGAGTTTTTTATACTCTTCGAGTGTTCTTCCTTCATCTCGGACGAGATGGAGGAGGCCATTTTTGTTGAGAGCAATCCACATCCCTTCTTCGTTCTGAACAGTACGGATGTTTTCATAAACGAGAATGCCCTCGACTTCTGTAATGAGTTCGGGACTTAAAGAGGCAGAAGCAATACCCCCTAAGTGGAATGTTCTCATGGTGAGCTGGGTTCCAGGTTCTCCGATCGACTGAGCGGCAATAATGCCGACTGCTTCGCCCATGCCCACGAGACTTCCGTTGGCGAGGTTAAGGCCATAACATTTGATACAAATACCGCGCTTAGACTCGCAAGTAAGGGTTGAACGGATGCGGATCATATCAATGCCTGCGTCGTCGATAGCTTCAGCTTGGTTTGCAGTTAAACAATCGCCCGCTTTTGCCAACAGCTTGGTATTATCGCCGGGAAGATAAACATCCTCACAGACGGTACGGCCAAAAATACGATCTCGGAGCGGGAGAAGTTCTTCTTGGCCTTGTTTAATGGCGCTCACCTCAATTCCGTTCAAAGTTTCGCAGTCACTATCTGTCACAATCACATCTTGTGCAACGTCCACAAGACGGCGTGTAAGGTAGCCGGAGTCTGCTGTTTTAAGAGCAGTATCTGCAAGACCTTTACGAGCACCATGGGAGGAGATAAAATATTCAAGAACGGAAAGCCCTTCACGGAAGTTTGATGTAATCGGGGACTCAATAATCTTTCCAGAAGGTTTTGCCATCAGTCCTCGGAGCGCACCTAACTGCTTGACCTGTGATTTGTTACCACGCGCACCAGAATCCATCATTAAATAAAGAGGGTTCAATTCAACACCGTTAGGTTGGCTGATAAGCTTGAACAATTCTTCGGAAAGGGAGTCCGTGACTTCAGTCCAAATACTAATGATTTTCGATTTACGCTCTCCGTCGGTGATGATTCCATCTTCGTATTGTTTACGAACGACTTCAATACGCTCGATGGCGCTTTCGATCACTTTTGTCTTATCGGTAGGAATACGGACATCTTTCACACCCATCGAGAGGGCAGACTTAGTCGCTTCTTTAAAGCCTAAGTTTTTGAGATTATCTAAGAACTGAACAGTGGCTTCCAGTCCGACTTTTTTGTAGGTCTCTAAAATAAGCTCGGAAAGCTTTTTTTTGCGGAGGGCATAATTTTGAAATCCCAGTTCTTTGGGAACAATCGTATTAAAAATCACGCGTCCAGGTGTCGTTTCAATAATTCCAGAAGGCACTCTCAGTTTAATCTTTTCATGCAGATGTAATCCGCGTCCGAGGTCGTCTGCTCGCTCCCCTTCTTTCTTATCATCTAAACGATTGAAACTACATCCGGCATACAGCGCCATCAGCACTTCATCGGTGCTTCCAAAAACTTTGGTCTTTTTTCCATAGTCTTCAGGAGAATACAGAGGATCGTGCATCAGGTAGTAAAGACCCAAGATCATATCTTGAGAAGGAACGGTCACCGGTTTTCCAGATGAGGGTAGGAAGATGTTATCGGGAGCCATCATAAGAGTTTTCGCTTCAATTTGCGCTTCTACGGAAAGAGGCACATGCACGGCCATTTGGTCGCCGTCGAAGTCAGCGTTGAAAGCGGTACAAACCAGAGGGTGGATTCTAAGAGCTTTACCTTCGATGAGTGTGGGCTCAAAGGCTTGAATACCCAGTCTGTGAAGCGTCGGAGCACGGTTGAGAAGCACGGGATGGCCTTTAATGATCTCATCAAGCACGTCCCATACTTCAGGGGCTTGCCGTTGAATCATTTTCTTTGCAGAACGAATGGTGTAAACATACCCTAGATCTTTGAGACGTTTGACAATAAACGGCTCGAAGAGTTCAAGCGCCATTTGCTTGGGAAGCCCGCATTGATTAAATTTAAGTTCAGGGCCTACTACGATGACGGAACGACCCGAGTAATCCACCCGTTTTCCGAGAAGGTTTTGACGGAAGCGTCCTTGTTTTCCTTTAAGCATCTCCGAGAGAGATTTTAGAGGACGATTCCCAGCCCCCATCACAGGATGTCCATGACGACCGTTATCAAAAAGGGCATCCACTGCTTCTTGGAGCATCCGTTTTTCATTACGGATGATGACATCAGGGGTTTTGAGTTTTAAAATAGCCTTCAGTCGATTATTACGGTTGATCACACGGCGATACAGATCGTTTAAGTCTGAAGTGGCAAACCTTCCTCCATCCAAAGGCACCAGGGGACGAAGCTCGGGTGGGATGACAGGAATACACGACATCACCATCCAGTCGGCTTTATTGGGAGAAGTAACAAAACCTTCGATGATTTTAAGACGCTTTGCTAACTTCATCCGAGCTTGCATGGACTTGGTTTTACGAAGCTTTTCTTTGAGATCTACTGCAAGGGCTTGGAGATCTTCTTTTTCAAGAAGCTCACGAATCGCCTCGCCCCCCATACGGGCTGTAAAACTATCAGGCCCCCATTTTTCTTGAGCTTCCCGCAATTCGGTATCATTTAAGAGCTGTTTTCTTTCTAGCGTGGTCCGTCCAGCATCTGTGACAATAAAATCTTCATAATAAATGACACGCTCTAAGTCTGAGGTCGACATCCCCAGGATATTTCCAATCCTTGAAGGCATGGTTTTAAAGAACCAGATGTGAACCACAGGGACGGCTAGATCAATATGGGCCATCCTTTCTCGACGGACTTTAGAGAGAGTGACTTCTACTCCGCACCTGTCACAGACGATTCCTTTGTGTTTGATTTTTTTATATTTCCCACAAGCGCATTCCCAATCTCGGATAGGACCGAAAATCTTTTCACAGAAGAGTCCTCCCTTCTCAGGTTTAGAGGTGCGATAGTTAATTGTCTCGGGCTTTTTGATCTGCCCTCGAGACCATTCGTTACGAACGACATCTTCTGAAGCAATTTTGATCGTTAATTTATCAAACTGCGCATCTCGAAAATTTTGCATTCCTTCTCTCCCTTATTCTTGCACTGCGGTTTCAGTACGGACATCTAAGCAAAGTCCTTGCATTTCTTTAACGAGAACGTTAAATGATTCAGGTGTTCCCGCGTTGAGGACATTATCCCCTTTTACAATCGACTCATAGATACGAGTACGGCCTATGACATCGTCTGATTTAACTGTGAGCATCTCTTGAAGTAAGTGGGCAGCTCCATATGCTTCCAAAGCCCATACTTCCATCTCTCCAAAGCGCTGACCTCCCATTTGCGCTTTACCTCCCAGCGGCTGCTGAGTGACAAGCGAGTAAGGTCCAATGGCACGAGCGTGGATCTTATCTGCAACAAGGTGGCTCAATTTAAGCATGTAGATGTAACCGACAACGACTCGGTTATCAAAACGTTCTCCTGTACGGCCATCAAAAAGCCACATTTTTCCATCTTCTGGAAGTCCCACTTGCTTCATCATTTCCCAGATGCGCGACTCAGGGAAGCCTTCAAAGACAGGTGTCTTGACATAGATGCCTGCTTTGCGAGCGGCATACCCAAGGTGAGTTTCGAGAAGCTGCCCCATGTTCATACGGGAAGGTACCCCAAGAGGATTCAAGATCATCTCAATGGAGGTTCCATCTAAGAGGTAGGGCATATCAGCTTCAGGGACAATTTTAGAGACAACCCCTTTGTTTCCGTGACGCCCAGCCATTTTGTCCCCTACTTGCAGCTTGCGTTTGGTAGCCACATAGACTTTTACTTGACGAATCACGCCGGGATCTAGTTCGATATCTCCTTTCTTCATATGCTCAATCTCAGTTTTATATTGAGTCTGCAGTGTTTCCATCTTCACATCAAATTCACGCAAGATTTGCTTTAAAGTGGCATAAACTTCATGATCGGAAAGAAGAAGATCTTCGGCTTTTTCAGACTCGAGCATTTCAAGATTATCTTGGGTAATGGCTTCCCCTTCCTTGATGAGTACATCTCCTGTCTTTCGATGCATGATAGGTCCAGGAGCTTTTTCTCCTAAGAGAAGCGCTCCGAGTTTTTCATGCAGCTCCATGACGAGCTCACCTTCTTTATTTTTATACTCTTGGTGGATATCTTTGATGCGGCTTGCTTCTTCAACGAGTTCATCATCTGTTTTAGACAGCCGATCTCGCCTACTAAAGACTTTAACATCCATCACGACCCCTTCAGTGCCGGGAGGAGCTGTCAAAGAGGCGTCTTTTACATCCGCTGCTTTTTCTCCGAAAATCGCGCGGAGCAGTCGCTCTTCTGGAGCAAGTTCCGTCTCTGATTTAGGGGTGATTTTACCTACTAAAATGTCTCCAGGCTTGACTTCGGCTCCAATCCGGATAATGCCATCTTCTCCGAGATTTGCAAGTGCTTCTTCAGAAACGTTCGGAATATCTCGAGTAATTTCTTCTTTTCCGAGTTTAGTATCGCGTGCCGTCAGCTCGAATTCTTCCAAATAAATGGAGGTATAAGTGTCTTCGATAAGGAGTTTTTCAGAAATAATGATCGCATCCTCATAATTATATCCGCACCAGGGCATGAAGGCCACGAGGATATTTTTACCGAGAGCGACCTCTCCCTTGTCCGTTGAAGGACCGTCTGCAATAACGTCTCCCGCCTTTACTTTATCACCCACATTACAAATGGGGGTTTGGTTAAGACAGGTTCCTGCATTGGAGCGCATAAACTTTTTAAGCTCATAGGTACGCTTGTTTAAGGGGTTTGCTTTCGATGCAATGACGATTTTATACCCATCGACATATTCGACTGTACCATTTTCTTCGGCAATGATGACGGCCCCTGAGTCTTTAGCTGTTCGATGTTCAAGTCCTGTTCCTACGATGGGTGCCTCAGTTCTAAGAAGTGGCACGCCTTGACGCTGCATGTTGGAACCCATGAGAGCGCGGTTGGCGTCATCGTGTTCAAGGAATGGAATCAGTCCTGTTACAACCGAAACAAGCTGTTTAGAAGAGACATCCATATGCGTGACTTTGGAAGTCTCAATCTTGAGCGATTCTCCATTATGACGTGCCCAGCACGTTTGTTCTTCGAACATGTTGTATTTGTCAAGCGGAGCAGAGGCCTGGGCAATCACACAGTCCTCTTCCTGATCTGCTGTCATATATTCGATTTCATCCGTTACAACTCCATCTCGGACGATACGATACGGTGTTTCGATGAAACCCAATTCGTTAATTTTGGCAAAAGCAGAGAGGGAAGTGATGAGACCGATGTTCGGACCTTCAGGAGTTTCTATTGGGCAGATACGTCCATAGTGGCTTGGATGAACGTCACGCACTTCAAATCCTGCTCTTTCTCTGTTAAGCCCTCCGGGGCCTAAAGATGATAGACGTCGTTTATGGGTTAGCTCCGCAATCGGGTTCGTCTGATCCATGAATTGAGAGAGCTGAGATCTTCCAAAGAAATCTTTCAGAACCCCAGCAAGTCCTTTAGCAGAAATGACCTTACCCGGAGTAAGTGTGTCAGCAGAGAAGTCAAATAAATTGATCCGCTCTTTGATAATTTTCTCCATCCGAGCTAGACCAATACGGCATTGGTTTTGAACAAGTTCCCCAACAGAGCGGACGCGACGGTTCCCCAGATGGTCGATATCATCGATAGAGGCATCGCTATCACCTCGCTTTAGTTTGATTAAATATTTAAGAGCTCCAATCACGTCTTCCTTCCGGAGGGTCACGTTTTCAAGGTCGGCGTCAGTAGTAGGAAATTTCAATTTGCGATTTAACTTGTAGCGGCCCACTTTTCCTAAGTTATAACGCTTAGGATCGAAGAAAAGACGCATCATAGTGGAGCGGGCATTCGATAAGGTGGCAGGCTCGCCTGGCCGGATCTTACGATAAAAGTCTTTGAGAGCTGATTCGTACGAATCTGTAGGATCTTTGGCTAGCATTTTGATAATGGGCGAGGTCTCATCCGCATCTTCAGCCACTTTAATAGCGTTGATCCCTGTGTCAAGCATCCTCTTGAGCATCGCAGTGGTGAGTTTTTCACCCGCCTTTCCAAAAATGACTCCTCCTTCGCTGTCAGCGACGTCTTCAGCTAAAATTTTTCCAACAAGTTTAGTAAATTCTTTTTCAGATTTAATTTTAATACGCTGAGTAGAGAAAAATTCTTCGATGATATCTGCATCGGAAGAATATCCTAAGGTGCGAATAAAGGAAGTAGCCAAGACTTTACGACGACGCTTTTTACGGTCCACATAGATATAAATCATATCATTGATGTCAAAAGAGGCTTGCAACCAGCTTCCACGATAAGGAATCATACAAAACGAATAAATCATAATTCCTTTAGGATGCCGATCTTGCTCGTAGGAGATGCCAGGAGATCGGTGAAGCTGAGATACGATGACCCGTTCTGCCCCGTTGATGACAAAGGTTCCTTTCTCAGTCATCACAGGAAGGGTTCCCATGTAAACTTCTTCTTCTTTAATACCCGTTTCGTCTGTTAAACGGAATTTTACTTTCAACGTCACATTGTAGGTGATTCCGCGACGAATACATTCTTCAGGGGTATACTTGGGAACTCCTAAGTTGTACGAAAGAAATTCTAATACGACCTTGTCATCGTAAGATTTAATAGGAAAAATTTCGTTAAAAACTTCTTGCAGACCTACATTGAGCTTCTCATGAGGAAGAACGTCCGCTTGCATAAATTCACGGTACGATTTTAGCTGAATTTCAATCAGGTTAGGAAGGTCGATGATTTCTTCCTTCTCATGAAAACTGATACGCTCAGGTGCTTTTTTTAGCATTGCCAATCGCTCCTTTCCTTTTAATATGTCTAAGCAGACGACTTTACATGATAAGTCAGCTATTTGGACATTTTAAATGACAAAGAGCAGAAGCTTCCATGAAGCTTCTGCTCTTCCCTCTTTCGAAGGAAATTTTTAGAGACCTTTAATTGTTACTTGCCCACCGCCCGCTGCAATCTTTTTCGAGATGTCATCGGCTTCTGCTTTGCTGCAAGAAGGTTTCAAAACTTTTGGGGCTCCATCAACAAGCTCTTTCGCTTCTTTTAATCCGAGACCTGTGACTTCACGCACAGCCTTAATAACGCCGATTTTCTTATCATCAGCACTTTTTTCTAAAGTAACCATAAATTCTGTAGACTCGGCAGCAGCAGTAGCGCCGCCTGCAGCAGGAGCAGCAGCCATCATCATGGGAGCTGCTGCAGCAGCTTTAACACCCCATTTGTCTTCGAGCATGGTCTTCAATTTAGACATGTCGAGAACGCTAAGTGCGCTTAAATCTTCTACGATTTGATCTAATGTTTTGCTCACAAATTACCTCTTTCTCTTTTTTATTTTTGTTTTGTTTTGTTCTCTAAAGCATGTGGGACGCTCGAAAGGAGCGCATCGATGATGCCAAGAAGTTGCGAAGGCACAGCTTCGAAGAGTCCGAGAAGCTGCGCTTGCATTTCGGTTTTTGTCGGAAGTTTAGAAAGAGCTTCTACATCTTTTCCTGAATAGAGCTCTCCTTCAAAGCGGCCACCGATAACTTCTATCATATCTTCATTAGCTTCTTTAAACTTGAAAACGGCCTTGGCTGTTTCTAAAAGGTCTTGGGTTGAAAATACAACTCCAATATGTCCTTCTAAAGTTGCACGATCTAGTTGAATTCCAGCATCTTCAGTCGCTTTTACTAAGATAGTCTTACGAATGACTTCAAAATCGCCACCTGATCTCATCAGATCAAAACGGAACTGGGAAGCCTGGTTAGGAT
Organism: Parachlamydiales bacterium; assembly: GCA_027459675.1. Lineage (GTDB taxonomy): Bacteria > Chlamydiota > Chlamydiia > Chlamydiales > Rhabdochlamydiaceae > PALSA-1444. The sequence goes on along the minus strand of DAIDHO010000007.1, from coordinate 12,114 downwards.
TCATTCTCCCATAGCGAGTTAAGATAAATCCTTTCGATTCTTTTATTTTTTCTCGAAGATCATCGAGAAGTAATTGCTTTTCTGCTCGCATCTGATTAACCCTCCTGCAGTCCGCTCATATCAATTTTAAGACCAGGACCCATTGTTGAAGAGATCGCCAGCGATACAAGAAAGTATCCCTTTGCTGTCGCAGGCCGAGATTTAGCAATTGCCGAAATAAACGCTTTTGCATTCTCAATGAGTTTTTCTTTCGAGAAGGACAGTTTTCCAATGGCGCTGTTAACCACGCCAAACTTATCCGTCTTAAATTCGATTCGTCCTGCTTGGATTTCTCGGACGGCATTTGCGATATCATTGGTCACAGTTCCCGCTTTAGGGGTGGGCATTAAACCTCGAGGGCCCAGTACTTTCCCAAGTTTTCCAACTTCTCGCATCATATCTGGTGTTGCAATGACAGCATCAAAATCGGTCCAGCCTCCTTTAACTTTCTCAAAGAGTTCATCATGACCTGCATAGGCGGCTCCCGCATCTAAAGCTTCCTTCATCTTGTCACCTTTTGCAAAGACAAGAACTCGGAGCTTTTTGCCAGTCCCATTCGGTAATGAGACAACGCCACGCACTTGTTGGTCTGATTTCTGGGCATCGATCCCTGTTTTCAGGGCCAGATCCACCGACTGGTCAAATTTGACCGGTGGTGCTTTCTTTAAAATATCGATGGCTTCCTCGATCTTATACAGCTTTTGCTTGTCGACAAGTTTTGCCATCTCCCGATTACGTTTACTTTTCATATTTATCCTTCGATGATATCCACTCCCATGGAGCGGGCAGTTCCCATAACGAGTTGCATTGCAGCCTCTTCTGTACGCACACGCATATCAGGTTGTTTCTGCGCTGCAATTTTTTTTGCCTGCGATTTTTTCAGCTTTCCAACTTTATCTCTATTTGGCACCTTAGATCCTGACTCGATCCCGAGCTCTTTTAAAATGAGTCGAGAGACAGGAGGTTGTTTGGTGATAAATGAGAAAGTTTTGTCGGAATAAACAAAAATCTCGACAGGTAATATATCGCCAGCTTGGTTTTTTGTTTTATCATTGAAATCCTTGCAGAAAGCCATAATATTGACTTGAGCAGCACCCAGCGCAGGTCCAATTGGAGGCGCAGGGTTTGCTTTTCCAGCAGGAATTTGCAATTTAATAATTTTAATGACTTTTTTTGCCATTATGCACTCCCATGTTCAGCTTCTAAAGATACTTGCTCGACTTGCCAAAACTCGAGGTCATCCACACGCGTCTCACGGCCGAAAATAGAGACCAGAACACTGAGACGACCCTTATCATGGAATACTTCTTGAACAGCCCCAATAAAGTTGACAAAAACGCCATCGATAATTTTAACCCGATCGCCCGGTTGAATGTTGTGTTTATGCACCACTCCTTGACGTTTTTCTTCCAGCTCAGAGAGGATGGCATCGATTTCTTGTTGGGGTAGAGGCATCGGTTTATCGCTCCCTAAAAAATCGATGACCCCATTCGTATTTTTGATATACATCCATGAATCATCTGTTAGCTCCATTTTCACCAAAATATATCCTGGCCATAAACGCTTTTCGCTAATGCGCTGCTCGCCCCTCTTAACTTCTGCAACGTTTTCGGTCGGAACCAAAATATCGGAGATCAAATCGGACATCCCTTGAGATTCTCGATTCTCCTCGATCGTTTTTTTCACGCGCTTCTCAAGACTTGAAATTACTTGTATCACGTACCACTTATGCATGTTTTACCCAAAAATCAGGTGGATGAGAGTTTTAAATCCTGTTAAACAACCTTTAATGAGAAGATCCACGCCATAGATGCTAAACCCAAAGGCAAAGGTTGCACCTACAACGGTTTTGGTGAATAGAATAAGTTCGTCTTTTGACGTCCAGGTGACTTGCTTCAACTCATTTTTGAGTTCTTGCAAGTAACCTATTTTACCAGCCTTATCCATGTGCGGCCGGGCACTTTGACCCTTTTGAGCATCTTGCATCTCTGAAGGAGACCCGAGCTTGTCCACCTGAACTCCCATCATAATTCCTTTTTAAAACATGGTTTATTGGCTTAAACCACATCCTATTTCTAACGAGTGCGGAGGGATTCGAACCCCCGACCAGCGACTTTGGAGATCGCTGCTCTACCAGCTGAGCTACACACCCAAGAGAGATCTTACTCGAAGTAAGAACTCTCAAAAAAAGCCTTAGTCGAGAATCTTTGTTACAGTTCCCGCCCCAATTGTACGTCCACCCTCGCGGATCGCAAATCTCATTCCTTCTTCCATCGCAATCGGAACGATGAGCTCACCTTCGATCTCGATATTGTCTCCGGGCATAACCATCTCAGTTCCCGCAGGGAGAGTGACAGTTCCAGTTACGTCAGTGGTTCGGAAGTAGAATTGAGGACGATATCCATTGAAGAAAGGCTTATGACGCCCGCCTTCTTCTTTCGTGAGAACGTACACCGCCCCTTTAAATTTCTTGTGAGGTTTTGTCGTATTGGGAGCCACAAGAACCATTCCGCGCTCCACATCTTCTTTTTCAACGCCGCGCAGCAAAATTCCTACGTTCTCCCCAGCTCGGCCCTCATCTAGGACTTTGTTAAACATCTCGATTCCTGTTACAACTGTCTCACGTGTTTCACGCAGCCCTACGAGTTGAAGCTTGTCGTTCACTTTTACAATTCCACGCTCGATACGACCCGTAGCTACAGTTCCCCGCCCTGAAATAGAGAAGACGTCTTCGATAGGCATCAAGAAAGGTTTGTCCGTTTCTCGCATAGGGGTAGGAATTTTTTCGTCTACTGCATCCATAAGCTTGAGAATACTATCCACATACTCTTTTTCACCTTCGAGAGCTTTTAAAGCAGATCCGCGGATAATAGGAACATCTTTATACCCCTTAGAATCAAGAAGCTCTGTTAATTCCATTTCGACGAGGTCCACGAGCTCTTCATCCCCTTTACCAATCATATCCATTTTATTGAGGAAGACAACAATCGCAGGAACGCCTACTTGGCGTGCGAGGAGAATATGTTCTTTGGTTTGAGGCATCGCTCCATCTGTTGCGGCCACCACGAGAATAGCTCCATCCATTTGAGCAGCACCCGTAATCATATTTTTCACATAGTCAGCATGGCCAGGGCAATCGACGTGTGCATAGTGACGTTTATCTGTTTCGTATTCAACGTGGGTTGAGTTGATCGTAATACCACGTGCTTTTTCTTCAGGGGTATTATCGATAGAAGCGTAATCGCGGAATTTAGCTTTACCTTTTTCTGCAAGCACCTTTGTAATTGCAGCTGTCAGAGAGGTTTTACCATGATCTACGTGACCGATAGTACCGATATTGACGTGAGGCTTACTTCTTTGAAATGTTTCCTTTGCCATTCTAGTTTCTCCATTTAATTTCTTTAGAGTGTGTTTACGGAATAGATTTTCGCAACTCTACTTTGTAAACACACCCTGTTTTATGCCCAAGATAGGAATTGAACCTACGGCCACTTGCTTACCATGCAAGTGCTCTACCACTGAGCTACCTGGGCCCAGTCTTTTGCTGAGTTTGGGTTTCGAGCCTAATGAGGCCCTTGCTACAATCATTTAATAAATTTTCAGCAAAAGGCACCCCGTGATTCTCCTTAAAGCTGCCTAGAATACTCCGCAAAGTAAATAAGTTCAAGGATTAAAAAATAAAAAAATTATTTTTGACGGTAAATAATACGAGCCTTCGTGAGATCATAAGGAGACATTTCCAGTGTCACGACATCACCAACAAGGACCCGAATATTGCGCATTCGCATTGTTCCACACAAATGGGCAATGACTTTCATTCCATTTTTCAAAATTACTCGAAAATGCATATTCGGGAGGAGTTCCTCCACTGTTCCATCAATTTTTATTGTATCTTCTTTAGCCATAATTCTCTAAATGACGAGCCATCATACTCAACTATGTATTAAATTCTCAAGTCTGATTTTGTCGAATTGCGTAAAATTTAAGTTTAAACCAATTGAAGAACGATAGGTCTCTTGCTTAAGCTAAAGAAATAAATGGTGTTTTTTCAAAGAGAAAAAAGATTTATTTGAATCACTCCGCAACCCGATAGAGTTGCAATCGCTCGATAGGTAAAAGAGTCTTACTGAACTTTAGTTACACAAGAGGTCTAATGGTAGAGACACTGAATAATAGCCGAGGCGGCGACCACTCGTAATAGCTGGAAAGGCTCTCCTAGAATGTCCACAAGAAAGGGAATTGAATCAGCCCCACCCACATGACCAATAGCCTCTAAAATTTGGATTTTTGTTTCACGATTCACTGTCGGATACGCTTCTTGAAGCACGCGTAGAGCCCCGCTATCACTTCCATATAGAGCCAACACCAGAGCTGCTTGGACTCGGATATGTAAATCTTTTTCTTTTAAAAGCTCACAGATAATTTTAAGAGCTTCCTCATCTCCTTCTTGTAAAAGCAAAGCGATAGCAGCTCCTGTGACTCCGACCATCTCTTTTTTGAGATACTCTTTTACCGTCTCCTCTGCTTTTGGATATTTCAAAATACAAAGAAGATTTAAAAGATCGAGACGGGTGAGTCGATCGACTATGAAGGGATAGTTTTGGACTTGTTCAATGTGAGACGCTCGATTAGGAATAATCATGCGGATAGAGGTAGAATCATCCCACATCAGAGGCCCCGTTTCTGGGTCTTTGAAAAATTCATCGATCACTTGGGTAGCCTTCTCGACTTCAACTCTTTGTCCTAAGAGACCTATGGCAAGATTAGCTTTAACAAAACGATCTTCCTGTGATCTTAGCTGCTCTAAAATCTCCGGAAAAGCAAGGGAACCACAGCGAGGAAGAATCGAAGCCGCCATCCATCTCCAGCGAGGATGGATGTCATTGAGCCATTTTTTTAAAGATTCAACGCCGATGCTTTCTCCCTGGCGGCATGCAATCCAGGCAGCAGTAATGGCGACCTGCGGATAACTATCCTCCATGAGTTTTAATAAACTTTCGCGATCGATTTTTTCCTGTATAAGCCCTAAAGTGCGTAGAGCATAGGTTCTCACCTCAGGAGAAGAATCGCTTAGAAATTTTTTTAAATTGGGAGCTTCCGCAATGAGGTCAAAATAGGAGATCAGTTCACAGGATAATTGCCTGAGGCCTGCTCTCTTGCTATTTAGAAGATTGTTGAGATCATCTGTACGAACTCCATCATACATTTGGACAAGCGCTAAAATTGCTTCTACTTTTTCTTCAGCAAGTGTTTTAGGGTTAGCAATAATCTTCACCAGCTCAGGCTTTAATGACAAAATTCGAAGCTGTCCAATGGCCCGAATAACTTCTTGGCGTACGAACCACACGGGCTCTTCTTCAATCAAACGGGCCAGTTCCTCCTGCAGCGCGCCATCTCCCAAATAAGCAGCAAACCGAATAGCTAACAGACGTAAAAAAGAGTTTGAAGAGCGAAGAGCAGAGACGAGCATAGAAACTGCTCGCACATCCCGCGTGATTGAGGCCCCTATAAGAGAAGAAAGGTGGATATGGGACTGCGGAGAAAGTTCCCCTTTTTTAAGCACACTCCATGCAAGGATTTCCAAGGCGTGCCGGTTTTTCTGAAATTCGTCTCTTTTGACATTCCATTCCTGAAAAACCGCCGCTTCATCTCCTTTTTCTGCGAGGGCCTGAATATAAGCAAGTCGAATAAGGTTGGAATCGGGGTATTTCTCGATGAAAGTTTTCCCTAATTGGACCGCAGCGTGAGGGTCATGAATTTTCAAATGGGCATAGATTTGACGAGCAGCCTCCTCTTCTTGAGCTACCAAAAATCCACTGATAAAGAGAAGGAATAAAAAAAAAATTTTCATGCCAGACGACCCAGACGCCGCCCCCCAATTAAATGGAAGTGAAGATGAAAAATCTCTTGTCCCCCTTCCTCCCCATTATTTGTGACGAGTCGGTACCCCTCTGCAATATCAAACTTTTCAGCCATAGCTTGAGCCACTTGAATCATTTCTACTACAAGTCCCATATCCTCTGGTGTGAGGGCTTGAAGATGCGGTATTTCTTTCTTCGGCATGATCAGAAGGTGAACAGGGGCTATAGGATATTTATCCTTGATTACCAAGATCCGCTCATTTTCGTACACTTTTTCGGCGGGCAATGAGCCTTCAATAATTTTTCCAAAAATCGTACTCATACGATCACTTTTTTTAAAGCTTTGAGAGCATCTTCTTTAGTCTTCCAGACAGAAATAAACCGTCCTTTATGACAAAAAATAGCCCCTTTAATCCCAGAAACCGCTTGAAACTCCTCATTCATCAACCCTGCCCATTGTTCAGGAAGAGGCCTTCGCACCTTCATCCGATCGCGACTCGTGGGAGGAATGCCTCGTAGCTTCCAATGAGATCCTGAGGGCATGACTACAAATTGGGCAGGATGTCTTTCTCCTCCCAATTCAAAGAAAAGGTCCATCCAAGGCATAGCTTGATCGAAGACCAATCCAAACTCTTTTTTAGACATTGCCTTTTCCACAGACTCTATACACCCCTGCGTATAATCATAGCGCTCTAACAGCCGCCTCAAATGTCCTACTGCAAAATCAACTGCTTGCCCAAACGCATGCTGTAATATTTGAGTAGGAGCATCATAAACTGCCGGCATAAAATTGGAAATCACTTGAGAAAAGCTGCACACCCCCGGCTCGAGAGTCCCCCGTCCATTATCGTACGCATCCACCCCTAAAATCAACGACTGATTGAGAAAATTAAATTTTTTTTCATCCATCAATCCTTCATCCAATAAGTAACGGAGCACCATCCCTGCACTACTTAAATCCCCTTTATACTCTGCCTGATGGTGGTCAAACCGCTTGATAGAAGTGTCATAGACATTGCCCACATCACACACGTACTCGCACTCTTTTAAAACCTCCAAATTTCTAGAGCGTACAATCTGATGGGAATCAATACGATTAAAAACAATTAACAACGCTGCGGCTGTGACTTCATCCGCATGAAAAGAGCCATCATGTGTGCCTAGTGACCTTAGTTTCATAGAAAACCCAACTATACACAAACAAGGGCCTATCAGACAAATTCTTATTTCTCCTAAGAGTCGGATTTGGTATTAGTAAAATAAAAACATGGAAAGCTACCTTGCATCCACTCACTTTGATCTTGTAACACTGGATGGGAAAATAACCCAGATCCAGCATCAAAAAACGGAAAGTCTTGCCCAAATTGAGATTGAAAATATCTCCTCTCAATTTGTAGGATATCAAATTCCTAAAGAACAGGTCATTTTCAATCTTAAAAGCACCCTTGCTCAGATAGGCCTTAATGCAATCCTGCTCCATTTTGAACTTCTCCCTCATCAGCATACAGCTATCTGTCAACTCAAACTGACAACCAATGGCCCTCTTGCAGTCCTGTTACTTTCTCTCCTAAAACCGGGAGCCTATATCGGCAAGCTTTTTGCTGCCGATGATCGAAGACTCGTGCGAGATCCCGAATACCTCACCCGTATGTTTGGAAGGTTTGACCGGGAAGGAAGACCTCTTCTTTCCCTAGGTGGAATGCAGGGAGTCGACGGCCTTATTTTGGAAAAAATTGAAGGACGGGCGGTCGCCTACTTAAATGTGCTAGATGGAGTTCTAACCTACGACAAGACCATCGAAGGTCTCATACCTCTTATCGCCAAAGGACTCCATGATCCTGCGATCTCTCTTCGGAAACTTTTAAAACTCGAGCAAGTATGGGTCTCCCATGCGCCTCGACTTATCCATAAAAATGAAATTTTACTTGTTAAGACACTTCCTCTTCATATTCGAACCGTCTTTAGTAAGGTCATTCCAGAGATGCTGCCGCAAGGAGTTTTTCATACCTCAGCCTCCATATTACAGCCCGATACCTTCGCCTCCGGTGATGTATACGAGCTCTTTGGTTCTTCCGACAAAGAACTGCGAGATATCCCACTTGAGTTTTATACACTCGAACCTCACCGAGAGCATGTTTTTTTTTCCGATCGGGACCAGCTACAAGTTTCTCTGGAAGATCCAAAAACATTATTTAAAGCCTTCGACACTGCCCCTGCTCCCATGCATCATTTGGCAGCTGTTTTTGTCGTCAAAGGAGAGCAACTCTTAAACCTTAAACCTACCGATTGGATCACTCGAGAGCCACGCATGACGGAATTTCCTGGCGTCATCAACCCAACCAGACAAGCAGCGGCAGCTGAACAATACATTCATCAACAGCCCTCTTATCCTTTTTTAAAAGCTATCGAAGATGGAATTATTGTGAGTGAAGGCATTTTGCTAACCCGCTACTTCCCCTCCCCTCTTCTCAAGCAATTGCTGCTCAATGACCAAATCCATCGGTTTTTAAAACGCATTTATTTTCAATCTCCCTCTCTAACCTATGGAGATTTCTTTTCTCACGAAGATAGGTCCATTCTATTAGACCTAGCCAAGTTCGGTATTCCTACTTATTGGGTCGATCGCATCACGGACAAAATCCTTCAATACCTTCCAAAACCAGGAAAAGATTCAGGCATGTTCGTCCCTGCTGAATTTAAAGAAACCTTTTTAAAAGCCACCCTTTTTGGCATTTATGGCTCTAACCTTTTAGATCTTGATTTTGATCAAGAATTGACCACTCTCCTTCAAGGCGTTTTAAAACTACGTACCGAAATGAATCACCCCCTTTTAAACCCCGATGTCCCCATTGCCCTTGTCTCAGGAGGCGGCCCTGGAACCATGAGCCTAGGAAACCGCGTGGCCAAATCTCTCGGTATTCTTTCCTGTGCCAATATCATGGATTTTCGTGGTAAAAAAGGAACTGTTGTCAATGAACAAAAACAAAATCCTTATATCGACGCAAAAATGACGTATCGCCTTGATAAACTTGTCGAAAGACAATCCGAGTTCAACTTAGACTTACCCCTCTTTCTCATGGGCGGGATTGGAACCGATTTTGAATATGCTTTAGAAGAAGTTCGACGCAAAGTAGGAGCAACCTCTGCTACTCCCATTCTTCTATTTGGAGATCCTAACTACTGGTCGGAGAAAATTACACACCGTTTTCGCTGCAACCTTAAAACCGGAACCATCGCCGGCTCTGAATGGGTCAGCAACTGCTTTTTCTGCGTACAAAATGCAGAGGAAGGACTCCAAATCTATAAACAATACTTCCGAGGAGTACTCAAAATTGGACCCCATGGGCCCATTTACGATGCAGGGTTTGCGCTGTTTTCTTCTCTTTGAGGGATAAAAGGATAAGAAGAGGGTGTTTCATCCACCTGCATAAAAATCCCTTATTCAGAGATTAGACCTTTAGCTTCAGCAAGAGGTGTTATTAAATGCAATTTCGAAAGAAGCTATTAAAATCCCCACGAAAAGCCGATTTCTCCAAATTGGACCCTTTTATTAAAAAATTGTCCTTCATACGAATACCCTTGGTGATACTGAATATAAAGCCGCATTTTACGTCCTACTCCTTGAAGCTTGCTCAGCTCATACCCCAGCTTAAATGTCATATCCAGTTCCCAATTGTGCTGCTGCCAGTTTTCCATATGGGCTGCAAAAAATGGTGTTCCATACAATCGATGGTAGTACAACTTTTGCCCAAAGAGGCGAATCTCTGTGCCCCACATGACATAACAAGGCCTCAGTCGAAAGGAAGGATCGCTATGACAAATAATCCCAGGCCCTCCATATACTCTCAAACCACTGGAAAATTGATACGATGACATCCAATCGATTGCTTCAAAGCTAGGATTTTTTCTTTTTCGATGATGTTTAGAGTGGTTGAACATGAGCTCATCCCCCAGGTGTCCTGAGATGTGATAAGGACGGAGCCTCCACGTCCATTTATTATAAGCATACGAAAGCGGAATCCCCACTAAATAGTCGGTATTCATGAGCTCACATTCCCCAAAGTGACCTCCATGAATATGGCTGAAGTTAAATACCGCCCATACCCCAGCTGAAATACCAATCTGCAGGTCCGCCCCCGATCCCATCACATTCAGCCATCTAAAAAAGGGAAAATCGTCTCCCAACGACACAGCGATCGCCCTGCGTCCCATCACCTTATCACCCAAGCGGTAATTCACAGAATAAACTGGCTCTCTAGGATCTGCAATCAGAGGTTGGAACAAAACGGTGGTCTGTGGAAACCAAATTCCTGAAAGGCGGGGAGCTTCCGTGTATTTTTTGCGAGCTATTGCCTCTTCCTTTGTTAGCTCTTTTTTCACCTCCACCGACTTGACCCCTGGAAGATCCTGCACGTATGAGATGATACTTTTGGCAGTCAGATCATTATTAGGAAGGTTATAAAGAGTCACATGATGGTCTTTCACTACCACAATCACGTTGAATTCGTAATAAGTGGTATCAATCAGAGATTGGATGTATCCCTCAAGATAAGGATCTGTTGCATGCTCAAAGTTTCCCAAGGGAAGAGTATCTTCTCTTTTAATTGCTGAAAGCTCAGGATCAATTTTGACAATTTCTCCTGATGCCTCTTCAGCGCCTAACCTCATAAAACCAAAAGTGATAAGGCAAAGTGAAGATAACACCCTAGACAACTGCATACCGCTCCTTCCAACCCTCTTCTTAGATGTTCTTATATATGACCCTACCATAAAAACCAAAAAAAAATATTTTACATTGCCACGGTACGCTTTACTTGAGTATGATATTTTTACTCAAGGGGCAATAGCTCAGTGGTTAGAGCAGCGGACTCATAACCCGTCGGTCCCTGGTTCAAGTCCAGGTTGCCCCATTTTCTTAATTAACTCTGGTAGATGGTTAAAAACATTCAATAGTATGTGTTATGTATTTCTAAGACAAAAAACCAAAAGGAAAATTTGTTTCAGAGGTCCTCACAATGGGATTACTAGATGAAAACGGCATGGTCGTTCTCACTCAACCAACAACAAAAGTCCCCAATGGAAGTAAACTGTTCTGACCTAAACGAGGGCTAAAATGCATGAAAATGAATTTCACATCGACGAGGCTCTCGTCCATCAACTCATTAGCAAGCAATTTCCACAGTGGGCCCATTTACCTCTCAAGCCTGTGCCATCTACAGGTACCGACAATGCTTTGTACCGTCTAGGAAGCGACATGTTGGTCAGACTTCCACGCATAGATTGGGCTATAGAGGATATCGACAAGGAATTCGAATGGCTCCCCAAAATAGCCCCATTTTTACCTGTTCCCATCTCCACACCCATAGCAAAAGGAACTCCAACACAAGATTACCGTTGCCCCTGGTCTGTGTACAGCTGGCTTGAAGGCAGCAACCCAATTGCCAGTGATCTCTCTGAATCATTCATTCATGATCTGATTGGATTCATTCAGGCGTTACATAGAATTAACCTTCCTCACGGGCCTATCTCCAATCGCGGCGTTCCTCTAAAAGGGCGGGATGTCGAAACCCGCAAAGCAATTCAAGAACTGGAAGGAATGATCGATACTCCTAGTGTCGTCAGACTATGGGAAAAAGCCTTGAAAGTACCCCAATGGTCAAAGCCTCCTGTCTGGATCCATGGAGATCTTTCTTCTGGAAATGTGCTCATCAAAAATAGCAGGCTGAGCGGCGTCATCGATTTTGGGAATTTAGGAGTGGGAGATCCTGCTTGCGATTTAATGATCGCCTGGAATCTATTGCCATCGAACATGAGACAGATATTTCTTACAGGACTTGGAATCGATGTTGCGACCTGGGAGCGAGGGCGAGGCTGGGCATTATCCGTTGCCCTCATCCAGCTTCCTTATTATAAAGATACGAACCCTACTCTAGCTGACAATGCACGCCATGTTATCCAAGAAATTCGAAAGGAAGATATTTTAACGTGTTGAATACCGAGTAGAAATTTGCTAGATTATTCCATGTCAGTTGAACGAATAACAATGCAAAGCAAGATCTATTTTAAACCCTTAGGGGCCCATCTATGCTGCACCCTATTAAAGAAAAAGCTTGGTTTAGGAGATAATCAACGACAACCCAAGGAGTTTTATGAAACAAAGAAAATGGGATCCTAAAGCCAAGGCTAGGATCGTTCTGGAAGGCATTAAGGGTAG
>DAIDHO010000006.1 GCA_027459675.1 Parachlamydiales bacterium | reverse complement strand
AACGATGGAAGAGCCATGAAGCTCTTTCTTCCATGAAAATCATGATGCCTGTCAGAGAGTTGGCACCTGTTAGCATTTTCGTTCTCCCTTATGTAAAAAAAGGGTTGCACTTCAGGAAAGACATACGAACTACCAGGGTGGTTCATCAAACATTGAAATTTTAGACACCAAATTTATACTAATAATATTACCCGTGCGCTAATCTGGTTTCAACCAAAAATTTTAACTCCAAAAGACATCCAAAAGCAGATAGCTTCCTTTGCTCAGGAGACCACTCCTGAACAACACTCATCTCTGTAATACAATACAGAGGTCTAATAGAGAAGATAATGCTTACGCTTTTCAAAAAAAACTTTTCTCTCTTCGAGATCAATGGACGCCATCTTCCATCCTGGATACCGCTCGTTCATCAATAGATCCAAAATAAGAGAAGTCCCATTTACATGAGAAAAAGTCACCTTCTTTTTAGCCGGTGTGTTTTTTAGCCTTTGAGAAACTTCATTAGGATAGAGGGACTTTAACACTCCCATGATGAGGTAACCGGCAGTGACAGGACGAAAAAGCGTGACATCAGTCACCACTAGCCGCACTCCTTCGCACTCTTGCTGTTTATAAGGGCCAAAAAAAGGTTTGAAATGGAAAGGTAAAAACTTAACCCCAGGCAGCTTTTGCTTAGAAAGCGCATGGGCTAGTTGATCTGCCCGTATCCAAGGAGCACCGATAATTTTAAACGGAAGAGTATACCCAACTCCAATATTTACAAGTTCGAGCTCTCCTAAGAGTCCTGTCACAGGATAATAGAGGGGAGTATCGTCTTCGGGAATTTGAGGACTGGTGGGTGTCCAAGTTAAGCCTGTCTCTAAAAAATGCATCTCTCGTTTCCATCCAATCATCGGAATGACCTTTAATTTGCAATCGATATGGTATTCCCGGTTAAAAAAAAGAGCGAGCTCTCCAATTGTCATCCCATGGCAATAAGGAACATTGATGTACCCTAAAAATGACCGCTCTTTTTCTTGAAGCATCGGCCCATCGATAATGACACCTCCCATGGGATTGGGACGGTCTAGCACAATCACTTCAATCTTCCGCTTAGCCGCTTCCTCCATCATGTAATAGAGCGTCGTCGTATAGGTATAGGCTCGAGAGCCTACATCTTGTATGTCATACACAATCACATCGATTCCCTTCAGCATCTCGTCTGTAGGGCGACGGTGAACTCCATGCAGACTATAGCATGGAAGATGGCCTACTTTACTATGGGAAACTTTTTCTCCTGCAAAGGAGATGCCCTTCAGCCCATGCTCCGGACAAAAAAGGGCCACGACTTGAAAAGGGCCTTGATTTTCCATCAGCTGCTCCACGGTGGACCTTAGTTGGCTGTCTAGGCCTGTTTGGTTCGTTAGAATACCTACTCTTTTTCCATTCAGAAGCCCTAAATTTGGATCCACAAATAAGCGATCGCTTCCCAGCTGCACTTTGGGCTGAGCAATGATCGACACACAGGCGAGGAGAAACACCCATATTTTAATTGACATGAGGATAAGTCTCTAGAAAATGATTGAGGCGGGAGTACATCAGGTTATCAATATACTCATCCGAACAGGAAGAACTCAATATTTTTCGGAGCTGAGGATAACATGCGGAATTAGAAAACCCTTCAAAAAAATAGGGTTTAAGATGCATTTTAGCTCTATCTAAATCGATTTCACCAAAAAAGTCGGCTCCTAGGCACAAATGATTTTCGATTTTTAAGCGATGCGCATACTCCAAATGAAGTAGAATAGCGTGAGGGCCGTTTTCACCTATAAAATGGCGTACCATGTTCAATCCAATGAGGCCTCCTTCTTGTGCAATCCCCTGAGCTAAATGATCAGGTAGATTGCGTGGGTGAGGGCAAACAGCTCGAAAATTACTATGACTTGCAATCGGAATTACATCCCATTTCTTAATTTCTTTAAGAATATCTTCTGCCAAGCGATCAGAAGCATGACTTAAATCCACCGCAATTTTTCTGCCACTCATCCATTGCAAAAGTCTTCTGCCATCTTCCTTCAGCCCTACTTGTGTGTCAACCCCTCCTCCAAACCGATTTTCTTGATTCCAAGTCAGGCTGATATAGTAGATAGGAGATTGGGTCCACCAACGCTCGACACGTCGAAGACCTTCTTCGAGAGGCTCCTCTTCATTGCAAAATCCTGAAGCATTTTCAATGGCGAGTTTATAGCGCATGGTAGGTCCGAAAAAATCCGGATCTAGCTTGGAAAGGCGCTGAAAAATTTCAAATTGTTTCATGCCTTCTTTCACGGAACTCTTCCCTGTTATAGTGAAAATAGGAAATGTTTGAACTGCCACTCTCCCTTCCTTGAACATGGAGACAGAAGATTGGGACTCTGGATCATAGACCGTTCTTTTCGCGTCATTGGCAAGATACCACAGAAGATCGCAATGAAAATCAGCAACATCCATTATAAAAGTATAACATAAAAATACTTTTTTTGGTATCTCTTCAGAGGGGAGTGGAAAACGCAGGATTGGATGATTAGGTTAATTATTCTTCTTGGATTTGTGAGTTTTTTTGCTGATATCGCCTACGAAGGAGCTCGAAGTATCATCGGGCCCTTTTTTGCGCTTCTTGGAGCCTCAGGGGCTGTCGTGGGAACTTTCGCGGGCCTTGCAGAATTTGCCGGTTATGGCCTCCGCTTTGTCTCTGGGGTAGTAGCAGATAAAACGAAAAGTTATTGGTTTTTAACAGCTCTAGGATATACGTTTAATCTTTTAGTGATCCCTCTTTTTGCGCTTGCTGGAAGTTGGCAGTTTGCAGCCCTACTCCTTGTGCTGGAACGTACTGGGAAAGCACTTCGTACTCCTTCACGCGATGCCATGCTCTCCTATGCCTGTAGCCAAGTAAAAGCAGGCCAAGTAAAAGCAGGATGGGGCTTTGGGCTCCACGAAGCCTTCGACCGGTGTGGAGGACTTCTTGGCCCTCTTATTATGTACAGAATTTTATCCTCAGGACCGCATTTTAAAATGGCTTTTTCTCTTCTTGCAATTCCTGCGGCTTTGGCCTTACTTACCCTTTACAAAACCTATCGTGCTTTTCCTCATCCTGAAATTGCAGAACCTTCGAAAGAACCTTTTTCCTTAAAAAACTTTTCTCGTTCTTTTTGGATTTTTCTTACCGGAGCAGCTCTTGTAGGAGCAGGCTCCTTAAATTTTGCTCTTATTTCCTTTCATTTACAAAAACATGGTATCTTAACCACTGCTACGATTCCTCTCTATTACATGATAGCCATTGCAGTCTCCGCTCTTTTTGCACTCTTCGGTGGAAAATGGTTTGACATTTCCCCTAAAGTCTCCCTTTATTTTGGAATTGTCTTAGGAAGCATAAGCCCACTCCTGCTTTTCTTTGGAACCCATCCCGAAATTTGGATCGGAATTTCTTTCTGGGGGATTGCTATTGGAATGCAGACCGCTCTTTTCCGGAGTGCTCTAGCTCACTTAATCCCCCCGCAGCAGCGCAGTACGGGGTACGGAATCTTCGGCATTATATTTGGACTCGCAGGCTTCATAGGAAGCGCCCTTCTCGGCTCTTTGTATGATATCTCGATCGCTTTCAGCGCCTTCCTGAGCTTAACATTTCAATTGCTTTCACTTTTATTCATACGAAAGCTAGATATAAGAGGGGATTTAAAAAATAAGTCTAATTAATTTAAACGCTTTTAGAAATCCAAATTCCATCGGACTGTAAGTCCCTGAATGCCCACTACGGCATTGCTCATGATGGTTTGCTTTGCTTGCTGAGGTGCTCCCGCAGATGTCCGATAAACTTCATGCAGATTCGTCCAAAAATTGAGCTCATACCCAGCAAACAACTCTGTTCTATAAGGACCAAACGCCATCTGCCAGGAAGGACCTGCCAGGAGTTGAAAAACAGGAACCAGCCTCACATCATGGTAATGAATATTTCGAAGAGGCCGGGTTGTGTCAAATTGTCCTTGATTGCTATCAGAGGATTTTTGTTTGCTCACGTTGTGGTAGGTTCCTGCATACATAGCAGCTGAAACAACTCCTGTAAAATAAATGCCCCCTTTCCCTAGGAACCAATCGAGTATGTACCCCACTTTAATCCCCGCTCCGGTAAATTGCCAATGACTATGAAGATGGCTGGTTTGCTGGGCCGTGTCTAAGTAGTCGATTTCCCAATTTTGTCGCACCCATGCTACGGTGGGACCTCCATAGAGCCTCATCCTTAAATGAGGATTTGGAAAAAATCGACGGGTGGCGAGAAAATCTAAGATGTTCAAGCTTAAATCGATTGAACTGCTAGCTTTAGCCAGCGGTACTTCTTCAGAGCTATTAAAAGCGGGCTGGGCCCAGGTTCCATTTAAGTAGAGATTTGAGGCGTCGGGCGCTTTGGCATAATTGTGCCCCTTACCTTTGAAGTAAGTATATTGAAGATACGCATCCCAATAGTGGGGCGCGTTGAAATATCCGACATTCAAGCGAAAACCAGGATTCCAATCAAAATCGATGATTTTATAGTGACCCACCCCCTCTGTTGTAGGGCCCCATGCAGGACTTTTCATCTTGAGAGCATAATCCAGCGCACTTTCATTGACAGTCCAATAGAGAAATTCAACGTTGACAAACTCAATTTTATTATTTTCTCGATAAAGATCTGTATCGTAGCTTACTTTAGCCGGCGTCTTTTTTTGAGTAGGTTGCGCTCCCTGTAAGCCTGCTGTTAGGCAAATAAGTCCCACCACTGTCTTGATCATACCTTCGCTCCCTGAGCCTTTCATACGAGAGAAGATATTTTGAATCAAGCCTCTTGAATAGACTTTTTTTGAAACCCAGGCGATCAGGCATTAAAATGAGTTTTAACAGAAACCACAACTATTGGGTGAAATATGACTGTCAGTTCAAGTCTTACTTAGGACAACCTGCTTTGCTTGAAAAAATCAGCCATTAATCGATGAATTGAGAACGGGACATCCGTTGTCCATTCAGAGCATTCCAGTGACTGGTATGGATAGAGCCATCGGGATTTTGGATAATAATACTATGCACGGGCAGGTAAATGTCGGTGACTTTTCGAATGGCAAAGTCTTGGCCAAAAGCTGCTTTGGCATTTTTCTCAATTTGAGACACAGAGAAGCGGCGGTGTAAACGAAGCGCATCTTTAAAGGGCTTTGTAACGAGCCGTTCATCAACCCTCGTTTCGGGAGTGGCCCGAAGACGAGGATTTTGAAAATGCAGACGATATTGATTGCCTGCCTGGATGATAAGTTTCTTTTTCCGACAGCTATCAATCCACCCGTCGAGAATTTCATGCTCGACATTTAAAGCTTTAGTGAGGCCCTCCCGATCAAGAGCCCCCCCTTTACGAGCCAGAAGATTAAGAACTTTATATTCTTGAGCTGTAGCGTCCGCCTCAATACAATCCCCAAACCCATGCGTCTTTTCCCAGTTTTTGGTATTCATCACCATTTCCCCATCAGTCATGTCCCATAAAATCACGCTTTCATGAGTCTTGTTATCATAAGTTGTATATTTGACTTCCATCAAAACATACGGATAAAATTCTAAAACAGGCTCCAAAAACCGATGTCGGTTATCTTTAAGAAGCGTACGCCTGTGCTTTTCCATGATTTGACTGGCGCTATACCGAACTTCCAATGTATGGAAATGACCCATATCGAGGATTTCAGCGACTTTAGTTTTCATCTGGGGATTGTTGTTTGTGACAATCCAAACCCCATACCCACCTATAAGAAGAGCAACAATTATACTGAGCATTTTCATCTTTAATTCATATATAGCATTTCTGCTGTTTTTGAAAAATAGCAACCTCTTTTATCATATTAGACCTTTAGCTTAAACAAAAGTTCTAATCTTGATCCCGGATGAAGCCATCAAAGGGGGTGGATTGTCCTCTGAATATAGGCATGGAAATAGGCATGTAGATCAGGGGCATGATGGAGGAGATACGCGGTGAGGGGATGGGTCACTCGTAGAATTTCCTCGCGGGTATTCAACGGATGGCTTAAGTTTTCTTTTTCTTGAAAACGACCTATATCAAGGTGAATAGCTTGTCCATTGAGCCATCCATAATTGTCATGATCCATGTTGTCTAAATCCGATATGTTGTAGGCACACCGGTGTTGAATTAAGTCGATAAGGCTCACGAGCATCTGTTTGCATTCCTCGCGGTTACCTTCTTCAAGCTGGTGTTTGAAATGAGAAAGAAAAGGGATTCCTCTTTTCTGTACCACAAAAGCAACGGAATCGAGCGGAAGATGATAATGACATCCGATTCGATCAATTAAATGCGCCTTCTGGCATAGGTGAGTGGTGGGTTGAAGATGTACATACTGAACACCGGTTTCATCCTCAAGGAGATGGGCTGCAAGAAAAAAACTGTGAAAAGAAAGCTCTAGCCGTTTTAAGTTATATGCTTTGGTCTTCTTTCGGGAAGAAGAAAACAGATAACCCCACGGATGATGAGTCCAAGAGAAACGACGCAGATGAGAGGGGAAACGATAAAATTTTAAGACCGTTTTTTTGTCCTCACTTTCAAAGACAAATGACTGGGCTCCTCTCCCCAGATAGTAAAACGGCTCACAGAAAACTTCGCTGGGAAAATCTAAGGAGGGATTAGGATCTCTTAGTAAAGGAATGGGAGCCTCAATCACATGAAGGCTGAATCCGTGACTTGCTTTGAGCAGCTGACGATCGAGAAGGGAAATACCCCAGGCAAAAAAGGTAAGAGAAATCGCAAAAAACATAGGACACTTCATGAGGGCTCTTTCTTACTTGGAAGGGGCTTCACTGTGATGCGCGTATAGTCAAAAGCTCCCTTTGGCTTCAGATTTTCTAAAGCAAGATGATCTTTCATCATAAATGAAGTCTGCCAATGATAGAGGGGGGTGAGAGGCATCTCGTCTAAAAAAACTTTTTCAGCTTGAGTGAGAGTTTTTATTCGCTCTTCAGGAGTAAGATCATTCGCTGACTTATCGATCAGTCGAATGTATTCGGGATTTTCCCAAGCTGGATAGTTTTTACCATTTTTTTTGTACTTAAATCTTTCAAAAATACTCATCGAATCGTTGTACTGAGCAAACCAAAACGCCAGTGCTAAATCGTAGGTTCGGTTCACCAAGCGATCCAAGAGAAGTTTATGTTCAAATTGCTGAATGTCCACTTTTATTCCGAGTGTTTTTTTCCAATGCTGTTGAAGGGCTTGGGCAAGCTTAAGATTTATTTCTCCGGCCGAATATTCCAAAGTGACTTTAGGAAGCTTTGCAATTTGGAGCTCTCTCAAGCCCAGAATGAGCTCTTCTCGGGCTTTTAGAATGTCATGATCTTGGAAAAAGCCTCGATCCTTTTCCATTCCACCCAAACCCGTCGGAATAAGACTGGTGGCCACCTTTTCTCCTAATTGAGTGATATTATGTACGATTTGAGACCGATCAATGGCATACGATAACGCTTTGCGAATATGCGGACTTGTAAAAGGAAACCGGGTGGTATTAAATGTAATAAATGTCGTGGCAGGAGCAGCATGGCTTTTGACAACTCCTTGGTCATAAAAGTGGTGAAGAGCATCTGTCGGAATAGGGGAGACCACCATCCCAATGATATCAAGCTCCCCTTTTTCATACATGCTCAGAGCTGTATTTTCATCAGCAACCATACTCACATGCACATCATCTAAATCGATGAGAGGGGCATCCCAGTATTTTTCATTTTTTTCAAATACGATCTCTTGCTCATGTTTCCAAGATTTGAGGACAAAAGGTCCATTCGATAGAAAGTGAGGAGAGGCCTCCAGCATCCAATCGGGGTGGGCCACATCCATAGTATGATTCACCGGAAAAAAAAGGCAAAAGGAGACAAGATCCAGAAAATAAGGCGTCGGTTTTTCAAGGCTCACTACCAAAGTAAGGTCATCTTTGGAAGTCACACCCATCTTATGGACGGGGAGCTCTCCTTTTTTGATCTTCTCAGCGTTTTTAATGGGGAATAGAAGAGGGGCGCTCACTGCTCCAAATGTGGGATCAATGATTTTTTTCCACGCATATTCAAAATCGCGGGCCGTCACAGGAGATCCGTCCGACCATTGCGTGCCTCTTAAATGAAACGTATATGTCAAACGATCATCGGAGATTTCCACCGCCCGAGCTTGAGCAGGGACTAAATCTCCACTAGGGGTCAGTCGCATAAGGCCTTCGAAAAGCATGTAATGCATGGAGCAGCCGATCCACTCGCTTCCCCTGCGAGGGTCCATCGTAGGAGGCTCATGACTGATGTTCATGCGGAACCTATGTCTAGGCTTTTCAGAAGGGGGTTCCGGAGAATGACACCCCATGAGACAGACTAGGAGACAGACTAGAATAAAAAATGTAAACCATCTATTCATCATTTTCTCTATTGGACCCCTTGCTTAAGCTAAAGGTCTATTCTAAAGAGATAGAGAATAAACTAAATTTAATTATTTTAAAAGCCTCTCTCCAGGCGCTCTATTTTTTGAATACGCGGGAGGTAGGGGTATCCTATTAAAAGCTGATATTCGTTGACGAAAGGTCTTTTAAGCCGTTAAAATCACCTCTTCGGTTTTTCTGGTTGGAAAGATGGCTGAGCGGCCGAAGGCACGTCCCTGCTAAGGACGCGTACCCCTTATAAAGGGTACCGTGGGTTCAAATCCCACTCTTTCCGATTTTCTTGAAATAATAATTTTGATTATATAGGTTTGAGCAAAACTATGGCTGAATCATCGATCTCCCGCATTCCTCCTAACTCTAAAGAATCCGAAATGATTGTTTTAGGGTGCATGCTCACCTCGATCGGCAGCCTCAATATTGCAGCCGATATGCTAGAAGAGAGCGACTTTTACTATTCGGAGCATCGCCTTATTTTTGAGGTGATCAAAAGTTTCTTTTTGCAAGATAAGGCCGCTGATGTTCACCTCGTAGCAGAAGAACTTAAAAGACGCGAGCAACTTAAAAATATAGGGGGGGTGGCTTATCTCACCTCCCTTGCCCAATATGCAGGCACCGCCGCGCATATCGAAGAGTATACAAGCCTTGTTCGAAATAAATCGCTTCTTCGTCGGATGATTCATTCAGCCCAATCGATTGAAAAATTGGCCTTTGATGATCCGGAAGATGTGTCATCCACCCTTGATATTGCCCAACAAAAATTTTTTCAGATCAGCCAAGCTGCGAATACCTCTGGAGGGATTCAGATTCGGGATCTGCTCTCCGGATCCAAATCGTCTTCTAAGCTTTCGTATTTAAAAGAGCTTCAAGAAAAACAAGAACTTTTTCAAAGCCGTGGTCCTGATGAATCAACGACGACAGGGATCCCCACCCACTTCCAAGACTTAGATAAACTGATCAATGGACTTTCTCCTTCCAACTTGATGATTTTGGCCGCTCGCCCTGCGATGGGAAAAACTGCCTTAGCTCTCAACATCGCCGAAAATGTGTGCTTTAAAAACAATCTGCCTGTAGGAATCTTTTCTCTTGAAATGACCGCCGAACAACTTTTGCACCGCATTATTTGCTCTCAAGCCGAAGTAGAATCCGATAAAATTCGAACAGGTGGTCTCAATGGAATCGAGTTTCAGCGGATCGTCTCTGCAGTCGGTCAAATGCAGAAACATACCATGATCATCGATGACTCACCAGGTCTTAAAATCACAGACCTCAGAGCCCGGGCTCGCCGGATGAAAGAAGCGTATGGGATTGAATTCTTAGTGATCGACTATCTTCAACTTCTTTCGGGCTCTGGAATGGCGCGCAGCCAAGAGAATCGGCAAATAGAAGTGTCTGAAATTTCTCGTCTTCTTAAAACCCTTGCTAGAGAACTCAATATTCCTGTTCTATGTCTTTCTCAGCTATCTCGTAAAGTGGAAGAAAGGGCCGGCCACCGCCCTCTCATGAGTGATCTAAGAGAGAGTGGTTGCTTAACAGGAGACACTGTCATTAAAGATGCTGAAACGGGGAAAATTTATACCCTCCAAGAGCTTGCTGAAAGAAAAGTTCAAACCCCCATTATGGTCTATGGAGTCGATCCCGATTTGAAGATGGGTAAATATCGCATGGTCAAAATATTTTACTCAGGCAAAAAACCTGTTTACGAAATGAAAACTCGTACAGGTAAAACCATCAAAGCAAGTGGTAATCATCCCTTTTTACAGACTGAAGGCTGGACGCGCCTCGATGCTCTTTCTCCTCATGATAGAATCGGTCTTTATCCCCCTCAAAATAATAATAAAGTCTCTAAAGTTTCCTCAGATTCGGATGTTTATTGGGATGAAATCTCATCGATTACTCCACTCTCTGTCGAAGATGTCTATGATGCAACCGTAGAAGAAGTCCATAACTTTGTGGCTAACGACATCATCGTTCATAATAGTATCGAACAGGACTCAGACCTCGTGATGTTCCTCCTGCGTCGCGAATATTATGATCCCTATGATAAGCCCGGAACAGCTGAGCTGATAGTGGCTAAGAATCGTCACGGAGCCATTGGAAATATTAACTTTGCTTTCCGCAAAGAAATTGCTCAATTTGCCAACTTCTCTCCAGTACGGCAAGGGAATGTTCCTGATAACGCTGAAGCCTTTTCTGCATTCTCTCCCCCTCAATAAAAATAAATTTAATTATAGCATTATTCCGCCTTGTTAAAATATACCCCTCTTGCTACAATCTCCTTTATTTTAGTAGGGCATTAGAATGCATCCCGAGGGTACATTATTTTAATATGACCATTCATAACAACCAGGAATTTGGTCGATTGCGGTCCTGGTTTTGCCCTGTCCATAAACATGAATTAAAGTTATTTCTCCCTCTTGTTCTGATCTTTTCTTTTATCTGTTTTAACTATAACATTTTACGGGCTGCTAAAGATGCACTTGTAGTGACGGCCCCTTCTTCGGGAGCTGAAATTATTCCTTTCATGAAAGTCTGGGTCATTTTACCGATGGCCCTCTGTACGACCTTGCTCTTCACCCGACTGGCCAATAAATACACGACTGAAAAAATTTTTTACATCATGATGACCCTTTTCTTAGGATTTTTTGCCCTCTTTTCATTCGTTATCTACCCTTTGCGGGATATGCTCCACCCCCACCACTTTGCCGATTATTTAGAAAGTATCCTCCCTCTAGGGATGAAAGGGCTGGTGGCCCTCATTCGAAATTGGACCTACACCGCTTTTTATGTAGCCGCCGAGCTCTGGGGAACCACCATCATGACGGTCCTTTTCTGGGGATTTGCTAACGAAATTTTAGATGTTAAAACCGCCAAACGGTTTTATGTTTTAATCTTGATTGGAGGAAATCTGTCAGCTATTTGTGCAGGAAGTGCAGGAGCTTTTATCTCTTCGATAGCCTGCCATTTTACATCGGAATCTATCTCCGACCCCTGGCCTTACTCTCTGATGCTTATCAGCTCTATTGTCATTCTGAGCGGACTCATTGTCTTAGGCCTCTTCCGCTGGCTCTATAAAAACGTTTTTCACAACCCTCAATTTAAAGATAAGCTTTCTCTCGACATCTCCCCAAAAAAATCTGAAAATATGAGCATGAGAAAAAACTTTAAATACTTGGCAAGTTCCAAGTATCTTCTGAGTATTGCCACCCTAGTACTCACCTATAATATTTGCATCAACCTCACCGAAATCGCCTGGAAAGATCAGCTCCTGCATCTGTGTCCCCTTCCTAATGATTTCAATGCTTACATGAATAAAGTCACCATGTGGGTAGGGATTGTGGCCACTCTGATCGCACTCATTACGAGTATGACAATTCGGAAGTTTTCATGGACTTGGAATGCAATGGTACCCCCTGTTTTATTGCTCATTACAGGAGCCGGTTTTTTTGCTTTCCTCCTTATGAAAGACACCTCTCTTGGCATTGCCATTGCAGCCTTTTTTGGAACTACCCCCCATTTGATTGGCGTTCTTTTTGGATCGATGCAGCAATCGATTTCGCGCGGATCAAAATATACTATTTTTGACGCCACCAAAGAGCTCGCCTTTATTCCTCTGAGTAAAGAATCCAAGCTCAAAGGCAAAGCTGCTATTGATGGAGTCGGGTCTCGTCTTGGTAAATCGGGAAGTGCCATCGTGTATCAAGCACTTTTGATGTTTGTGGGAACGGTCTCGGCAACACTTCCGTATGTAGCTTGTATTATGCTGCTGGTCATAGGGGCCTGGATGGTGGCTGTTTCTTATCTCGGCAAACAATTCCAATTGCTTGTAGCCCATAATGAAACAGTGGAAGTTCAAGAAGCAGATTCCGAAAAACAACCTGTCAAAGCAACTACTTAAAAAGTTATTACTACTAAAGGAAAAACATGTCGTCTGTGAAGAAAAAAAGAAAATATAAAATGGCAAAACATAAGCGTAAAAAACGGCGACGCCGCGATCGCCATAAACACGTTTAAAATAAATATATTAGCCCTCTATGGAAAGCACCCTATTCAATCCTTTAATTGCTTCTCATTATAATGCAAGTTGGAAGCAGCAGTGGGATGAAATGTACCTGAGATTTTTTGATGCATCCAAGGTTTGCCACCGAAGAAAAGTTTGTATAAATACTCAGCATATAGAAAAGACAGGATTGATTGGAGAGGATAAGAAATATCAATTCTCTACTATTCAGGATAAATCCGGGAGCCCTCTCTCTTTAGATCAAAAATCTTTCTACGTTCCATTAGAATTCACACAATGGAATCGTACCCCTCCTTTGATTCTTAAAATCATTGAATATATTTTAAGTTTTTTCTTTAAAAAAGAAACTCTCGACCCTCCTCCTCCCCACCTCCCTTCCACACTCTTTGAAAACGCAAAAGAAGGAGATACAATCTCCTATACCTACCAAGGTCATTCTTGGGAGCTTCTACTAGAGCAAAAGAGTGCTCCCTCCTGCTTCCAGCCAGGATTTTATAATTCTTTTGAAAAAGCTTTTGAGCTGATCAAAGCCGCCAATGATATCGATGAAAATTACATCTTTAGAGAAGATATCCCTTCAAATCGCATGTATATTGACATATGCCACAGTGCTTCCAAAGCGGGAGATCCAGCACTCTATTTTGAAGTCTTGAGTCAAAATGCAAAAATCTCTCTTTCAGGGAAGGAGTTAACTCCTGTTACACAAGAACAACTCCAACAGTTTCAAGAAAAGATAAAAGAATGGGTCCCTTTAAATCCCAATGAGGATGGCACTCCTCAAGGAAACACTGTATTTTTATCGTTTTTGGCCCCTGGCTGTAATAATTCAAATCTCTCTTATATCATTGATGAAAGAGCTTTGTATCTCTGTATAGAAAGGCCTCCTATTCTACATACAAGTTTTTGGCCCCAATTCATAAGAGTACAATTTAAGAAACCAATTAAATCTACTACAGTTGAATGGGCGCCTAACCAAGGAGTAGTTTATTTCTACTTTACTCTTTTAATTTTCGAAACATCAGTAGACCTTTAGTTACGTAAGAAATCTAGACTTATAGAGCCCCCTTTTTCTCTCATTTGTGTATAATCATTGTCATGTGGAAATACCCTCAAGAATTTGATGTCATTATCGTAGGAGCAGGGCATGCAGGCTGTGAAGCGGCACATGCAGCTGCGACAATGGGCGCTCAGACCCTCTTTTTGACGATGAACCTCGATACGATTGCAAAGATGAGCTGCAATCCTGCAATTGGAGGAACAGCGAAGGGTCACCTTGTACGCGAAATCGATGCACTGGGCGGTATAATGGGAAAAGTTGCCGATACGACTGCTCTTCAATCGCGGATGCTCAATCGTTCGAAAGGACCCGCTGTATGGTCCCCTCGTGTACAAAGCGATAAGCTCGCCTATCAAACGGCGATGAAAAAGCGGATGGAAAAAACTCCTCATCTTTTTATCAAACAAGGAACTACAGAAAATCTGATTGTGGTCCAGGATCGAGTGGTAGGGGTTGAAACCCAAGAAGGGATTGCCTACATGGGGAAAGCAGTGATTTTATCTGCAGGAACTTTCATGCGAGGTCTCATTCATATTGGACCCCTCACTTTTTCTGGTGGAAGGGCAGGGGATAAACCGTCAGTGGGCCTTTCGGCTGCCCTTGAGAAACTAGGGTTTCAACTGGGACGTCTCAAAACAGGCACGCCTCCGCGGCTGAATCGTCGAAGTGTCGATTTCTCCCAAATGGAGCAGCAAGATGGAGAGAGCAACGTCCGCTTTTCCTTCGATCCGCCGGAAGAGGAGGGATTACCGCAAGTTCCTTGCTATATCACCTATACCTCTGCAGAAACGAAAAAAGTTGTTTTAGACAATCTTCACCTCTCTCCGATGTATTCGGGAAAAATTCAGAGCGTAGGGCCTCGCTACTGTCCTTCAATTGAAGATAAGTTTGTCCGATTTGCCGACAAAGAACGGCATCAGATTTTCATTGAACCGGAAGGTCTTACCACCGATGAGCTCTATATCAACGGGATCTCGACATCGCTCCCGTTTGATGTTCAGCTGAAAATGATCCACACCGTTCCTGGTCTTGAAAATGCAGAAATCATGCGGCCTGCCTATGCTATTGAATACGATTATATCACCAGCGGACAACTCTCTCCTACCCTTGAGACAAAAAGAATCGAAGGTCTTTTCATTGCCGGTCAAATCAATGGAACAACAGGGTATGAAGAGGCCGCAGCACAAGGACTCATTTCAGGCATCAATGCCGCCCTTAAAGTCCAAGGGAAACCTTCTTTCTTTCTTAAACGGTCCGATGCCTATATGGGGGTAATGATCGACGAGCTCATCACAAAAGAGCTCGATGAGCCCTACCGTATGTTCACAAGCCGAGCCGAGCACCGCCTTCTTCTTCGTCAAGATAATGCCGACCTCCGACTCCGTTCGCTCGGTTATGAACTAGGACTTATTTCTGCAAACCAGCACCAACTCCTCCTTCAAAAAAAGAAAAAGATCGAAGAGCTCTCTTCCTATCTTTCAAAAAAACATATCGTTATTGAAGGGAAAACAGTCTCGCTTGCACAATTGCTCTCTAGACCCGAGTGGACCTATACTCACTTAGCCGAAAGATTTCCCGCGCTGATTCAAAACTTTGGAGAGGACGTGCATACTCAAGTAGAGCTGAAGATCAAATACACCGGCTACATTGAGCGGCAACAAAATGAAGTCAATAAAATAGCCTCTACAGAAGATTTTGCAATCCCTCCCAGTTTAGATTACGCCGCCGTGGTGGGCCTCAGCCGCGAAGCCCGTGAAAAGCTGGGCAAAATCCAACCTCGAACCGTGGGACAAGCCTCACGTCTTTCTGGCATCACTCATGCAGATATCCAAGTTCTGATGGTTGCACTTCGAGGTAAAAAATAGTATTGTCGGATTATGAAAACAAATCCTCTCTTACCTATGGCTCTCATTGTAACCCCTGATCCCACCACAGCAACTTTTCTTCGAAAGCTTTTAAGACTGACGTTCCAACTCATTGAGCGGTACGATGGCATGGAAGCTCAAGAAGTCTTGGAATCGACATCGGTGGATGTGATCGTGATGGATTCTAAAAATTTAGAAGAAGAAGAACTTTTTCGCACCCTGTCTCGGTACCGATCCTTGCTAGGAAAAAAAAAGACCCCTATTCTCGTTATCACCAGCAATCTCAAAAAAAAATTTGCTCAAGATGCCCTCCGAGCAGGAGCTACCGACTTTATCAATCAGCCGCTTGATGAAGATGAAATTGAACAGAGGATTGTGGTGGCATTTCAATCCTTTGAGCGGACTAAAAACGTGTCTGAGGTTGCAAAACGCTCGACTCCTCGCCCTACTACTTCTTCTTCCTCTCTTTCGAATCGAAAATTTTTAAACGATCAAGCCCTCAAAGCTATTTCCAAAGCTCGCCAGGAAGCAGGCTATGTTTCTCTGTTGATAGTAGAACTCGACTCCAAAAAATCGGCAACTCCTTTGGAAGAAATCCATAAACACTTGGCCTCTCTTCTCCAACACAACCTTCGAAAACACGATATTTTAATTCCCCAAAGTACGTCTCAATTTATCATCATGCTCCCGAAAACCTCTGAGCGTGCAGCTGAGCTTATTGCGGAAGGAATCCGAATGGAGGCGGAGAACACCCTTGCGCCCCTTTCTGTTTCTATCGGGCTTATTACCTTAGATCAATCGCGCCCTTCCCTTGGATCTGCTGCAGAAGAATTTGAGCGCCTCATTGATATTGCAACTCAAGCAGTGCAAGAGGCAAAAAAAACAGGTAACCGCATCATCACCTCTGAGTCTTCATGACATTCCAGCTGATTTACTTTGATAACTACCCTATTCACGAGCAGCTCCTATTAGAAGAACAGCTCCTTCGACATGAGAGCGGAAATTACATTCTTATCAATTGTGGGACCCCTGCTGCGATCGTAATGGGCATTTCAGGTAAAGCCTCAGAGCTTATCCACCTAGAAGCCCTTCCTCCTCACATTCCTCTCATTCGCCGATTCAGTGGGGGAGGGACAGTCGTTGTCGATGAAGAAACCATCTTTGTGACCTTCATCTGCAATAAATCTCTTTACCCTTTTGCACCTTATCCAGAGCCTATCCTCCGCTGGGCGGCCCGCATGTTAGGGCCCTCTATTCCAGGCCTTGAACTGAGAGAAAATGATTTTGTAATCGGTAGCCGTAAGTGCGGCGGGAACGCTCTCTATATCAAAAAAGAGCGGTGGCTTGTGCACACTTCTTTTCTATGGGATTACCTTCCTCAGCGGATGCAACTTCTCAAGCTCCCTCTTAAAACTCCTCCCTACCGTGCGGGTAGATCTCACGATGAGTTTCTCTGTCGCCTGACAGATGTGCTGCCTGATAAAAAAACATGGATTGAAACTCTCATGGACTTTTTTCATCGCTCTTTTAACTTAACACCCTCTCAGCCTCCTCCCATACGCCTGAGCGCATCTTTTTCCACACACTTGGTTAAAAATTAAAATTGAATTAATCTATGTTTTATCGTAAATTTTTTAGTAACAAAGGAGAACCCTATTTCAAACTCTACGTCTGCTTTAAAAAATCTCACCCTCTATACTGCTTTTGTTGTAGGGCTTAAGCTTATCCCTCGCGATCAAAATATTCCTCCACACTACCTCACAAAAATTTACGCAGACTCTATCGCCCAATTCACCCAAAAGATTCATTCCTCAGTCCCTGAGGAGCCCAGAAGTTTTACAGATGTGTCATGGCCTTTTCTCAATGGGTTTAGACATCTTACAAACCTTACTAAATATGCTCTCTTAGACCCCGCCCTTTTTCTCGGATCTACAATCGAATCCCTTCTCTATGGAAGTACTCCGTCAACAACGGAAGTGGTAGAGAAAAATATCCAAGCTCTTTTAGAGCAAAATAAGATCTACCAAGAACAGCTTGACCAACTCGAATCGACCGCTGCAACAGTGTTAAGCCTAACCGAGATGGCGCATACTCTAACCGAGGAGTATAACCAAGAAATTATAGAGGATGAAAACAAGCTCAAAGCCCTCCAGCTCCAGCTTCAAGAGATTGTAGATGCTCGCGCCCAGATTAATATAGGAGAAGTTTACGCATCTGCTCAAAAAGTGACTGATTACATCTTAACTCATTTAAATGACCCCACATTTATCGAGAATTTAAAACTGAATGATCAAAGGATGACTAAAATTCTAACTCAGCTAGACACCGCTCATTTCAAATTAGCGCATGCACAGAAAACATACGAAGAAAAAATCAGCGAGATTGAATCTTTAACGAATGAATATACAAAACTAGGGCAGGACCTTAAAGAGCATCTTGCTATTTACAAAAAGCAAGCAGAGAATCGGATTCAAAAACTTAACACCCCCACCCCCCTTCAATGACATTTTTTTCTTGGTTATACCCTTTTAATACGAATACTGTGATTGAAAATCAGCACAATGATCTGAAGGAATTGCTCAACAAGAAGCAACTTCAAGTTGAGAAACTTCTTTTAATCCAAGAAAAGCTTACTGCTGATACACAGATGATCCAAAAGGCAACTCTGGAGACCCAGCAGATTTTAACAAAAAAGCCTTTTCCCAATCTGAGCTGCACCCTTTTTGAGGCCCCCCCATCTCCATCCAGGGATCCTTTAACCTCTCTGAAAGAACTTATAAAATTAGCGCATCTCGTAGAGCAAGGAAAAGCCTATCAACAAATGAAGGACGTGATGGACACCCTCCATCAACAGATCCAGGAAAAGATAGACCAGGCTGAAGCCTTCGAACAAGAAGCACAACGGTTAGAAGGCACCATAGAAAAGTTAAAACAGTTAGTAGCTCAGCGAAAAGAAACTATTGAGCTGGTAAAATCTCAAACCCATGAATTAATCAACTTATGAAAATATTTTCGACTACTTTGTGTTTTTTAGGCACTTGGAAAACAGATTTCAACGAAAATCTCCCTTATCATCCAGGTCCTGCCTGTGTGATAACAGCCACTACCCTCTTAGTCTACAAAATCTGGGGGAAATATTATACTGCAAGCTTTATATGCATTGCGATGATTGCCCGCCCTTTGTACTATCGCCAGATTAACTATTTGATGTCTTTAGATGTTCATGACTCTATGTATGCAACGGCACTCCTGGGAATCCCCATTTTCTGCGCGAGATTTCCCCTTTCATTCCCCTTTGTGTTGACTATATCTATGGCCCTCGCATACTCGCTTGTCATACGAGGAATCCGATTGCGTCAAAAGCTCCAAGAACATCAAAAACTCATCAACGAATTAAACCTCTTGAATACTCAACTCTTCGATAGAGAGACTTCCTTAAATAAAAATATTGAGACTTTAAAACAAGACCTTGAGTTGCTTTCAGAGAATCTTAAGAAAAAAAAGGATTTGCAAACATCGATCCAAAACACGGAGACATCAATAAAGAAGGCAGTGAAACAGGTAACCGGGGAATGTGAAAATCTAGATGAGTACGTCGATGGGATCCACCAATTTTGTAACACTATTTTCCAAAAAAAAGATCTATCTCAGACATTACAAAATAGCCAGCCGCAGCTGCAGCAAATCATCACAGAACATAAAAACCTCGATGGAAGAGCTCAAAATCTAGATGAAACGAGGGAAAAATTAATGGATCGATTAAAGCATTTACAAGAAGAGGAATTTCAATTTCAAAACGATCTTAAAGAGCTCCATGCCAAGATTTCGACAATCCCAAAACCCTCGGGGATTGAGAAATCGGTGATTAAGGATTTGTAGAAGCATCGGGAAGACTTGTCAAGTCACGGACTGCTTGCTTGGTGGCTTGCCGTCCCATGAGAGCAATCGATTCTGTTAAAGGAATTTTTTTCGGGCATACTTGGACGCAGTTTTGAGCGTTACCACAACTGATCACCCCTTCTTCTTGTTGCATCACTCGAAGTCTTTCAGGAGCTTGCATTTTGCCGGTGGGATGGGCATTAAAAAGACGCACTTGCGAGACGGCCGCAGCTCCCATAAATTTGGACTTTGGATTCACTTGAGGACATGCCTCGAGACAGCATCCACATGTCATACATGTAGAAAGAACATAACGGGCTTCCTGGACTTTGGGATCTTGCGAGGGCCCAAAGCCTCGTTCGTAAGAACCATCGGTTTCTACCCATCCACGGATCCGTTTCAAGTGGTCAAACATGACGCTTCTGTCGACCACCAAATCTCGGATCAAAGGAAATTTGGTAAGAGGGGCTATCCGCAAAGTATCAGAGCGGGATTCTTTTAAGATAGAATCGATCAAAGCTGTGCAACCTTGGCGCGGCCGTCCATTAATGAGCAGAGAGCAAGAGCCGCATACTTCTTCAAGACACCCTTGTTCCCAAGCCACAGGCTCCACTTTTTTTCCTTCCCGGTTGATAGGGGATTTTTGGATGTCCATGAGTGCTGAAATAATATTATATAACGGCTTTAAGGGAAGTTCGAATTCCTCCCAATATTGATGTCCGGGGGTTCCACGATACACTTTAAGAATGAATTTATAAAGGGAGCTGGATGGCGGCTGGGACATCTTCTAAGGTGGGGTTAATTTTTTTTGCATGGACATAGTCTCGCTTAATCGGCTTCACGTGTCGAGTATCAACTGGTTTATAAGAAATTTTAGGGCCTTCCTTTGTATATTCTGCAATCGTAGTTTTGAGCCAGTTGTCATCATCTCGTTCGGGAAACTCAGCTTTAAAGTGAGCACCACGGGACTCATTCCGCTCTTTAGCGCTGGCAGTCATCGCCAAAGCCAGTTGTAGCATGGGACCAAATTGATTGGCAAACATATAGGTTTGATTCATAAGATTTCCCCGGTCATCGAGCGAAATATGTTGATACCTATCGCGAATTTCAAGAAGTTTCTCAATTGTTTTTTCAAGATCAGGGTTGCTTCTTTTGACAGTCATGCTACGGATCATTAAATCGGCCATTTCATCATGTAACCGATGAATATTTTCTGGCCCATCCCGTGTTAAAAGATCGTGCTTGAGAGATTCTTCAGCTGCCATTGCGTCCGAATAGATTTTTCCAGGAACAGCTCCATATCCTATCTGGAGAGTATCGAGATACCGAGGCACTTCGTTACCGGCCGTCAGGCCTGCAAAAATACACGCGATAAGAGAATTGGCTCCTAAACGGTTAGCTCCATGGAATTGAAACTCTGATTCCCCTACCACAAAACAGCCAGCGATATTACTCATTTGCCTAAAGCGTGAAAGGCGATCAGGATCATTGGATGCTGGCCAATCAACCCAGGCGCCTCCCATCGAATAATGGACAGCAGGAAAGATACGCATCGGAACTTCCCGAGGATTTTCACCGGTGAATTTTTGATAAATTTCAAGAACAGACTCAACTTTATGAAGTGTTTTCTCAGGAAGATGGGTCATGTCGAGATAAACCTGCATCTTGCCATCCACGCCCAGTCCTAATTCACAAACGCGCAGCACTTCCCGCGAAGCCACATCGCGCGCTACTAGATTCCCATAGCCAGGATACATTTCCTCTAAGAAGTACCATGGCTCGCCTGTTTTTCCACAAGGAATGGTTTTTCCTTCCGATGTGACGATAGTTTTTGAAGAGTCGCCCAAGACCCACAGACGTCCCCCTTCTCCCCGGAGAGATTCTGAAATGAGACGGAGCTTATCCTCACCGGGAATTGCCGTCGGATGGACTTGAATAAATTCCCCATTGGCATAGTACATTCCTTGCATATAAAGGCGCCCATTGGCCGCTCCTGTACAAAACGTCGAATTGGTCGATTTCTTAAAAATCAAACCGGGTCCTCCCGTCCCAAATACCACTGCATCTGCTTTCATGACATCGAGTTTCATGTTAATAAGATCCATGAAAACAATGCCACGTGCATGCCCCTGATCGTCGATGACAAGACGCATGAATTCATGGTTTTCAAACTTCTCCACTTTTCCTAGGGTTTCAAAACGGCGGACTTGCTCATCCAGTGCGTAGAGAAGCTGTTGCCCTGTTGAAGCTCCACAGAAAGCGGTACGATTATAAAGGGTTCCTCCAAATCTTCGAAAATCGAGCGTCCCTTCAGCCGTCCTGTTAAAAGGGCATCCAAATCGATCCATCATCCGAATAATGGCTGGAGCTGCAAGACACATTTCAAGCACCGGAGGCTGGTCTGCTAAAAAATCTCCTCCCTTGATGGTGTCATAGGCATGAATCATCGGCGAGTCGTTTTCCCCTTTAAGATTCATCGCAGCATTGATTCCACCTTGCGCACAAACGGAGTGCGACCTTTTTACTTTGGTGACGGAAAAAAGTTTGACACGGCATCCATTTTCTGCAAGACGCATCGTAGCTGAAAGCCCCGCTAAACCTCCTCCGACAACAATTATATCTTTCATATCACTCAATTTTTAAGATTTAGAAAGTAGGTTCCCCAAATAGCTGCAAGCCCTAAAAAGGCGACAAGCGCCATCAGCCCCCATGCAAACTTAAGAGCCCCTTTCTGGGCTACAACCCTGAGCACAACGCCCCACGTAATGAGAAAAGTCCAAAACCCATTAAAGGCATGAAAACAGGCGGCCAGTACAAAAATAGTATAGAGCCCCACGTAGAGAGGACTTTTAAATGTATCGCGCACGGTGAGAAGAGTCGCTGTTCCGAAATTGGATGCCACTGCCACCACTTGCGTGGGTCCTACTTTTTGCCTCTCGAGGACCTTCAGCCATGCTTTTTTCTGTTCATAAGACTGAGCGGACGACAAGATCATCTGCTGCTGAGCATCATATTTTTCGGTGGGGTTTAAAGTCTTGGCCACATCGACAAGAGTCTGCTCGGCATAGCGTGATTCG
Source organism: Parachlamydiales bacterium (assembly GCA_027459675.1). Lineage (GTDB taxonomy): Bacteria > Chlamydiota > Chlamydiia > Chlamydiales > Rhabdochlamydiaceae > PALSA-1444. The sequence goes on along the minus strand of DAIDHO010000006.1, from coordinate 45,428 downwards.
ATCTCTTTTTTCTGCTCTTGAATCTGTTCCCTCCCATAAAGTTGAACTCCTAATCGAGAAGCAACCGTGTAAAGCCCCTTATCGACAGAGACAGTAACGAAATAAGACTGGGTATCTCCTAAATTGATAGAGGCTGGGTATTCGATAAAACGAAACTTAGCGATATGAAGAATAATACCCACCAGCAAAATCCAGGAGGTTATCCGTTGCCACGTAAAGGCCTGATTACGTCCATATTGATGCATGTCGGGAGCTTGTCCCTTCGTACGATAGGAATTCAATTTAGATGTAAAAAGATATTTGATTCCTAAAATGGCATGGATCGCAATCGGTACACCAAGCAAGAAAATTTCGATCAATTGCAGATAAGGAAAATTGTGGATCGAGTTGACCAGCTCAATAAATCCCCGCGCATTATCTCCTAAAAGGAGGGCGGCTTGAGAATTGACTAGAAGGTGTTCGAATAGAAAAAGAACAACCCATAATCCCATAAGAGAATGGAGCCTTCTCCACAAAAATGCTTTCGGAATAGTCTGTGCTGTCATCAACAACTATTAAACATTGAGGATGTGTTTTGGAAAAGAAAAAAATTGAGCTGCGTTTCGGGTAGAGTTTATTCCTACTTCTTCAAGGGAAACTCCTTTTACCTGCGCAATCATTTGAGCTGTTTCTATGATATAGCTGGGCTCATTCATTTTGCCACGTCTGGATTGCGGAGATATAAAAGGGGCATCGGTTTCAATCATGAATTGATCGAGCGGCACGTATTTTGCAACCTCTCGAAGAGAGTAAGACGCCTTAAACGTGACAATCCCGCTTAAAGAGATAAACCAGCCTCTATTGAGACATTCTTTAGCTTCTTCTAATGTTCCTGTGAAACAGTGTAATACTGCAGAACATTGATACCCTTGAGTGAACTGAAATAAATCAGCAAAAGCTTCTCTGCAATGAAAGATCACAGGCAGTTTTGTCTGAACCGCGAGTTCTAAGTAGCGCAGCAGATGCTCTTTTTGTACCGCTTTAGAAGATTGCCCGTAATGATAGTCCAGTCCTGTCTCTCCGATCGCAATGAGCCTTCCTTCTCGTGCATAGTGTGCGACAAGGGGGAAAAAAGTTTCGCCTATTTCTTCCACATCATGAGGCGTGGCAGCTGCCGCATTAAAAATCCATCGATGTCTTTTAGCTAAGGCAAATCCTTTTTCCAGGCTCTCCTGGTTGGTGCAGATATTCACAATGGCCTTGAGTTGGTTTTGCTCTGCCCTTTGAAGCACCTCTTCCACATGATCCAACACAGGTCGACTTGTGAGATGGGCATGCGAATCGACGAACATCCCTCTATCCTCATTTGTTTATGCAATCATCATCTTTACAAATGCAGGTACGAGACCTCTTGCTTAAGCTAAAGGTCTAATATAAAACCTTAAAGAACCTATAAACGCTTATCTATTCTACAAAGAATAAATGGACCCTACAATTGCTTGCTAGATTTTTTCGCTTTAATGATAAAATAAGGTGGCAGGTGTATAAGATAAGGAATAAGGTTTATATATGATGGTTGCTTCGATGAACGCGTTTGTGGTGGCGTATTCACAATCCGATTTTTTTGGTAAATTGATTATTTTAAGTTTAGTAGCACTTTCTATGGTTTGTTGGATCGTGCTGCTCCATAAAATGTGGACGCTCAGACAAGTCAAACGACTTTCAGAGTCTTTTCAATTAGCCCTTCTGGAACAAACAGGGCATCAAAGAACCTCTTTGCTCACCCTCGATCTTTCCCTACTCCCTCTTCCTAAAAATGAAGCAGCGCCCCATCCCTTTGGGGAAATCTTTCAAACCTTCAAAGGAAAAACGATTGAAATGCTCAATAAAAATCGGTACTTCACGACACAAGCCTCCCCTTCCAAAGGGGCGACCTATTTAACTCCTGCAGACCTAGAGCTTTTAGAGTATCACGTTGCTGCCACCATCTCCTCACAGCATAAATCACTCGAAAAAAATCTATATGTTTTATCCACGATTGTCGCTTTGGGCCCCTTTTTAGGCCTATTGGGAACCGTTTGGGGAATTTTGGTAACTTTCTCTGGACTCCATGATGGAGGAGGGATGGGATCCAATATCTCTGTTTTAGGAGGTCTTTCAACAGCACTTGCCACAACAGTGCTGGGGCTGCTCATTGCGATCCCTGCTCTTGTATCCTATAATTACCTTAAAAACCACTTAAAAAATTACACCTCGGATATGCAGGATTTTCTCACAGCCCTGATTTCTCAGATTGAACTGCAGTATCGGAAAGTCGAATGAGACACTCTTCTCGAAACGAACAAGGGCTGCCCGAAGCTGAAATCAACCTCACTCCTCTGATCGATGTGGTCTTCGTGGTTTTGATTATTTTTATTATTATTGCACCCATGCTCGAGCTGGACCACGTAGAACTTGCCCAGGCTGCTCCTACAAAACAGGGAAGCACCGCTCCCGAGTCAAGTGCAGTAACGATCCACGTCAAACACGATAATACGATTTGGTTTGGCGGGCGGGTCGTGAGCCCTGAACAACTGGTCTCTCTTCTAAGAGAGGCTCGTAAAAAAGCAGGCCATCGTATCCCTCAGCTTTTTCAAGACAAAAGAGCCACTTTTGGTACCTACCAAACCGTAAAAAATGCCGTTGAAGTGGCCGGCTATGAACAAATGGATGTAATTTTAAAGCCCAGCTAATACACACATTAGACTTAATATAATGCATAAACGTATCACTTCGATTGTTATTTCATTTCATTTGTTATTTATTACATTTTTATTATTTAATCCTCCTCGTACCTCTGTTAAAAGTACCTCTCCCATGAAAGTCCGTACTTTCCATCCCATCGCACATTCTCCCCTCTCACCACCTCAAAAGAAAGTGCAGAAATCTGTGATTCAACAAATTCCTCCCCCCCCCCCTAAAAAAACCTCCGCTCCGCAGCCCGCTATAAAAAAGCAAGTGACTTCTCCTAAATCTATTCCTAAACCTGGGGTTCTTCAGAAAGAAAAACCCTCGAAGAAAAAAATAGAAACTCCACCTTCAGATGGTGCCCAGAAAAAAATTTGGAATGAAATCGATCAAGCACTCGCCAAAATTGAAGAGAAAAGCTATCCTATTTCCAAACCTTTGCCCGCTCTTCCTAAACCGTTGAAATTTTTAGATGAGCACGACTCTGAAGAAAATACACAGGAAGAGAAGAGGGCTTTATTAGACGTGATGGGATTTTTACATGACACGCTTCATCTGCCGGAAGTGGGAGAGGTGAGAATCGCAATCACAGTACGAAAAGATGGGGTCATAGCTAAAGTGGTCGTCTTACATGCTGAAAGCCAGAAGAATAAGTTGTACTTACAAGAACACCTTCCTCTTCTTCAGCTACCGCTGCAGTTGGACCAAGAAAAAATATGGACAATAACCTTTTGCAATGAAATCTAATTTGTTCTTTCTTTTAATGGTGTTGGTGGCGTCCCTTATGGCATATGGTGCCCCGCATGAAGAAGAGATTCGCATCTATTTGAGCACGACCAGCCCTCTTCAACCCCTTTATTTAGGAAGGCCCGTCTGTTCAGATCTGTCATTGGAAGAAAATTATTTAAACGAGCTTTTTGCCGTTTTCGCCTTTGATTTCAATTATAACGGCGCCACGCGTGTCGCTCTTCCCCAAGCCGATCGAGAAAATGCCCTCCGTTCAGGACCTCTCAAAGCAGCACCTTGGAAAAGCTGGGGCATCGCGTATGTGATTAAAAGTGAAGTGCAAAATAAAGCTCTCTCCGTCTGTTGTTTCTCGATACAAACCGGCCTTCTCAAACACTTTCCTCCACTTCCCCTGACAGGCACCCTTGCTAAGGACAGAAAAAGTATCCACCGATTGGCCGATGCCATCTTTAAATTGCTTTTCGGGAAAGAAGGGGTGGCGAGCACTAAGTTGATTTATTCTCTCAAACAGAAGCACGGCGATCGATTTATATCCGAAATTTGGTGTTGTGATTGGGACGGGGCAAATCCCAGGCAACTAACCCACGATAACAATTTATGCGTGACTCCTGTCTTTATCCCCCCTAGCTCTACCTACTCCAATGACCGCTTTTTATACGTCTCTTATAAGCAAGGGAAGTCGAAAATTTTCATTGGATCGCTCGTGGATGGAAGCAGCACGCGACTCATTGATCTAGGCGGCAATCAACTTTTACCTGCTATTTCCTCCAAACGGGATAAAATCTCCTTTATCTGCGACGTCTCAGGACGAACCGATTTATTTATGCAACAGCTCGATCCCCAAACAGGGCAGATGGGTAAACCCGTTCAGCTTTTCTCTTACCCCCGCTCAACACAGGCTTCTCCTACCTTCAGCCCGGATGGATCCAATATAGCGTTCGTCTCCGACAAAGATGGTTCTCCTCGAATCTATCTTTTGCCTGCTATCGCCCATACCAAAAGAGCAACCCCCACTCTACTGTCTAAGAAAAATCTAGAAAATTCGTGTCCTTCTTGGTCACCGGATGGAAAGAAAATAGCCTACAGTGCTAAAACAAAAGGTACCCGGCAGATATGGATTTATGACTTAGAGACGGGAGAAGAGTGGCAACTTACCGATGGCACAGGCAATAAAGAAAATCCATCATGGGCTTCGGACAGCCAACATCTGGTTTTTAACTCAACCGATGGGCATGTCTCGGAGCTTTACTTGGTGAATTTGAACCAACCCGATGTGGTTAAAATTACGAACGGGCCTGGAGTAAAACATTACCCTTCATGGGGAACAAAATAGTAAGAGGAAATATATGAAAACAATGATACATGTGTGCTTGCTCGCTTTTTGCACATTTCTCACGACAAGTTGCCAAAAAAAATCAGGCAATATCTGGGATGATAATCAAACTGGGGCAAAATATAAGCAAAATAATAACACTGCTGCTCTCTGGGATCCCTCCAAAGATGGAGGACCTGTCGATGAAGAATTCGTTCCTTTAAATGAGGATGATCTCAAGAATCAATTCACAGACACCGTCTCTCACGCCCCTAGTAAAGATTTAGGCGAGCAAGGGATGCCGAGTGTGGAACAATTTGAACACCCCCGTGGAGAACTCGCGTCTATTTTTGCTCCTGTCTTTTTCAACACTGATGAGCATGTGCTCAAAAATAAAGAAGACATGCATATGCTCTATCGTGCTGCGGCCTACCTCAAAGCCCACCCTAAAACCTACATCATCGTAGAAGGACACTGTGATGAAAGAGGACCTGAAGCCTATAATTTAGCTCTAGGAACACGGCGCGCAAGTTATGTCCGTTCTCTTCTGATTAAAGAGGGTGTCAAACCGGACCAAATCCACACTGTTTCTCTAGGGAAAGAACACCCCTTTGCCCTCGAGCATAACCCCACTGCATGGGCCAAAAATAGACGAGCTCACTTCCGCGTTTATACTCAAGGAGAATAATGCAAGTTGTTGGGCTCTCCTTGTGCATCCTTCTCCTAGTTGGGTGCACATCTACTTTCGCAGCGCTTCGCGGCAGTCAAGACTCCGACATCCATGACTTACGCATGGAGATTGCCGATCTTAAGCATGCACTTCATGGTACAGAAATTGAAGTGAAACTTCTTGAAGAACGTTTGGAATCGGCTGAAGGCTCCCTGCTCCAATCGCAGGCCGCATCAAAAACAGAGGAATCCTCAGATTTGAAAAGAAGAATTGTGCTTCTTGAAAAAAATCTCGAGAAGATATCAAGTTTCTTCTCTCAAACGTCTGCTACTTTAAACATCTACCGCGAGCAAATCGCTGCCATCGATAGCAAATTAGATGAAATTGCTAAGCTCCGCTCGACTCTGTCACAGCTTTCCAAAATACGCGTAGAGAGCCCTTCCTCCTCCTATCAAGTCAAACCAGGCGACTCGCTAGAAAAGATCGCGCGGAAATTCCAGATTTCTGTGGATGATCTTAAACGAGCCAATAACCTTTCCTCTGATAAAATCGTGGTAGGTCAAGAGCTTGCAATTCCCTCCCACTAAAGGCCCTCCTACAGCTATTGGTGTGTTTGATTCAGGCTTTGGAGGGCTGACAGTTCTTAAAGAGCTGGGGAAGGCACTTCCTTATGAAACCCTTATTTACTTAGGCGATACCGCCCGTTTGCCTTATGGAACAAAAAGTCAAGAAACTATTCTTCGCTATACCCAAGAGAGTTGCTCTTTTCTTATCGATCAAGGAGTAAAACTGATCGTTATTGCCTGCAATACCGCTACATCCATTGCTCTAGACTACTTAGCAGATTTCTTCTCTATCCCGCTGCTGGGAGTGATCGATCCTATCATTGGAAAAGTGATTCAAACCTCCCCTTCAGGACGTATTGGCATTTTGGGTACACGCGCTACAGTTAAATCAGGGGTTTATCAGAAGAAAATTGAGCGGTATCTTCCCCACGCTCAAATTACAGCCATTGCCTCTCCGCTCCTCGTCTCTCTTGTGGAAGAAGGGTTTATCGATCATCCCATCACACGCTTAAGTATTCAAGAATATGTACGACCCCTTCTCATTGCGCAAGTGGATACTGTTATACTTGCGTGTACCCATTTTCCTCTCATTCAAAACCTCATTGAACAAGCGCTAGGGCCTGGTATCCACGTGATCGATCCAGCCTACGCCACTGCAAAAGCCGCCAAAAAACTTCTTTTGGATCTGAACCTTTTAACGACTGAAAAAAAGCTTGCAGATGCTCTTTTTTATGTGACCGATGACCCCGATAAATTTAAACGACTAGGTCCTCAATTTTTAGGTCATTCCATTGAGGATGTGAGACTTTGTACTTTCAATTGTATTTGAAAACTAGACCTTTAGCTTAAGCAAGAGGTCTATTCTCGAGGAGAGGCTTTACGAAAAAATTACTCACGATAGAAGGGGGAATGAATGTACAAAATATATAAGCTTGAAATTTTTTCTAGCATTCTTCCATTCCAAACTCTATTCAAATGAGAGGCCAAATTAATCCATGTAAAACAACTTTCTAAATTAGGGTGTTGAGACTTTCTGCTCTCTAGATACCCTTTCACCACTGCGGAAATTGCGAAGGAAACGGATTGCATGGGACTTTTCTGAAACTCATAGGCTACGATTATAATATGGGTAAAGGCTATACCTTTACAAATGGTTGTGAATGGGTTCTCCCCTAAAATCGCATGTTCTGCGGCTAAGATTTTTTTTAAAGGGAGACCCACACATAGCCAGGCCACATTCTTGCAAATAGCTGGGAATAAGCTATGAATCTCATCCACTGCTTCTTTGATTACGAATTCTAAAGAGGAATAAATTGGCGCCACACCTAGCAACGCTGTGCCTCTTCCTATCCATTTAACGCTTTTGTTAAAAACAGAATTTTTCGTATAACATTCTAACTCCCCAGCACGTCGCATCAAATCTTTAATTTCCAGGAAAAGACTCACAAATTTCCCCAAAGCCGCTCTATATTCTTCTGTTTCATCTTCATTCCGTTGGGGGTCAATATTATATGTTTTTGAAAGATCTTCCGCTACCTCTATTCCTTCAATATGTGCTCTAGCAAGATCAATCCACCTCCATCGGTTATTATTTAAATCTTGAAGAATGATGGGAAAAACTTCTGATAAACTAGGCAAACCTAACATATATTCCTTTAAATGAAACCTCTCTTTGAGTGAAAAAATTTTAACACAAAATTAAGAAAGTTTTCAAGCTTAAAAAATACAATTTTTTTTTTGAAATGTCAGAGTAAAGGTCGTTCCTTTTCCATATTCAGAGGCCACAGAAACGGCTCCCTCGTGTTTATCCATGATTGTTTTTACAATAGAAAGTCCCAGTCCCGCTCCCCCTAACCGGCGAGAATGAGCTTTATTAACAGTATAAAAACGCTCAAAAATGTGAGGGAGATCGTCTGCGGGAATACCCATTCCTTGATCTTGAAATTCCACGAAGATAGCGCTTTCTTTTTCAAAGATATGAATGGTTAAATGAGAGGGAGTTTTAGAATATTTAACACCGTTTTCGAGGAGATTCATGAAAGCAAGCTCTAGAAGATCGGGATCAGCATCAACTGTTAAACTCTCTTGTGTTTTTTTAAGAAGAATAGTGGTTTCTAAGGAACGGGCTTCCAGAATATGTTTACAATTATCTGCTAAAGAGATCAGATCACACGGCTGAAAACGGCTTTTGGGAATATTTTCGAGATCAGCTAGGGTTAGAAGGTTTTTAACCAGGGTATTCATTCTCTCGCAATTGCGTATGATCTTCTCTGTGATTTCTGCAAGCATAGAAGGGGAGATCATTTTTAAATCTCGGAGCATCTCTGCAAAACCTTGAATGATTGTGATCGGAGTACGCAGCTCATGCGCCGCATTGGAGATAAATTCTTTACCCATCTGAACGACTTGCCGCTCACTCGATTTATCCTGAATGACCACTGCAGCTCCCCGCTTTAACGATTTAGGAACTACAATTAAATCTAAAAATAGTTTTTCTTCTAAAGCGATCGAATCAGTGACAATCGTTCCTTGCGCTTGAGCTAATTTAATCAGGCCCCAGCACCGATCCAAAAGTGCTTTGTGAGCCACCTCAAGAGAAGTCATCCGCTGACCCAACAGCTGACGACGTCTTAGGCCTACAATCTTGGCAAATGCTGGATTCGCATAACGAATAATCCCTTCCTCATCCTGAACGACAACTCCTTCAATGAGAGAATCAAAAATCGATTCTTGTTCGTGTTTTTCATTCAACCTTTGTCGTAACGATTTGCTCAGCTGATAAAAGATCCATCCTATGGATAGGAAAAATATAATGATAACACTCATTTTCATGAAAAGACTTTATTAGACCTCTTGCTTAAGCCAAAGTTCAATCGATTTTATGGACTTTTTGAGCCTATTTTCAATTCTCCTTTCGACTTTAGTTAGGCAGGAGGTCTATATTTTAGCCCTTGGGATGCAGTTGGCTTTACGGATACCAGTTTTCATAGCCCCTCTTTGTAATCAAGATCGTATCTTCATAGCGCCAGCCCCCTACGCCAGGCCAGTAGAGTCCAGGCTCAATGGTGACCACCATGCCTTCTTGGAGAGTGACATTACTATCTTCTCCTTCAAATTTCAAACGAGGAAATTCGTGAATCTCCAGCCCTACTCCATGGCCTAAACTATGAGCCAGGTAGGCGTTGAAGCCTGCTTTTTTAATCACCTCACGGGCTGCTTTATCCAGCTCACCCACCTTTACTCCAGGACGGCATAGTCTCAAGGCTGCATCATGTGCTTCTTTGACAACAGCCTCAAAAGCTATCAATCGAGGATCTGGTTTCCCGAAGAAAAAAGTGCGAGTCATGTCAGAGTGATAACAATCAACCACCACTCCTAGATCCAGTAGAACATTGTCTCCTTTCTCAAGCCGCTTATTGCTGGGGGAATAATGAGGAAAAGCCGTGTTTTTCCCAAACGAAACAATCGGATCAAAAGCCATTTTTTCAGCCCCATGCTCAAGACAATAGATTTCAAAAATAGAAGCGGCCTGTTGTTCTGTCATCCCCATCTTTAACTTCTTTTTCAGAAACTGAAATCCTTTCCATACAAGAGCCGCACTCTTTTTAAGAGCTTGAATTTCCTCCGTGGCTTTGATGGCACGCGCTTTATCTGTAGGCCTTTGAAGAGGAACGAGCTCTTTTTCGACAAGTTTAGACAGCTCTTCCCACCGATTAAAGGACATTGCGCTGCTATCAAATCCAATTTTTTTGAAAGGATGAAGTATTCGAGCAAGCCCTTCAGGCGTGGTTTTCTCACAAGGACACGGCCCCTTTTTTTTCGCAAATGCCAAATATCTTTCATCGACAAAGAGCGTTTCTCTTTTTTTAGAAAGGATAAGAGTGCCCAAAGAAAGATGAAGTCCTGTCAAATAATAAAGATCTATCGGCTTTTCGAGGATGAGAGCCTCCACCTTGTTTTCTGTGAACACCGTTTTGATTCTATTTGAAAAAATTTTCGACGACATAAAGTCCTGTTTTTGCAATGATTCCCGTATGAGACCCATTTTTGATCTGATGCCAGAGTGCTAAAGCTTCTTGTATCATAAATCGTTTTTTTCTTCGCACAGCAAAAGCGACTATCTTGTGAAGGATATCCTCTCCTTCCAAGACCAATTTCACTGCCTCGACTGCGTCTCCACTCTCAATAAATGAAGGAACAGCGTGGATAAGAAAAGCATCTTTTCCACTCGGCTCAATGGAAAAACCTAATGCTTCCAAAACCGATTGTTTTTCTAGTAATTCTTGCTGTTGCTGTTTATTGACAGGAATGGGCAAGGGAATTAAAAGTCCTTGTGATCGACCTCTGACGGCTGGATCACCCGATCCTTTCTCCTGGAGAGATCGAATCAAAACAGCCTCTTGGGCTTTTTGCAAATGAACCCAGACGATTCCATCGGCCTCCCCACTGATCGTCGAAGCATCTAGAAGAAGATACGGACCCCACAGTCCAATGACTTCTGGATCTTCGATCCATGTCTCCGATCTTCTCTCCATATCCTCCCGAAAACGGAGTGGAACCTGCGGAAGAAACTGGGGAGGCCTTTCTTGGAAAGAAACGGAGGAAGAAGGCATCTCTTGAAACGCTCTCTGCGTCGCTTTTTGCAAGAACTCTCTTAACCAGCCTTCTTTTTGAAAACGGACCTCTTTTTTCTGCGGGTGGACGTTCACATCGATTTCTGCGGGAGGAGCCGACAGATGAAGGATAAAAATGGGATACCTTCTCTCATCTAGCCGGTGTCCATATCCTGCTTTGATAGCCGCTGCTACGACAGGAGAAGTCACCGCCCGTTTGTTGATAAAAAGATACTGTCCTGATCGATTGATTCGATCATCGGCGGGAGATCCTAGCCACCCATACACTTGATAGGCACCACTCTCTTGTAAAAGAGAGCGCCGTCCTTGCAAAAAAGAAATACCCAGAACCTTTTCAAGACGCCTTTCCAATTTGGAAAGAAAAGAACCTTCTTCCTCTGGGCTCACTGCTAACACCATCGCATCTCCTATAGTAAGCTCAAAGCCCACTTCGGGATGAGCGAGCGCCAGCGACAAAAGAAGCTTATGAATCTCTGATGCAGTAGCAGCGGCTATTTTTTGAAACTTTTTCCGAGCTGGGACATTATAAAAAAGAGAACGGACAGAAATCGTGGTGCCGCCCGCTCGGGATGCAAGACGTACTCCCCGAAGGATCCCGCCTTCTACTTCAACTTCTACCCCATCTTTACCTTCTTGGGCTGTGACCAACTGCAGCTGCGAGATGGCTCCAATCGAGGCTAAAGCTTCTCCTCGAAATCCCATCGATTGAAGTCCATTTAAATCATCGATCCGCTTGATTTTGGAAGTGGCATGTCGCTCCAAGCACAGGACCGCATCATCGCGGCTCATTCCCCATCCATTATCTGCTACTTGAATAAGCTGAAAACCTCCTCCGCGGATCTGCACCCAAATCTTTTTGGCTCCAGCATCCAGACTATTTTCGACCAGCTCTTTCACCGCCGCGGCAGGGTTTTCAATAACCTCTCCCGCTGCGATCTGATTGATAGTAGCTTCATCTAAAACCCGAATCAGTCCCATCCTTCATAATATAGCTGAAGACGCACTTCTTTTGTATCTTAAGGGAATCTATTAGACCTTTAGTTTAAGCCACAGGTCTAGTATAAAATCGGATTTAATGCGAACTCAAAGATAAAAAAGGATTTTTATCAAAAGAGGCCTGGGTATAAATCAAGGATACGGAGAACCTAATGCGGCTCACAATCGGCATCGGTTGTTCCCCCTCCGTGCTAATATTCGATAATCCCATTACACGCAATGTCGCAGGGGACGATTCTTCCGATTGGTCCCCTACAACTGTCAATGCAATATCGAAATAGACATTATGTCGATTTGATTTTTCTGACATCTTTAACTGAAAGTCCGATGCCTTTTCGTAATTAGAGGCTGCGATTTTCTTTTGGGCATCCTTAATGCCTCCTACGATTTGATATAACGATTCTGTAATAAAATTTTTTAAGTCCAAAATCACCTCATAAGTAAAATTTCAGTGTATATTATGCTGAATCGTTATTAAATCAAACTAATTTTTAGAGAACCGGCTCTGAAGCCTCCAGAGACTGTGAGGAAGACGTTTCACCTGCTGCACATGCGTTCTCTTTTTTGTGAGCTTCTTCTTCAGCAAGGCGTGCCGCGCGGAAACCTCGATTCGAAGTAAAAAGAATAATTAAAACAATAAATGATAATGTAACCCCAATAAACGCTTTTAACTTTGTTGACATAATAAACAACTCCTTTTTTTTTCAGAACCATACCACAAGGGTGCTATTTTCTTTAGTTAAAATGTATAATGAGGCATTAATACATTGAGAATTCTACGTATGGATCATGCAAGCGCTGCTGTTTACGTCGTTAAAATGTTGTCCCAAGCGGGGCATATTGCTTACTTTGCTGGAGGATGGGTTCGTGATTTTGTCATGAAACACCCTTCGGATGATATTGATATTGCCACCTCTGCAACTGTGAAAGAAGTGCAATCTATTTTCCCTAAAACCATCCCCATAGGAGTCGCTTTTGGAATTGTCATTGTCGTCATCGACTCCCATCAATTCGAAGTGGCCACCTTCCGAAAAGATCGCAGCTATATCGATGGCCGCCGACCGACAGGGATCGATCCTGCTTCTCCTGAAATGGACGCCCAGCGAAGAGACTTTACAATCAATGGCCTTTTTTATGATCCGTTGACCCACCAACTCTATGACTATGTGGGCGGTCTAGACGATATTCGAAAAGGGGTGATTCGGGCAATTGGAGATCCTCTTCAAAGGTTTGCAGAAGATCGCCTTCGCATGATCCGGGCTGTCCGCTACTCAACCCGTTTTGGTTTTCCTATTGAAACCACGACACTTGAATCTATTAAAAAGCTAGCCCCTACTCTGCTTCCGGCTGTTGCGATGGAGCGCATTTGGCAAGAATTCAAAAAAATGTCGCAATTTGCCCATTTTGATACAGGTCTTGTTACGCTCCACCACTTAAACCTTCTGCCTACCATTTTCCCTCAACTCAAAGAACTCACAGAAAAGCAAATCCAAGAGCGGGTTCGTTTTATTGCTAAATTTCCAAAAAATGCTCCAACCATTGCAGAATTGCTTGAACTTTTCCCTGATTGCTCCCTCCAAGAGGCAAGGGATGTGTGTGAAACGCTTAAAATCTCCAAACACGATCATTCTTTTGTCGAATTTTACGTTCATGCCAAGCGTCTCCTAGGTCTTCCCATGGACTGGGAAAAAAAATTAGAACCCATCGAATGGGCTCAATTTTATGCCCATCCCCAGGCACCCCTTGTCTTAGAGATTATTGCCTGCCATTTTGAAAGCACAATCGAGCAAAAATTTTTACAAGAACACACCCATTACCAGCACAAACTCAGGCACGCCATCCATAGAATCCAAGCAAAGGACCCTATCGTCCGAGCTGAGCATCTTCTGGCTGAAGGGATTAAGCCAGGCAAACAACTCGGAGTTCTTTTAAAGGAAGCTGAAAAAATTTCTATTAATTATGAAATTGAAGATAGGAATCAAATAATTGATTTATTAAAGAAATCTTTATTTTGGAAATAAATATTAAATTAATGTAAAATTGCCTGGCAAACTATGAAAAATTATTAAGCCATGCAAATTTCTCTAAACAATATACAGCAACACATTCCTCTAACTTCCAAAAGGGTGAAATCTCTTTTCGAGCAAGTGGTCACACCTGAAACCGTCACATGGGGAGGACGGTATGGGTATGCGACGGGTGCCATCTGTTTATCGATGTTCAACGTGTTCTTCTATGGGCTTAGTGTTCCCGCCCGCCCTTTAACAGCTCTTGTTTCTCTCAATTTCCAAAATTGCATGAAAAAGTGTCAAACAGATGCAACAAATGCTTTCCACAGCCTTTATTTTGTGGCTGCAATGTCGACTTATCTCTTTCTCTCTCTTATTCCACATTTGGGCTACGACCTCCAATTATCTAATTTATCAGAAGAACCTAAACATCAAGAGAATTCGGATCCAAAACCCTCTCTAACTTCTCCAGACATTCCACAACTAGAAGAACCTAAACATCAAGAGAATTCGAAACGAACACCTCCTACATCTTATTCAGACATTTCAAAATCAGAACCACCTAAACCGCAAGAGGATTCGAAACCAACAGACCCTACACCTTCTTCACAAACTTCGGCGTCAACATCCTCTACAGAGAAACATCTAACGGAAAGTTTTGTCAACATAGAGAATCCAGATCTTTCTTCTATCAAATCAGAAAAGCCCTCCCTTTACGAAAGGTGTAAGGAAACAATCGTAGGAGTTGACACGCTTCCAAAAAAGATGAAGTATCGACACATCTTTGCCCACTACTCAAAAATTGTATCGGAAGAAAGTGAGGGAATGGAGCTTTATGGGGCAATTGAAAGAATTCTGAAAAAGAGTGAGCTATATACAAAATGCATCCAACTGTATAATATTATTACCAATACCCCAAAGACTGAAGAAAGAATACAAGAGCGCCATAAACAGTTCATTAGGATACTCCGAGAAGCCCAAGTCCTTATCCAGAACGATTCAAAGTGTGACATTCAATATAAAAACTGGATCCAATTTTTAGCACTGAACCGTTTTGCAGGAATTAAACTCTACGGCTATTGCAAGAGTTTGGTTGAAAAGAGTTCAGGTCCTTTTAAGAAACCTATCACATTACAAAATTTTTGGAATGAATTAGAAAGTCGCAATAAGGAGCTTCAAAAACTTTCTCCCGCAGAAGGCCTTCCTCATTTGGTAAGAACTTTAGAAAATCTAAAAGGTCATTTGAATCAAAAAGATTTTCTTATGGGCAGTAATATTCCTTATATTTACGGACATCTGCAAAGAAAGAAGAAAACCATCGTTATCTTAAGGCATGGGGTTCCTATTCATCATTCTGAATCAGCATGGGCCCCTTTGAGACGTGCCGTGTGGGGACCGAATGGAAATTGTATTCCTGAAATTAATCCTGATTATATCGCCTTTATCTTGGCTGCTAAAGAGAAAGGTAAAAATATTTTACATGTCATTTTAGAAAATGGAGAGATAAAATCGCATGGGGACGAGAGCGCCCGCGTACAAGCCCGCCTTGCGCTGGGTGATAAGCATACAAACTTTTTTCCACTTGCTCTCCGTTTAGATGGAACTTACTTTAAACCACCCAACTACGCATCAAAAAATTTAAGCGCTGTCCAAGAGAAATTCTGTAATCAACTTTTTGATGAGAAAGAAAGCTTTTTTATCCCTGCTAAACTGAAAGATACATTCCTCACACGAGATAAGGCGCTTGAGTGTATGAAAAATATTGAGAAGATGTTTTTTAGCGCACATGAAAACCTCGAGACTCTCGGACAGTTCCAAGCTTTTCATCTTCTTACATACGCGGAAATGATTCTCTATATATGCGACTCTGCAAATATTGATTACTTAGAAGCCCTCTGCAAAGATGATATTGACCGCGGCGGAGTTATGAAAGCCACCCTCGTTCTGCTGCATCTCTACCATACGGGTAAGTTTGCTGATTCCTCTCAGGAGGAATTAAGTACAGCACTGGAGCAATTGATGGTTAATATCGTTGCAGCTCCTTTGATTGTCAAAAAGCAAGCCATCTTGCACTCTCGCGCTATCTTAATCCAGCATGTTCTAGACGTTCTTAATTCTGCCATTGCAATACAATCTCATCCAATCAACCGAATAGAGGGAAATTTTAACATTGTCACTGAATTGGAACAAGATTTAGACCCGAGGGGAAACACGAGCTATACAAAGCAAGAATATAACAATTTTATAGAAAAGATGAAAAAAACAGGATTTCAATGCAATTTAGAGATGAATACTATTGAAGATTGCATCAAGAAAAATAACTCTCAAGGGTTTATTTCTAATCAAATTAAAAGAGACCTGGAAGGCCAATACATGCACTATAATAACACGCTCCTGAATCCGAAGCATCAAAAAGGCGAAGTAAATTTTGAAGAAGTTCCAAATTTTTTAATTCAAAAATTACAGGAACAACAAATCAATTCTATAGAGGGTTGGAAAATTCTTTCTGCCTATAACCAAACCATCGGAGCGGATCTTTACCAAAAGCTGCAGCCTTTATTCAATAATAGTTCACTTCAGTATACTCTCCTAATGGATGCGGAAAGGACGTATAAAGATGAAAATTCAGGTCTCCATTTGAAGGCGGGCCATGGCACAGCGTCGCTTGAACTTGTGACCTACTTTAAAGTATGCGATTTATCCGATAATACTCTTATTGCCACCGTTTGGGCGCACTTCAGCATTCCAGATTACAAGGTTAATAAACAAATTATATGCGTTAAGGTGGTTTAAATAAGGCCCCTTGCGTCACTAAAAGCCTTAAAACAAATCATCCATTTTTTCAAGCAAAGCAGGTTTTCTAATGGGGCATAAGTGATTAATGCGCAATTATGGCATATCTATTTTAGATCTCCACTCTTCAAGAGCTTTTTCCATCCGTTCGAGTTGGTTGTCTTTCTGCCCTTTGTAAAGACGGCCTATATCGAGGTGAATAGGACGATCTCCCACAAAGCCATAGTTATTTTTCACACCAGTGTCCCGATCTGCATAGCCTTGATTGATACGATGCTGAATCAGAGATCGGATCGAAGCAATCGCTTTTTCAACTTCCCCCATTTTTCCTTCTTTCCGAAGACGGTTGAGATAGCGGAAGATGAGCTCGGCTTTTTCTTGGATCACAAACTCGGTTGAATCGGCATCAAGATGATAGCAGAGGCCTTCTCGATCATGGACCTGAATGGTTTGGTGAAGATTGTCTGTTTTATTCAGATGGATCCAAATGAGGCCTGTTTCCTTGCGCAAATCTTGGTAAGCATTTTTATATCCATTAAAGACCCAGTGTAGATTACGAAAGCGCCGACGAACCACATGTGGGCAAAGCTCGTCACTCCATGAAGGCGTAAAACGTCGCATTTTGAAAAACTTTAAAACATATTTTCCATCTTCACTTTGAAATGCGATTGCCTGAGCTCCTTCTCCTAAAAACGTAAATTTTTGCGATAAAATAGAGCGGACCCTCTCTGCTTCATCCGAGGCAAGAGGGGCAATAGCCCACTGAGGGCGAGGCTTAAGAGACGAGGAAATCATTTCCGGGGAAAAGAAAGGAGGAGGGGATGGAGATAAGAAAAAATAAAACCCTCCTCCTAAAATAAGGAGTGTAAGGAAGGTTAACTTTGTTGATCGAGCCATCGATCTATCCGCTCTAGCATTCTCTCGGAGTCTTTGGGTTTATACCCTCGATATATACGCCCTACATCGATTTGAATGGGCCGATCGCCTATAAAACCGAAATTATGCTTCACCGCTTTATCGTGGTCGGCAATTCCTTTGTCAATCCGGCGTCTGATAAGATACATAAATTGAACTAGAGCATCGTTGACAGCTGCTTTATTATTCTGTTGCATAAGAGACTTCAGCCGATCAAAAATCAATTCCGCCTTCTCTTGGAGTACAAACTCGACTTTGTCTAGATCGACCCAATACGTACGATGAAGTCGATCGACCACTTGAACTTTTTTATGCAGATGGTTCGTTTTATTTAAATGAATATAAATGAGCCCTGCATCTTCTTTCATCTCTTCAAAGGCTAGTTTATGCGAATCATAAATAGAGAAAAGATTTTCTTTCCTTTCTTGCGAACGGTCGCCCCTCCATAGATCTTTGAGATGATAAATTTGATGCTTCATTCTAAAAAACTTAAGAACCGCTTTTCCATCTTGACTTACAAAGGCATACGACTGAGACCCCGCGCCTAAGTAATGGAAAGGCTGCGATAAAATTTGATTCAGTCGCTTTTGTTCTTCCTCCGACAAAGGAGGGGCCTCCCACTCAGCACGACAGGAAAAATCGGAGGTAATTTTTGCGACTGAAAAACCGAAGACTTTGCTGTGATATGCGTAGTGCCATCCCCATAGAAAGAGTGCCAAAGCACAAGCACTCCACAAAATCTTGCTCCTGAATCGGGATTGTGTCATCATAAAGGCTCTTATGATAGCACGACTGGTGAATAGCTTACAACACCCGCTGGTGAAAAAACTGGTCAAGCTCAGAGAAAGCCGCGCCTACAGGCAACAAGAGAAAACAACCCTTCTGGTAGGAGAAACAGTCATCCGGGAAGTCGCCGCCGAACGTCAGATAAAAACTTTAATTTCCACTGCCCCCCTTTCCCTTCCGTCCCAAACGTCTGTTTTAGCTACCCCTGCGGTAATTCAAAAAATTATTGGTCATAAAACAGAGGATTGCGTGGTCGCAGAAGTCTACTTCCCCCCTCCAAGCACTCTCAATAACCACAAACTTGTGGTTCTGCTCGATGGAATTAGTGATCCTGGAAATGTAGGCACCATTTTTCGCACCACTCTTGCGCTAGGATGGGATAGTCTCTTTGTGATTGAAGGCTCTGCAGATCCTTATAATGATAAATCTTTGAGAGCATCTCGAGGAGCACCTCTCCTCCTTCCTTGGATAGAAGGATCTTGGGATGAGGCGGAACTCTTTTTAAAAGCTTATCCCAGAGATATTGTGTATGCGGATACCCAAGGAACCGCTCTTTCAAAAATGAAATTTTTCCCTCCCCTTCTGCTCGTTTTAGGTCATGAGACTCGAGGGCCTTCTAAAAGAGCACGCACCCTTGGGAAAGCGGTCACTATTCCTATGAAAGGAAAAATGGAGTCCCTCAATGTCGCTTCCGCAGCCTCTATTTTACTGTATCATATCCAGGAGGTGTTATCTTGAGTCAGCTCTCGTCCTTGCATGCCCTTGAAATCTTAGACTCGAGAGGGAACCCCACCCTTGAAGTTAAGGCAATCACCTCGGATGGATTTATCGGAAAATCCGCTGTTCCTTCAGGAGCTTCCACAGGAGAGCACGAGGCAGTGGAGCTACGTGACAAAGACAGTCGCCGCTATGGAGGAAAAGGGGTTCTTAAAGCTATAGAAATCATCCATCATGAGCTTACAAACCTTTTAAAAGGGTTTTCCATCTTTGATCAAACTAAAATCGATAGGGCCATGATTGCCTGTGATGGAACCCCCACTAAAGAGCGGTTGGGAGCAAATACTATTTTAGGAGTCTCTCTTGCAGTGGCACATGCAGCAGCAGCAGCTCACAAACTTCCTCTCTATCGGTATTTGGGAGGTCCCGAAGCAACCCGCCTTCCGATACCGATGATGAATGTCATCAATGGAGGAGCACATGCGGATAATCCCCTCAAATTTCAAGAGTTTATGATTAGACCCACAGGCGCCCCTTCTTTTCGCGAAGCCCTCCGTTGGGGCTGTGAAATTTTTCATACCTTGAAACAATTGCTCAAGCAGCAGCATCACGTGACAGCCGTCGGAGATGAAGGAGGTTTTGCCCCTCAAATGGAATCCCATGAAGAGGCACTGGATTTTATCATGAAGGCCATTGAAAAAGCAGGATATAAACCGGGGAAAGAGGTCTCGCTTTCCCTGGACTGTGCAGCCTCTGAATACTACGATGTAGCGTCCAAAACTTATCTCGGAATCCCTACGCCCCATTATATTGATTACCTAGAGAAACTCTGCCGCACCTATCCTATCACCTCTATTGAAGATCCTCTGGATCAAAACGACTGGGAAAACTGGAAAATCTTAACCTCTCGTCTTTCAATTCAAGTGGCAATTCAAGTCGTAGGAGATGATCTCTTCGTGACGAATCGATCTTTCTTACAAAAGGGGATCGACCAAAAGGCCGCCAATGCCATCCTCATCAAGCCCAATCAGATTGGGACTCTTTCAGAAACCCTCGAAACGATTCATCTCGCACGGAAATCCCACTTTGGAACGATCATCTCTCACCGGTCAGGTGAAACAGAGGATACGACCATCGCGGATCTTGCAGTGGGATCCTCTGCTGGACAAATTAAAACGGGATCTTTAAGTCGAAGCGATCGAGTGGCAAAATACAACCGACTTTTAGAAATCGAGGATGAACTCCAATGCCCCCTCTATTAGATCTCTTGCTTAAGCTAAAGCTCAGTCGATTTGATGTACTTTTGTATTTCAAAAATGAGTGTCGGTACACATATTACGATAAATTAAAATTTAACTTAGAGGAAGTAAAATGCATGCTGTGAATCCATTTAATCCTGATATTAAGGAAATAAGGCATCTAACCCCTAGAAGAAAACGGTATATCCAGTCAAGAAACGCTGCTCAAGACCAACGAATTAATAGCCTCTCTGATTCAATTCTGTACTACAAAAGCATTATTAATGAAGTTGGAGCAAGGTATCAATTTTCCGAACTCGAAGATCAATACTTGATTAAACCTTATTTAACAATTCTTTACTTTGAGCTGGGTCAGCTTTTTGAGTTGCAAAAACAACCTCAAGAAGCCTTGCTTTAATATGAGCAGGCGGGCCTTTATGGCCATCTTATATCTATAGAGAATGCCAAAAGACTCGGATCTAAAACTCCTTTCGATTTAATAGAGAAAGCAGATTCGAGCAAATTGGATGCCCAGAGAGACCTTTCCCTGGATGAACTTGCTATTTTTGAAATTCTTCATAAGAGCATTGTTCTTATTGCAAGTGATCACCAAAAAGGATCTGCTGTCGTTGCGAACGTTGACAAATTAGGCATGGTTCTCATTACGGTTGAACATGTCGCAAAACTTGGCAAGATTGCTTATCTAGGGAAACAAACAGTTTACCTAAATAGGTTGAAATCATATAACATCAGCTCTACTACTCTCTTTATACTAAATGATCTGCATGAAGCTCATTTTGAGAATTCACCTACAATCCTTTTAAATGCTCAGTTAAAAATTGGAGAGAAAGTCTATTTTGGTGGTTATCCATTCAATAAAGTGGATGCTCATCTTCATACGGGCCACATATCCTCTATAGGGAAGAATGGGGAATTTAATATTGATGGTGTGGCGGTTTCAGGAATGTCTGGTGGACCTATTGCAATTGAACGAAAAGGCAAGCTCTATCTTGTGGGAACCATTGCTTCAGAAACCTTCGATCCAATAGAAGGATTTTCAAAGGCATTAGACGAAATGTATTTAGCCCAGTCTGAAAAAGAAAATACACGTAAATACGAGGATTCTTATCGAGCATTCATAACCAAACGTATGCAAAACACTCCATCGCTTACTACAATTCCTAAAAATAGTTTATATATAGGAAATTTAGACTCTCTAAAGAAAAATGACCCAAAGGTTTTTGATAAAATTTGGGAGGATTTAAACAATGCGGGAATTATTTTGAATGATGGGAAAATTGTATCAGAGAAAGTTATTTCTGGCCGATTAGGCCTACGGAAAGAATTTCAGCCATATGAAAATGATGTAATAAGTCGTTTGCAAGCATCAATCAGGGTAGAATCGATAGATCCATCAAATATCGATTTGCCCTACAAATGGAAAAAGTCGACAGACTCTGTGAATACTGTAGCTCTTTCTTTGGTTCAGAGTTTGTCTACTGGAGTGATCACTGGTAATTTATTTCAAGGATTTGAAAGAGTTTTTGATTCAATAGATTCTGAATTAGTGAGTTTCGATAGGATTTCCTATAAAGAAGAGCCAACGGAATTTGAAATTGGAAAAAAGAATCGGGTTGAAAAAAACAAGAAAAAACTAGGGAAAAAAGCTAATAAAGAGAGAACGGAAGCCATACAGAACGGTGAGTTCCAGAATAACGGAATTCCACCTATCCTTTATCGTTTTGTATCGAATAAAGCTGCAAAAGACATTAAAGAGAATGGAATAATACATTTAGGAACAGATTTAGATGAAATTCCTTTTATTACCAAGCCAGAAAAAAGTATGGCAGAGGCTGTAGGGGCCAAAGCAATTGAAAAAATGGTAGCTGTTTTTACTGATAGGATCCCTGGCCTTTCCTCCAACAATATTAATTCTTTAAGACAACGAAAGGGTCCTAATGCATATAAGCTCAATATTTCCATTCCAAAAGAAGCTATTAAAATTTCTGAGGCATGATACTTTGAAAGTATACCATTCGCAAGAAATAAATTCATAAATTCGACGAGGGGGCTAGCAATTCCAAATTTGCTGGAGGAGGCAGCACAAATTTTTGTGCCTGGAACACACGACCATTGCCGAATGGCAAGGCGCAAGTGAAGGCTAAAAATTTGTTGCTAAACCGACGCGGTCAAATATGAATTTATTTATTGCGAATGGTATTATCATAGCTTTAAACTAGTTTTGAATCAGAAGTCAGGTAAAATTTATTGAGCAATGGTTTGATACGCTTCCAGAGGTATTTATTTCTTCCCTTTGGTATAAGAAAAACATGCAGCGTCGCCATAGGCTAAACTACTTCTATTTTGGGACTCTTTTTGTACTTCTTGCACTTCTTCACATTTTCCATGTGACTCTCATCGAAAAAGGGACAATCCTCAATCGCCTTTTTTACATCACCTATTCCATAGGGGAGTGTCTTTTTGAAATAGGGGCCCTCATCCTTCTAGGCGCGTGGGTGTCAGAAAAATTACCAGCCTTTGCTAAAGTGCTTTTCATTGTCGGCACCTTTCTCCTCTTTTTAATCCATCTCATCGATTTTCCTCTCATCCGGATCATGGACATCTCGATCTGGTATGGGTTCAGCATCATCTTTGCCGAAAGTTTCGATAATTTCATAGAGATGCTTAAAGCCAGTCATATCGAATTGACAACATGGCTTTTACTGTGGGGGGGGATATGTCTTACTGCTTTCATGGGGCTCTTTTTGTTTTTTCTCACCGATAAATTTTCTGCACGAAAACCCTTTTATTTTTCTTATTCCTCTGCATTCCTTTTCACTTTTTCTGTGATGGGAGGCCTTTCATTTTTTGATTATCAAGTTTCCACCCTTGCTGCAGCCCCAGCCGATGGGCACTTTTTAAAAACACTGCCCTGGAAGACCACCCTGCTTCCTTCTTCTTATCCTAAGTGTACTCTTCCAAAACCGCTTATCCGCAAACCGCCCGAAGAGTGGTATCAGAAAAATCTACAAAATTTCACGACCCCCGCTCTCAAAAAACCCAATATTTATCTGTTTGTAGCTGAAAGCATTCGAGAGGATTTCATCACCCCAGAGGTAGCTCCTACTCTTTCTCAATTTAAAAAAGACCACATTTCATTCCCTTGCACTGCCTCTGCAGCGAATGCAACCCATCTTTCTTGGTTTTCCATTTTTCACAGCGTTTATCCCTTCTCATGGGGAGATCGACAGCCTCAAAAGTGGTCTTTAGGCAGTCTTCCTCTTCACCTTCTTAAAAAGGCGGGTTATCAAATCCACGTCCTTTCAGCTTCCCGCCTTGTCTTTTACAAAATGGATCAAATTCTATTTGGAAAAGGACGAGCCCTCGTCGATGATTTTCAGGTTTTTTCTGAACAGAATGTCGATGAAAGTCATATTTACGATGCAAAATGCATGGATACCCTTCTCAAAAAAATGGAAAAGGCTTTAGAAGGCCATCTTTTTATTATCTTTTTTGAAGGTACCCATTTTGACTATAGCTGGCCTTCGGATCTCGTACTTCCCTCTCGACCTTTTACCAAGGCTATCGATTACATCAAGATCACCTACTCAAAAGAAGGCCTCGAAGGAATTAAAAATCGATACCGGCATGCCATCCACCATATCGACTACCAATTTCATCGTTTCCTAAACACACTGCGTTCTCACCCTAAGCAAAAGGAAGCTGTCGTGGTTTTTACGAGTGACCATGGGGAAGAATTTTTCGAAGAGGGGCGGATCTTTCATGCCTCTAACCTCAATCGAGCCCAAACAAGCGTCCCCCTCTATTACCGCTTACCTTCTAAACCCTTTTCTTCTCCCGTGACTTCACATCTGGATATTTTTCCCACTCTTATCGACCACGTCTTTGGGGAAATTCCTTCTCAATGGTTTGATGGAGAATCGATTTTAAGACCTCGCAAAAAACCTTTTGCGATTTCGACCCGATTCAACGCCAGCCGGACTCCGTATGAGTTTCTCATCACAACTGACAAAGAAACGATTATCAGTCGCTTTGACAAAAGAAATGATATCTATGAATCGAAGGCTCTTGAAATTGTTTCCAGAAAAGATGCTTTCGACCGCCCTTTAGAAACTTCTTCTTTCCAAGACAATTTTCGAGCTCTTTTAGAATCATTCATTTTAAATCATTAGTAGAAGTCTAATACTAGTTAAGTTTGATTAAGTACTTAACCAATTTTTCGTACTCCTTGTTATGAATGTAGGCCCGAACGATTTCGGGATTGGCTTTGACTGCAATACAAAATCCCGGGATATGCATCAGGAGGTTTCCTCGCTCTGCTTCTTGATGGAGCCGTTTGGTGTATTTATTGATAAAGCTCCTCCATTTAAAGAAACTATCTGCCACTTCGGCCAGGCATTGCTTGGTATAAGGATCTGTGAGTAGGGTTGCCATAGAACGCAAAGGGTGAATATGGAGAAGTTCCTCACTCTTTTTCTCCAGTTCAGATGCCATAAAGCCGAGCTTAATCGGATTGGTTTCAGCTACAGTTTGGAGGACTCCCCGGATCATCTTTTGTTCCTCGTTGGTGATAGGAAGTTGAGAGAAAGGATCCTTTCCTTCCACGATAATAATTTTATCTGTTTCGTATTTACACTCGATATCATCACTTTGAAATTGAATGAGCATAGTTTGGATGTGGTCTCGAGAAAGCTGTATTCCCTTGGGATAACGGATGATAACTTGGCGCGTATCATCTTTAAAAGAAGCGTTCAGCATCTCGGCAATATCGTCCATGCCGATCTCCGGAATTGTATGAAACGATAGCTGCATAAACGTCGAATAATCGGTACATGGAAGGGAAGCAGCCAGGTGAGAGGCGTAGTAATCAGCGAGCGTTTTCTCACTCGGGTTGGGCTCATAAAATTGCTTCAAATGCTTGAGAAGTTGCGACTTGGAGTCTGCGAGTTCATTCTCTGTAAATCCTCCCGCTTTGAGGATTTGAATAGCAGATAAAAAGCTCTTTAAAAGCTTTCCTTGAAAATCTTCGCCTGTCTGCATTTTTTCAACTCCATGACCCACGGTGATCGAAAAAGGGAGGAGAGATTTTACTTCATCCGGGGAAACCCATTTTCCTTCGGCCGCCACTGAAGCTTTCTTAAATCGATTTTCCGCCATCGACTGCACCAGATAAAAAACCCACAACTTTTTTAAATCCTCCTGAGATTGTACAGGCAGCAAGTTTATCGGATAGCTCAGCAATACCTCTGTTTCATGAGAGACGTTATGGGGAATGAGTTGAATCGCTTCTTCACTAATTGCATTTCCCATTTCGCTTTGGTCGTATCGATGGGAAAGGTATTGATAAAGACCTTCCGGGTCGACCGTTCCCACAGCTACAATCCCCAGAGAAGCTCCTCCTTTTCTTTGGATCTCTTCATCGCAATAATCTAAAAAACTAGGAAATTCCTCCTCAAAAGCATCGGCAGAACAGTCTAAATCAAAAATTTGCGGTTTCCCTTGGATAGGGTCTTGCCCTACATAACGACACGCAACCCCCCCTTTACCCAGCCTAGGATCTGTCAGATGCTCTTTGAGCCAGAGCTCAATCCCTTTTTTGAGCGAAAAGCTTTTTAATTGCCCATCCAATGGAATATCTACCGCTGAAAGAGAAACAAATCTCACTAAAAAAATGGCCCAAAAAATCCGCATATACGACTCCTCTTGTCTTAAGGTGATACACAAAATCCTAATTCAAAATAAACTTTAAAATAATTTTTATATCTGTTTTTAAGAGGGTATGAAAGGAACGATTTTTATTTTCGGAGCCGCTCAAAAAGGAGCTGCCCGTCGACCTATTTCTCTATACTCGCTCGAAGAACTGCTGAACCAACTCGGCCATCCTCCTCCTGAGAGTGAAGGCATGAGCTATGCTATCCAAGTCCTTCTCTTTCAACAACCCCTTATCTATTTTCGCGTTGCTGAAGAAGGGTGCAGCTACGGAGACTATGCACTGGGCCTTAAATGGCTCCAAAAAACCCCGCTCCATTCCCATCTTTCGGGTGTCTGTATGCCGGGGGTGGGGGATCAAGAACTCCTCCAACAAGCAACCTCTATCTGCCTTCAACATCAATGTCTGCTTCTTATCTCCCCCAAAGATCTCTATGATTATTTGACATGCGCCTCATTTTGAAAGGCCATAGATCCCCTTTAGAGGGATTGAAATTTAAACCACCCTATGAAAAACGAGGAAGTTATCCCTCTTTAATGAGAGAGCCATGCTTCGGCGGCGAGGGTAGTCGACAGGCCATGCCCTGGATAGACTTTTGTATCTGGGGGGAGCTGGCTGAGTTTTTTTAGAGATTTTTGCATCTCTGGGGGAGAGGAGGTTGGGAAATCAATTCTTCCCATGGAACCTTGAAATAAAGTGTCTCCAGAAAACAAGACTTTTTCTTGGGGAAACCAAAGACATACGCTTCCTGGAGAGTGTCCAGGAGATTCAATCACTTTTAGATTTAGCTCTCCAATATGAAATTCCTCCCCCTCTTTTAAATATCCATCGGCCTCTGCTGGCTGAATAGGAAAAAAGAGAGGCAGTTGGTCGGCTCCAGGATATTTTAAATTTTCTTCATCAGCGGAATGGATGTAAAGAGGAATGTGGAATGCTTCTTTTAGCTTTGCAGCGTCTACAATATGATCCCAGTGAGAATGGGTGATAAATATCATTTTAATCTTCCATTCTTTGTGTTTAAGGAGCTTGAAGGTTACTCCTTGAGGAGCGTCGATAACAGCAGCGTCGTTTGAGGCAGGACACCCGACAAGATAACAATGGGTTCCAAGGGGGCCACAAGTAAACGTTTTAATGATCATAGCTAGTAGGCCTTTAGCTTAAGCAAGAGGTCTAGTCGATAGAAACTCGCACCGGAGAGGATTCGAACCTCTGACCTCATGGTTCGTAGCCATGTACTCTATCCAACTGAGCTACCGGTGCAAAACCGATTATTTTGGGTAAGTGACCCATTTTGGACAAGCTTTACTTTGTCGAGGCCCCCATCAAAACATCCCTTCACTTCCCATCTCCTCAAGGGTATCGGGAGAAGAAGGAGTTTGTTTGGGTTTAGGCTTGGGTTTATCGGTAATAAGCGTGGCAACGGTGAGAAGCATACCGGCAACAGAGATCGCATGAGTAAGAGCACTTTTAGTGACAAGAACAGGATCGAGCACCCCTTCTTTCATGAGGTCTGCAAACTCATCTGTGAGTCCATTGTAACCCCAAGCACCTTGCCTTTCATAGACTTTTTCAGCAATCAGATTTCCTTGCTTGCCACAGTTGTTTGCAATGGCAATAGTGGGGGCAAAGCAAGCTTTGCGAACGACCTCCACTCCCATCTGCTCATCCCCAGATAACATCACATGATCCAGCGCTTTCACAGCACGCAGAAGTGCCACCCCTCCACCAGGGACAGTCCCTTCCCTCACCGCTGCTCGTGTGGCATGAAGGGCATCCTCAATACGTGCTTTTTTCTCTTTCATCTCTGTTTCGGTGGCAGCACCGACGCGGATCACCGCAACGCCTCCCGCCAGTTTGGCCAATCGATCTTCCAGATGCTCCGTCTCATAGGAGGACTTAGAGCGACCCATTTCTCCTCGAATCTCGGCCATCCGTTTTTGAAGCTCTTTTGGGTTTCCGGCTCCTTCGATGATCGTGGTTTCATCTTTACCCACTTTAACCTTCTTTGCACGTCCCAGCATAGAAAGATTGAACTCTTTTAAAGAAACCCCTGCCTCTTCGCTTAGAAGGGTAGCCCCTGTCAAAATAGCTAAATCTTGCAGCGTTGATCGACGACGATCTCCAAAAGCAGGGGCTTTGACTGCACATATAGGAAGCCCTCCTTTGACTTTATTGACCACAAGCGTGGCAAGGGCTTCCCCCTCGATATCATCGGCAATCATGAGGAGAGGATGAGGCCCTTTTTCCATGATCATTTCTAAAAGAGGGACAATCTCTTGAACAGTGGAAATCTTTTTATCGGTGATCAAAATAAAAGGGGACTCTAATTCAACCTGCATTTTTTCTGGATTATTCACAAAATAAGGAGAGAGATATCCTTTATCAAACTGCAACCCTTCTACAACATCCAGCGTGGTGTCAATACTTTGCGCTTCTGTCATCGTAATCGTTCCCTCTTTGCCGACCTTCTCCATTGCTTGAGCAATGAGCTCCCCTACTTCAGGGTCATTATTTGCCGAAATAGTGGCAATTTGCTGAATTTCATCGGGTTTACTGATTTTTGTAGCAAGCTCATCGAGTGCTTTACACAGCTCAACTGCTGCTTTATCCATCCCTTTTTTCACGCTGATAGGGTTTGCTCCAGAGACGACTGCTTTGACACCTTCGCTATACAAGGCCTCTGCAAGAACAATCGCGGTGGTGGTTCCATCTCCGGTTTTATCTGCAGTTTTAGAAGAGGCCTCTTTGATCAATTGGGCGCCTATGTTTTCAAATTTGTTTTTCAGAATAATTTCTTTGGCAACCGTGACCCCATCTTTGGTAGAGAGAGGAGGTCCATATTCTTTTCGAATAACGACATTGCGACCTTTAGGCCCCAATGTGACAAGGACTGCCTTGGCCAGCGTCTTGACTCCTTTTAAAACAGATTTTAAAGCCTCTTCGTGAAATTGCACCATTTTTGACATAATGTTTCTCCCTCCATGAGATTAATGATGAAAATAAATTTGGTCATCAATAAAAAAAAATATTTGTCATAACACCCCTTTTTGCTATTAAAAAAATATGAACAAAAAAAATGTCCCCCCTTCTTTTCATATTCAAGAAGCTTTGGAAATTATCGATGCGGCTCGTGGTAAAATCATGACCGGAGGCCAGCGCCAGAAACAAGCTGTGGAACTGGCTGCCCATATGCTGGAGGAAGCCCTTCGTATCCAAACTCCCTCTGAAAAAAGAAGACAAGCTGAACTTGCCCGTATGATGACAGATCCTCGAGGAAAAGTCTTTACGATGCAAATGACAGATGAGTGTTTTCGGTCCCATTCCTCCTCGCGTGTTGCAAATCAGCTTGTCTACTTGCTCAATCAATTTGGAGTCCCCCGCTATTTAAGTTGGACTAAACGACTTTCATTGGCTCTTTTTGCACGAGTGGGAAAGCTTCTAGCGCCGCTCCTTGTCCCCTTGGCCACCTCTAACCTCAGACACGCGACTCGGTCAGTGATTTTACCCGGTGAAAAACAACCTCTTGCTCAACATATGAAAAAACGGAGAGCTCAAGGGGTTCGCCTTAACATCAATCATTTAGGAGAAGCAATTTTAGGGGAAGAAGAGGCCCTTCAGCGCCTGCGAGTTTATCTGGATGATCTTACGCAAGAGAATATCGAATATGTATCGATCAAAATTTCGACGATTTACTCTCAGATCAATCTCATCGGTTGGGAAAAGAGTGTGGAAATGATAGCTGATCGACTCCGTCAGCTTTATCGGACAGCCAAGTCACACCTGTTTTTACGAGCAGATGGAAGCCGCGTTCCTAAATTCGTCAACCTCGATATGGAAGAGTACGCTGACCTTCAACTCACCGTCCATCTTTTCAAAAAGGTTCTCAGTGAAGCGGAGTTTCACGATTTTTCAGCTGGAATCGTCCTGCAGGCCTATCTTCCAGATGCCCATGAATATCAAAAAGAGCTGACGGCGTGGGCAGTCGAACGCGTAAAAAACAAGGGAGCTCCCATTAAGATCCGTTTGGTCAAAGGAGCTAACCTTGCGATGGAAAAGCATGAAGCCTCGTCCAAAGGGTGGCCTCAAGCTCCTTACCATCGCAAAATAGAGGTGGATGCCAATTATAAAAGGATGTTGACCTATGGCTGTCTTCCTGAGCATGCAAAAGCCAGTCACATCGGAGTCGCAAGCCATAATCTTTTTGATATCGCCTACGCTTTATTACTACGGGCTGAATATGGAGTTGAAAAAGAAATCTCCTTTGAAATGCTCGAAGGTATGGCAGACCACATCCGTCGGGTGGTTCAAAAACTTTCAAAGGATATATTGCTCTATTGTCCTGTAGCTACCAAATCCGATTTTCAAAGTGCTATTGCCTATCTCATTCGAAGGCTGGATGAAAATACAGGACCTGAAAACTTTCTTCGTCACACGTTTGGACTTAAAACACAGACGGTTGAATGGGAACACCAAGTGCAGTTCTTTGCTGAATCTTGCGATCAAATCTCGTCCGTTCCCTTAGGACCTCGCAGGCATCAAAACCGTTTTGAAGCTCCGCACTCGCTTGATCCCGATGAGGTGTTTGAAAATGAGCCTGACACCGATTATTCACTTCCTCAAAACCGAGCATGGGTAGATGAAATATTTCGAACATGGAAAGAGAAGAAATTCGATCCTATTCCTTGCATTATTGGGGGAAAGGCCTATCAGGAGAAAGACCCCCGTGGAGTAGGGAAAGATCCTTCCAGACCTGACATTCTCCTTTATCGCTATAGCTTAGCTGAGATCCCTCAAATCGACGAAGCACTCAAAACCGCAAAAGCATATGAAAAGCAGTGGGCCTCTACCTCCCTAGAGCATCGATGTAAAATCTTAGCAAAGGTCGCCTATGTCTTACGCGAAAGACGGGCAGATCTCATTGGAGTTATGATTGCAGATGGAGGAAAAACGGTACAGGAAGCAGATCCTGAAGTTTCGGAGGCTATCGATTTTGCTGAATACTATCTTCGGAGTATGAAAACCATGGCAGCGTGCCATGACCTAGATTGGAAACCCAAAGGAACCTATCTGGTTGCATCTCCTTGGAATTTTCCCATTTCCATTCCTGCCGGAAGTATCCTGGGAGCTCTTATTATCGGCAATTGTGTCATTTTTAAACCCGCTCCCGAGGCTGTTTTATCGGGATGGATCCTTGTCAATGCTCTCTGGGATGCAGGGATTCCTAAAGAAGCTCTCCAATTTATCAATTGCCAGGACGATCCTGTAGGGAGCCACTTGATCAAAGATACGCGCTTAAATGGAGTGATCCTTACAGGGTCGACATCGACGGCACGTCTTTTCTTGAAAATGCGGCCGGGTCTAGACCTCACAGCTGAAACGGGCGGCAAAAACGGCCTCATCATCACAGCCCTTTCCGATCGGGATCTGGCAATAAAAAATCTTGTCCAGTCCACCTTCGGACATGCAGGACAAAAATGTAGTGCTGCCAGTTTAGCGATTTTAGAAGCTGAAGTGTACGATAATCCTTCTTTCCGCAAGCATCTCAAAGATGCTGTCGAAAGTTTAACCGTCGGCATGGCCTGGGATCCTTCTTCAAAAGTGACACCCCTCATCCGAGAACCTGAAGGGGATCTTTATAGAGGACTCACGACACTTGAACCCGGGGAAGAATGGCTTGTAAAACCGAAGCCACATCCCAAAAACCCTCAACTGTGGTCACCCGGCGTAAAATGGGGGGTTAAAGAAGGATCCTTCATGCATCAAACAGAGCTTTTCGGACCTGTACTAGCTGTGATCCGTGCCCGAAATCTTGAACATGCCATCCAAATCGTGAACGGCACACAGTATGGACTGACATCAGGTCTTCAAAGTCTAGATGCCCGGGAGCACCGCTTATGGCTTTCCCAAATTGAAGCAGGGAATCTCTATATCAATCGGGGGATCACAGGAGCCATTGTCCGAAGACAACCTTTTGGAGGATGTAAAGGCAGTAGTTACGGCCAGAATGCGAAAGCCGGCGGACCCAATTACCTTGCTCAATTTGCACATCCCATCCAAATCGCGCTTCCCCGAGAAAAAGGAGCTGTCCCTATCACCATCGAAAAGTTATCCAAACTCATTGAAAAACTTCCTCTTACTACCGAACAACTCGGCATTTGGCATGCCAGTATTGCCAATTACGCTTTTTGGGCCCAAAAATTTCAACAAGACCACGATCCTTCCCGCGTTGTAGGGGAAGACAACTTCTTCCAATACCATCCCTATCATGGCATTTGTTTGAGAATTCAAACTCAAGATTCTCCTTTTGATATTTTGCGGGTGTGCGCAGCAGCCCTTGCCGTTCAGGCACCTTTACAAGTAAGCTGGAGCCGAAGTGAATCACCCATCGAAATCTCTTCTGAATGGAAAAAACTTATTCCCATCTTCCGCTTTGTTGAGGAGACAGAAGCTCATTTTCTTGAACGTCTCAAACACGGCGCTTTCCGGAGGGTCCGCCTTCTATCATCAGCAAGTAACACCTGGCATCATACTGCTGCTGAATCGGCTACCTTCCTTGACGTTGCCCCTGTCCTTGCAAGTGGGCGCTTCGAACTCCTCCACTACCTCCGAGAAGTGGCCCTCTCTCACCACTATCATCGTTATGGAAACTTAGGAGCTCGCGAAGGAGAGATGCGTAAACCCATTCTTTGAGGCCGTTTCTCAGGAGACCTAATAAAAGAAAACATGTATACTTCATAACGGGTAGTACATGTCCGATCAGTTGAATGAGCAACAATGGAAAGCAGTTCATCATGTGGAAGGACCAGCCCTCGTGATTGCAGGAGCAGGGTCCGGAAAGACACGCGTCGTTACTTTTCGCATCACGCACCTGCTCTCTGTAGGAGTTCCCTCTGCAGAAATTTTAGCTGTCACCTTTACAAATAAAGCCGCTGACGAAATGCGGCGCCGTGTGGAAAGAGAGTCTCATCATTTTGTTTTAACCTGTACATTTCATAGCTTAGGGGCCAAGATCTTAAGAGAATCGATCCACTCTCTCGGGTATTCTAATCATTTTGCAATTTATGATGAAGATGATAGCGAAAAAATTCTAAAAGAATCTCTTCTCTCTTTAAACATGCATGAGGAAAAAGGGCTTTTAAAAACTGCACGACTTGCTATCTCCTCCGCTAAAAATCGCCTCATTTCCCCTAAAGAAATGAGTCAAGAAGATCCGATTCTAGGAGCTGTTTATGAGATGTATCAAAATAAGCTTAAAACCTCAGAAGCCGTTGATTTTGATGATCTTCTCTATCTACCGATCGTACTTTTTCAAGCCCATCCGGAAGTTTTAAAAATCTATCAAGAGAGGTGGTCTTTTATCTTGATTGACGAGTATCAAGACACCAATAAAGCTCAACACTTGCTGATAAAACTTCTGGGAGGCAATCATCAAAATATCTTTGCTGTAGGCGATCCCGATCAGTCGATCTACTCCTGGCGCGGTGCCAACGTAGACAATATCTTGAACTTTGAAAAAGATTTTCCAGGTGCCCTTATCATCTCTCTCGAACAAAATTACCGCAGCCCTTCCACGATTTTAAATGCGGCCAATGCCCTTATTCAAAATAACTGCTCTCGCTATGAAAAAAATCTCTGGAGCACGCTGGGGCCTGGTGAAAAAGTGGGAGTTTACAGTGCTGAAAATGACCGTCAAGAAGCCGAATTTATTGCCCGTACTCTCATCCAACACCACTCCACCTTTCCTTTACAAGAATGTGTAATCTTTTACCGGACAAACTTCCAATCGAGGATTTTTGAAGATACACTTCTTAAATTCAAAATTCCGTATGCCATCATTGGAGGTATCTCGTTTTATCAACGCCGTGAAATTAAAGATATCCTCTCTCTTCTTCGGATGACGCTTGCAGGGGGTGATTTGATCGCACTTTCTCGAACCCTCAATATCCCTAAAAGAGGTCTTGGAGAAAAAGCAATCGCGAAAATTCGAGAAGGAGCTTCTTTAGCAAACCTGTCGCTTTTTGATTTTTGTGTGGCAGGAGTGGATCGTAAAGTCGAGTTGAAGCTCTCTCCCAAGCAGATGGAAGGTGTAAGGGATTATGTCACAACTGTGCTCTCTCTTAAAGAGATGGTCCTGCAAAGAGTCTCCCTTCAAACCGTTGTCTCAGAAGCCATCGAAAGGTCTCGCTACGAAGAATATCTGCGAGAAGACCCCGAAACCGCGACTGAAAGACGAGAAAACTTGTCAGAACTTATCACCAAAGCAGCAGAATGGGAACAAGAAAACCCCCAAGGAAAGCTAGCCGACTTTTTAGAAGAGCTCTCTTTAAAAACCTCTTTGGATACTCAAGAAACTCTTACCGATTGCGTAAGGCTAATGACGCTTCACAATGGAAAAGGACTTGAATTTTCGGTCGTCTTTCTCGTCGGGATGGAAGAAGAGCTCTTTCCTCATTTGAATAGTCTCGATAATGAAACAGCGATTGAAGAAGAGCGGCGCCTGTGTTACGTAGGTATGACACGCGCTAAAGCTTATCTCTACCTCACCTCTGCACGCTACCGCTTCTTGTGGGGGGGCTCACGTCCGATGCGACCGAGTCGATTCTTGGCAGAAATTCCCTCAGAATATATAAAAGAGCTTTCCTTCCGCCCTCCCATTCGAAAAGCTGCTGGAGAGCTGCAAGTAGGCGATACTGTACATCATCGGGATTTTGGAGTCGGAATCATTCAGCGACAGTATGAAACATCCTTAGGCCTTACCTACGATGTCTTCTTTTCCCATAGTAGCCGGGTTCACAGCTTGGTTGCCAAGTACGCAAAGCTTGTCAAAAGCTTCGAGCACGCGCCGGACTGAAATCCCCCAATGCCAATATTTATCGCGCCATCTGAGCCCCTTCAGGTTGGGAAGCCACCCTTTAGGAATAAGAGCTATATTGGGCGCAAACGCCGGTTTCCAAAAATCAGCGGTCCGTTGATTCTTAAAAAGAGTAAGGGTAGGGATACCAAAGAGAGAGGCTAAGTGGCCAATGCCAGAGTCATTTCCCACCATGAGGCCCGCTTGTGCTACGCACCGCACCATTTCGTCCAAATCTTTAAAGGGGGGAGCTTCAGGCCATTCAATCCGTTCTTTGGGAGAGACCATAAAGACCGGATCGTAACCTCTTTCTTTTAACCTCTCTGCGAGCTTTAAAAATTTAGCCCGAGGCCAATTTTTCCCACGTCTTGAGCTCGTAGGATGAATAATCACTTGGTGGGGCTTTGATCGAACAAATAGATTCTCGGGTACCACAAGACCGTTGCATTTCTGAGCCTTTTCAATCCCTAAAATCGTTTGGCAAAAATGGACAAGATTATCGGCCAGGGGAAATCTTCCATCAAATTGCCCTTCTTCCCAATAAGGATAATCTCGATTAGGGGTGGCAATAGGATTGAGAATGATTGTTTCCTTCCGATAACAGTCGAGACAATGGTCTATCACTTCTTTCATCCAAGGCGACTTTTCATACAGGATGATGAATCGATCAAACTCCTCATAGGAAGGAGGAAAAGGCTGGATTGAAAGCTGAGGAAACCACCCTTGCAGCTGTTTCATCATGGGATGAAAAGTCACCGGCTCATGCCCGTCCCGCCTTAGATTTTCGGCGATGATGAGAGCATGGAGACAATCTCCTAGGCCTGCACAACTAAATATAGCTATTTTCATTTTAATACCGATTATATAATAAACAAAATTAGATATGAGATCAATAAAAATTAAAAACGAATTAAGACCAAAAAACGAACAAGGAACTCTTTTAACAGGAGCTCTCCGAGAGGCTCTCTCTATCCTAGAGATGCCTGTGATGGACCTTGCTAAGTGGCTCCAGCAGCAGATTGAACAAAATCCTGCCCTTCAGTTCGAAGAAGAAAAGGCGGGAGAGGGGGAAGAGAGCGAAGGAGAAGAGGAATTTTCTAATCCCTTTGAATCCTTCTCTTCAGACGATGCCCCCCGCCTTGAACCCGGCATTGAACCGGGTCTTGAAGAAGTTCCTGCCCCTCCTCAAACTCTTTTTAACTATCTTTTACAACAAGCACGAGAAGTACTCACCGCCCCGGAAGACCTAAAAGAAATGGAACAGCTGATCGGCAATCTCGATGAAAAAGGATTTTTAGCCGATTCCTCGAACGTAAATCCGGCGCTTTTAAAGATTCTGCAGAGTTTCGATCCTCCGGGAATTGGAGCTCAAAATCTTCAACATTCTCTTCTTCTTCAACTCGTGCAGAAGGGAGAAAAAGAGTCTCTTGCCTACCGCTTGATTCAAGATCATTTTCAAGACTTCATCCATTGCCGTGGCAACCTTCCCGGAACACCTTCAGAGCTTCGAAAGGCTATTGAGATACTTGCCGGCCTAAGCCTGGATCCTGCAGCTCCTTTTAAAGCACCTGTCGCACCTACCCAAATCCCCGATATTTTTATCGAATCGTCTAATGAAGGATGGATGATTACTTTGAACGACGCACCCTTGCCTCGTTTTAAATTAAATCTTGCTGCTCAACTCAGTCATTTTGAGGCTTCCGCTCGATGGATTGAAAAAATGGTTTCTCGACGCAGTGAGATTGTCAGATCTATCGTCAAAATTGTCCTAGAAGTGCAAGACGACTTTTTTCAAGGAAAAACTTCCGATCTTTATCCTTTATCTTTTAAACAGCTCGCCGAAAAACTCTCTCTGCATGAATCCACCATCTGCCGCGCTGTAAAAGAGAAAATTCTTTCCTGCCCGCGTGGAATTTATTCTCTTCGTTTTTTCTTTCCTCACACGAGCACCCATGCCGTCTCCCATCATACCGCTAAAGAAAGAATCAAAGCTCTTCTGGCTCAGGAAGATAAAGAGCATCCCTTCTCAGACCAACAGCTCACCGAGGCGTTGCATGCACAAGGCGTTCCGTGTGCTCGCCGGACCATCACTAAATATCGAAAAGCTTTAAAAATTCCTCCAGCGTGTCGCAGAAAGGCAAGAGTAAATCTGTGTTAGATCTCTTGCTTAAGCTAAAGTTGAATTGAAAATAGGCTCAAAAAGTCCATAAAATCGACGAACCTTTAGTGACGCAAGGGGTCTAATAAAATGCGGATGAGTTTCTCTCTTAAGCTTCCCTCTGAAAGGGGAAACCTTGCACGGGAACAAGCTTTAATTTCTCGATCTGTCAAACAGATCAAAACAGGGAGAGAAACTTTCTTTTTAACTCGAGAAAGTACCCAATGCTTGTAGAAAAGACGGAGAAAAAAAAAGAGAGGAATGGGAACCGTATAGGGAAGAAAAAAAAGAGAGAGGGTAAACAACGGAAATTCCCACCCTCGCTGGAACAAAGGTCCTAAAAATCTTTTCCAGGGAGAAGATGCGGTTAAATAAGCTAAAAATTCCTCAAATTGAGGTTCATTAAAAGCCTCGCGAGCAGCATGGATGGATTCATGGTGAAGAATGTCTTGCAGAGAGTTACCCCATAGAGACCGAGATTGAAGTTTCGGATGTAATTGAATATGTGACTTTTCTTTGGTGACCCAGAAAAGAGCTCCTTCCCAGGGAAGAAGCTTTTGAGAAGAATAAACCAGAGGAACCCAGTCGACCGAAAACCCCCATTGAGAGGGAAGAGGCTTCACTTTTTCCCACTCGATAAGAGGAGGGTGAGCCTTAACCCGGCTTAAAAAATCTTCCTCTTTTTCAGTAGGTCCTGGAATAAGGCCCCTTTGAAAAAGGGTCAGAAGCTCTTTTGCTTCCATTTAGCCTACGTTCCGCACCGACTTGCGATATTTCATATAGAGAAAAACAAGTCCCAAGACATTCATCAAAGAAAAGGCTCCAAAAGCCAGCAGAAGTTTATTCGTTTTTTTGGAGATCTTCATAAGCCTTTCTCGGACATTCTTTTCAAAAGAAGTCTCATTTTCAAACCACGTTCCTTTATAGAGATGCCGCGCAAACAGAGCATGCTTTTCATCAGGGGCATTAAAATAAAAAGTCGGAAGGGCAATGTCACGGTTTCCTTCTTTATTTGCAAGCAGCTTAAATGTTTCTCCAATAGCGCTAAAGGTGCGATGTGAAATACGATTGATCACGGCGTCGCGGTCTTTTCCTGGGTATTCATTTTCAATTCGATCCCATTCTTTTTCCAGCCATTCCATGGCTCTTTTTAAAATAGGATGTCCTGGACGTGAGCCCATTAGGTTATTCGTTGGAAGCACCGTTGAACTCAGCGAGGTTTCGTAAGGCATTTCCATGCCGCAGAAAAAATCAAATGCCTTACAGAAGGCTTCAAAGGACTGTAAACATTTCACATCGTGGTCGACATAAATCCCTCCTTCTTGATAGAGAATCTCATTGCGAAGCAGATCAGATTTTTCGGCATAGTTGTCTGATTTTTTATAACAGTCGTAAGTATAAATAAACTTCAAGTCTTGAACCCGAGCCATTTCCATTTGCTTATGAGGAAGGGGTCTATCCCGATCCGTCCAGAATTTGAATGTCCAATCGGGATGTTTGGCAATCCAACTCCGTATATTTTCTACCGATTCACGAGGGAAAGGTTTAGGACCTATCCAAATAAAATGAATGGTTTTAGGAACGTGAAACATCATCGATTTGAATTGGAGAAAAGGAATATTTTTCTCATACACATTTTTGAAGAATTCTAAATTTTCAAAATCTTCAGGCGTCTGAACATGTTTCCAAGCAGCAAAATTACGCCCCATCAGGGTGATAAAATCATGCTTATTTTCTTTTTCCACTTCTTTTTTAGAACACCCTAAAAGAAAGGGGAGAAGCAAAATCCATATCCATCTTTTCATTAGATCCTCACTTTACACCAAATGCGGGGGCTATTGCAGCTCCTTGTACAGCTCCTTGAAAAATCAAGGATAAATTTATTTTTCCCATTTGGTATTATTAAAAATATATAAGCTAAAACTCAATAAAATTAGATTAAAACTGAAAAAGGCAAACTGAAGGAAATTGAGTCGTCTAAACTTTTTTTCGATTTTGACTATCGAATGCTCTGTCTTTTTTTCGAAAGGATTTTTATAGAAGGGAGAAGCCCAGCTGTTTGCAAAAAAATGTTGGGATAAAACAGGCTTTAACCCTTTCTTTGAAAAGAAATAGGAAGCTGGAAATACAATATCGGTGGAACTCTCTTTATTAAGAGACAGATGAAGCGCATCGGTCAAAGCAATATAGGTTCTTTCCATGACAATTTGGGTTTGGGAAAAAGAATCTTTATTCGGGTATTTTTGTGCAAGCAAATCCCACTTTTGGTCAATAAGGTGAATCACTTGTTGGATGATAGGGTGGCCCGGGCGAGAGCCCAACAACCCATTCCCAGCCGTGATGTTACGTCCTACAAGGGGAGGATGGGGGGTTTCAAGACCGCAATAGAATTCGTAAGCTTGATGATAAGGTTCAAAAGAAGTCAGACAGCTTGCGTCATGATCGACATAGACGCCCCCTTGTTGGAATAAAATTTCGAAGCGGAGCAGATCCGATTTTTCTCCCCAATTGGTTGAGGATTTATAGCATCGTCCCAAATAAGGAAATGGATACTCTTTTACTACAATCGTTTCCATTCCATGGCAAGGAGCTTCACGAGGACGGTCTGTCCAAAATTTAAACGTCCAATCGGGATTTTGAGCGATCCAGCTTCGGATATTGGAAACAGACTTAGGAGGAAAAGGAGCGGGCCCTAACCAAATAAAATGCACGATCTTAGGGATTTTAAAAGGGCCTGAAGCCGATTTCACCAGATCTGCATTACGATGAAAAAGCTCTCTAAAAGTGGCAAGATCTTCTAAACCTTGTTTTTTTTGGACATGAACCCAATGCTTGGTCTTACATCCCATTTCGATATTAAAAATATCGTCCGAATGAGAAGGGGTAAAACTGAGTAAAAGAAACAAAAACAAGAAACTAACGCTTCGTTTCATCTTGAGATATAAAGCTCACCGGTCCGTCAATATGAGCTGAAGAATTATGATACCCGCATAAAGGCTTTATGTCGAGCTTTAAACCTTCTAAAAATTTATTTAAAAGCTCCTCGGTTGTATAGAGAGCCGCATGCCGGTTTTCCGAGAAATTAACCAGATTAAGAGGAAGATTCACCACTTTAGAAGTCGCGTAATAAATTCCCACCCCACTTATTTTCCGCTTGAGGGCCCATCGACTCTCCAAAGAATTAGGTTGGGTGTAGGGCAAAGTTGTTAAAAAACCTTTAATATCCGATTTATGGTAGAGCGTCATATCCACCGTGTTAGGATATTGCCAATCTCCTTCCCCACACGCAAATTGCCAGGCGTACATCTGATTCCCAAGAGGAATAGAGGGGGGTATGGCTTGGGATTTATTACCCATATAGGAAAAATTAATATGCTTTCCCAGTCGATAATAGACTCCGAAAGCGCCGGTTTTTTCCATTTGTTCGATGCCTTCCTTCAGATCAATCGTATCTCGCACGACCATATCATCAACCGCAAATAGAATGTAGGGATTGGAGGATTCAAACGTGGCTTTTAAGAAAAGGGGCTTAAAATCTTGCTCAGGATGGATGCCTTGTTTGAAATAGGTCACTGTGGGAAATTGTTTTTTAACCCGCGTATACCCCTCCTCATAAGAGGAAGAAGAGACACGATAAATGACAGAAATGTGGTCCAAATGACGCACAAACAAATCGATAGATTCTAAAAGAGCGTAGAGTTGAAGGGGCCTATCATAGGAAAAAATAACCAGATCCGTTTTAGGGGCCGGTTTCTCTTCTTCGGGTCGGAAGCGAGGATAGGGCTTTCTAGACTTTGCAATCCACGAGTACCCGTAATTTTTCCCCTCCACAAATGTGCCCCTTAAGCGGCGCACATGTCTACCTGCAAGCTCAAATAGACGATTTTCCGGCGTCCTATTTTCAGAAAATTTCCCTTGTTCTAAAAACTCTTGGAGCTTGATCTTTTGGAAAAGACGGGCATAACTCGTAAGGATCCCATTTTGAGCCCATTTTTTGATGTCACCCTGAAATGCAACCCACGCAGCTGATCCTGTATAAAAATTCTTGAGACGCTCTAAGGTAGTAAGATCCAAAGCCCCATCAGGAGGGAACAACACAATAATATCCGTCGAGGGCACCGAATGAACCCATCGATAAATTAGCTCAGGGGATCCATATCCTTCGGGTAATCGAATAAATTTATGAGGAAATTTTTTAATAAATTCTTCTACTTCAGGGTAGCGAGCTTCCTCCTTAGAAATAGCCACCCTGAAATGAGGATAGGTTTGTTGTGCCAAGCTTTTAAATTTTTTAAGGCGTTCGGTAGGATCTCGAGCAGGAGAAGAAAAAATTTGAAAAAAGGGTCCATCCGGGGAAGCACAATTTTCACACAGAGGGGGATGACGCCCTTCGATCCAAATTCCCAGCAAGGCGGTTAAAATGACGCCCATGCCAACAATACTCCACCGCTTCTTCATCATTCACCTAGAATAATCGAACCCTCAATTTTCTGAATACCCCTGTACCGTGTAATTCCAGGTAACGTATAATTCCAGGGCTTTTTCACAATTTTTTAGTTGGGATTTAATATGCCACAGAAATTCCCGCCCCTCTTGGAAAAATCAACGATTTTTCCGTAAAGATCCCCTAAAAAAAGCTGTGCTGGGGTGGACGAAAAAATCTTTGGATTTTTGTTGCTCATAACCTCCTTTTTCCATCCTTCTTGTGACTTGTCCTCAATCTAAATTTTTTTAATGCGATTGCCCTGTTGTGAAACAGCTCTAGGGAAATTGCTCAAAATCCTTGTTTGAAATCGTGCTTTAATGGTATACCGATCCTCCTTAAGGAGGCAGTTGCAAAAATCAGGTTCAGTCACTTTGCAGAGCCTTGTGAGTCTATTTTGCATTTAGGACGAGCCCCAACCTCTGAATTTAACGGATGAAAAAAGCTCTTGTTATTATCGAATCTCCGGGAAAGATTAAGTCGCTTAAGAAGATCTTAGGCCCTCGGTATGCTATTGAAACATCTGTAGGCCATATTCGAGATCTTCCTAAAAAAGGCTTTGGGATCGATATTAAAGATGATTTCGAGCCTGTCTATGAAATCCTAGAAGAGAAAAAAGAAGTCATTGCTCGCCTTAAGAAAGCAGCAAAAGAAGCTGAAGTGGTCTATCTTTCTCCTGATCCTGACCGGGAAGGAGAAGCTATTGCGTGGCACATTTTATCCATCCTGCCTCCTAAAACTAAAGCAAAAAGGGTCACCTTTAACTCCATTACCAAGGATGTCGTTTTAGAGGCCCTCAAACACCCCCGTGAAATTGATCAAGCTTTGGTAGATGCGCAACAAGCGCGAAGGCTGCTAGACCGAATTGTGGGATATAAAATATCCCCGATTCTCACTCGTCGAGTACAAGGCTCGCGAGAAGGCGGACTCTCTGCAGGACGTGTCCAGTCAGTGGCTCTCAAACTGGTGGTTGATCGCGAACGTGAAATTGAAGCCTTTAAACCCATTGAATATTGGTCGATCTTTGTCGATTTTCAGACCAAGAAAAACGAAACTCCTTTTACTGCTACCCTGATCAGTGTGAATGGAAAAAGAATAGAAAAAGAAAAGGTAGAAGGGAAACAGGTGTTTCTCATCTCCAATGAAAAAACCGCCCACACAATTGTTTCTAAACTCAAGGATTCTCAATTTAAAGTCATCGATGTAGAGAAGAAAGAGAAAAAGCGGAATCCTGTCGCTCCTTTTATTACCTCTACTTTACAGCAAGAAGCAAGTCGCCATTTTGGTTTTTCTGCAACGCGCACGATGAATATCGCTCAAACCCTCTATGAGGGGGTCGAGCTCGGTCATGAAGGCGCAGAAGGTTTGATCACCTATATGCGTACCGATTCTGTTCGAATTGCTCCTGAAGCCATGACTCCTCTAAGAACCTATATTCTTAAAACCTATGGGAAAGCCTATGTCCCTGAAGAGCCCCGCTTATTTACCTCTAAAAAAAGCGCACAAGATGCGCATGAAGCAATTCGTCCTACAAACCTGCTGCTTCCTCCTGAAAAAATAGAAAAATATCTTACGCTTGATCAATTCAAACTCTATTCACTGATTTGGAAGCGATATATAGCATCCCAAATGAACCCCGCTCTCTA
The DNA here is from genome assembly GCA_027459675.1 of Parachlamydiales bacterium. Lineage (GTDB taxonomy): Bacteria > Chlamydiota > Chlamydiia > Chlamydiales > Rhabdochlamydiaceae > PALSA-1444. The sequence continues at coordinate 2,470 of DAIDHO010000006.1, read as the reverse complement.
CGATACGATTGCGTGCGATATCGAAGCCAGCGGCCCCCACCCTGAAAAAATGGTGCTGAGAGCCACAGGATCGATGATTAAGTTCCCAGGCTTTTTAGCATTGTATGAAGAAAAACAAGACCAGCCCCCTGAGGGAGAAAAAAAAGAAAGCGAAGAACACCGTCTTCTCCCGCCTCTCAACTTAAATCAGCCTCTCACTGCTCATAGCATCACTCCCACACAATCTTTTACAAAACCTCCTCCACGCTTTACAGAGGCTTCTCTTGTGAAAGAACTTGAACGCCTTGGGATTGGAAGACCTTCCACCTATGCGTCGATCATGCAAAAGATCCAAAGCCGCGATTATACCATCAAAGATAGGGGAACTTTAAAACCCACCGAACTGGGGACCGTTATCGCAAAAATGCTGGAAGACAACTTCAAGCTCATCATGAACGTTACTTTCACAGCAACCATGGAAGATGCACTTGAACAGATCGCTGAAAATAAAATTAAATGGAAACAGCTGATCTCAGAATTTTGGAAAGAGTTTATCCCTACCGTCGAAAATGCCGAAAAAGAGGCTTTTGTTCCAAAAGTTCTCACGGATCGCAACTGTCCCAAATGCTCCCATCCCTTGCAGAAAATTTGGTCTCGGAACAAATACTTTTATGGATGTTCTAACTATCCCGATTGCGACTACACCGCCCCTCTTGAAGCCCTTGACTTCAATAAAGAAGAATATGCTCCAGGCTTTGATTGGGATCAAACATGTCCCAAATGCAAAGGGCCGATGAAATTACGTTTTGGAAAATTTGGGCCTTTTCTCGGCTGTGAAAATTATCCGAAGTGCAAAGGGATCGTCAATATTCCTAAAAAAGGGGACATGCCTGCTTCTGACATGCCTTCCTGCCCTGCCATCGGCTGCGATGGAAAGATGACACAACGCCGTTCTCGCTTTGGAAAACCCTTCTTCTCCTGCACGAATTTTCCTGATTGTGATGTGATTGTGAATCATTTAGAAGATCTCCCTACTAAATACGTTCGCCATCCTAAAACCGCTTATGTCAAAAAATCCAAAGGAGAGAGGTTTGGCAAAAAAGGCAAGGGCAGCGGAGATTCTATCGCTATTTCAGATGAACTTAAGGCCATTGTAGGAACTGAGGTGACCTCCGCAGGCGATGTCACGAAAAAGATCTGGGAGTATATTAAAAAACATAAGCTTCAAGATAAGAAAAATAAAAGGCTCATCGTTCCAGATGCAAAACTTGTCAAAGTCTTCGGCTCTAAAAAACCGATTGACATGATGCAGCTGGCAAAAGTTTTAGGCCCTCATGTGGGACCTTTTTCGAAAAAAAATTCTTAACTCTTATACCGCTCATTTAGAGGAACACGTTTACTTGTATGTCAAAGATATTGCAGCTTATGTAAAAGCTCATTGATCTATTTCATATACGGTTGCCGGGATGAGCCCCGGGATGAGCCATGGGCTGAAACCACATGGTTTTCCTATAAAAAACCAGCTCTTGTTCCGGGTAAAGCCAATGAGGAAGCACAAAGACAGTGGCTTACTGAATATGAGTGGAGTGCACCCCTTTTAAACAGGACCACCTAGTTTGCTCTTAAGACATAGGAGTAAAACTAGTCTTATGACTATATCCAAAGACAAAGTTCATGTTGTAACATCTGTGGAAAGACGCCGCAGGTGGTCTCCACAGGAAAAGTACCTGATCATCCAGGAAACCTACCTTCCTGGAAGGGTGTGATTAAAAGTCGTACACAGCTAAGCAACATTTTGTAAGGGGGCTATTTTAGATTTATCTTGCCATAAACGTTCCCATCCTCCGTTAGCTCTTAATGTTCTCAGCTCTGCTATTTTAGCCGCATTCTCTCTCAGCCACCATGTCCCCGGCTTTTTCAGTCGCTTTTGCATCAGAGATCGATGGGTGCTTTCTATCTTCCCGCTTCCTATCGGTAACCCTTCTCTCCTGGCTTTTTTATAGTTAAATTGCCTAGGCCGGTTCTCGATGTATTGGATACAACCTCTTAACCCCTCGTGATTCGGATACTCTCTCTGCTTTTGCTTGAGCTCTTCTATTACCTGCGCGATTCCTCCTTTTTCTGCTATTTCTTTGAGCCGCTCTGTTTCCTTTTGGGGCTCTTTTTCCCATGCAGCAACGGCTCCTGCAAAATACTCACACAGATGGTAGAGGTCTATGAGGTGGGTATAACGACTCCCTGCTATCTTCTCTCCTTGCTCAACGATCCATCCAGCTCCATCACCTACTCCTTGAACTGCTGTTCGGTTGTCAAAGCCGAGTCTCAACATTTCTTGCTTTAGCCTTTCTCCTAGCTCATCAGGACTTTTGAATGAACATGCATATTTCCAAGTGACGCTACGATGGTTTTGTGCTACCCCGACTCGAAGCTCTGCCCAAAGATTTTTCTTTGTTTTTCGTCGGTCCTTAGAGTCTTCATACTCAACTAAGGG
>DAIDHO010000005.1 GCA_027459675.1 Parachlamydiales bacterium | reverse complement strand
TGGGGGCTCAACTGAAGCGCTGGGCGTCAGCCCGGCACTGAAGGCGAGAGTCCTTTCAAGAGACCTGAATAGTTACGAAATATCCTAAGTAGTTTAATTTATTACTTATTACAAGGGGTGCTCAAATGAATCTTTTCCTCGCCATTTTCGTGTCTAATAACTGGCTCTGTGTGCTTAATAGACGTCTGTAAGATATCTTTTTTCCTGACGGAGTTTTCTAAGATAGGCTTTTGCTGCGTCCTGTGAAAGTCTTCCTTGGGTAGTGCAAATTTGCAACACGGCGGCTTCTACTTCTTTGGCCATAGGGTCGGCATCGCCGCAAACATAGAAGAGAGCTCCCTTTTCTAGCCATTCCCAGACTTGAGCGCCTTTTTCCAAAAGCCTATGTTGAACATAAATTTTATGCGCTTGATCGCGTGAGAAAACAAGATCGAGAATCAGTTGGTTTTGTTCTTGGAGGCCTTTCCAGTATTCTTCATAGTAGAAATCGGTTTTTCGATTCCGCTCGCCAAAGAAGAGCCAGTTTTTTCCTGTGGCATTTTGATACATGCGCTCTTGTAAAAAAGCTCGGTAAGGAGCAACTCCTGTGCCAGGTCCTATCATGATCAGAGAGGTTGTAGAATCGGCAGGGAGAGTGAAATGATGAGTGGGGTGGACATAACAGGGAATGGGAGTTTCATTTTCCCGGGCGCGATGGCATAAAAAATGGCTCGCTACCCCATACCGTTTTTCATTTCCATGCTGAAACGTCGTCAATGTCACGAGAAGATGGACTTCATGAGGATGGAGCGCTTGTGAAGAAGCAACCGAGTAAAAACGGGGAAGAAGGGGTGAAAGGTTAGAGATAAATTCAGTTAAATCAAACGGCTGATGTCTAAAACGGAGAGCAAGGTCTAAAACATCCATAGAAGAAACTGTTTTATCTTCGGGATTTGGATAGAAAGAGCGAAGAAGAGAGGTGGTGACGCGCGATAAGTTTGCTTGCGTTTCCAAATAACTTTTAAGGGTGAAAGAGCCCCCTGTTCTTGGATGCAAAACAGGGGTTGAAGGGTCTAATTTGAATGCTTGTAGGATACGTTCGACAAAGAGGGGATCATTCGGTGCATAGATACCCAGCGAATCCCCTGATTTATAAGTGAGCCCGGACCCCGTGATATCGAGTGTGCAATGAAAAGTGCTTTTCGTCGATCCACTTTGGGTTAAGGGATACCGCTCTTTGATTTTAGCAAGAAAAGGGTGGGTGCGGTTATAGTTCATAAAGTCAATTAGGCAGGGGAGCTTGGCAGTTGCGGCTATTCCATGCAGCTGAGAGAAGATCCATCTTTTTATTGGAAATTCCTCCTAAAAATTCAATGGAGCCGAGGAGCCGTGCTCGGCACCGATCTTTTCCTAACAGCTCAAAAGAATCATAGAGAGGAGGTCCTTGCAATTTTCCGGTTATGGAAGCATAGAGAAGAGGAATAATAACTTTTTTGTGAGGGACGCCAAATGCTTCAGCTACTTCTTTGGACGCTTTTTCAATACCGGAACGGGTCCAGTTTTCTTGTTCATCTAAGCTCCAAATGATCGATTGTAAAATGAAGGAAGCATTTTGAGGGGAAATCCCCGTCGGAGTAAAGAGTTGGGGGGTATAAGGCACATGATGAATGAAGAGAAAAGCACACAGTTCAATGAATTCCGCAAATGTTTTAATACGCGTATGGCATAAAGGCATGAGCTTACGCATGAACTCATCATTGAATCCCCACTCGCGAATGCGAGGCCAAAGTTGATCGGCTGAAACAGTATTGATAAGATAGTGCTGATTGAGCCAGTCGAGCTTTTGAATATCAAAAAAGGCTCCTGAAACCCCAATGCGTTTGGGATCAAAGGTGGCAATGATTTGATCCAGAGAGTAGATCTCTTGGTCGTTCGGCATAGAATAGCCCATCAAAGTCATAAAATTTGCAAAGGCTTCTGGAAGATATCCGCTATCGCGGTAATAAAAAACGGAAGTGGGGTTTCTGCGCTTGGAGAGTTTACGTCCATCTTTCCCCAGCAAGAGTGGCATATGTAAAAAGTGGGGAGGTGTCCAACCAAAGCTTTCATATAAAAGAAGATGTTTGGGGGTTGAACTGATCCATTCATCACCTCGTATGACGTGTGAAATTTCCATGAGATGGTCATCCACTACATTAGCCAGGTGGTAGGTGGGAAATCCATCGGACTTGAGCAAGATTTGATCATCGATATCGGCCCATGGATAGGTGATCCGTCCTTTGATTCCATCTTCGAATACACATTCGCCTGTAAGGGGCACTTTTAAGCGGACGACATAAGGTTGACCTGCTTTTTCACGTTCCAAGACTTCTGCAGGACTTAAATTCCGGTATCTTCGATCGTAGCCTACGCGATGTCCCAATTTTGAAGCCACCTCTCGCATCTCAGCAAGCTCTTCCGGTGTTGCAAAACACTTGTAGGCTTTTCCTGCATCCAGTAGCTCTTGGCAGTGTTTCTGGTAGATAGAAGTGCGCTCAGATTGGCGATAGGGCCCATAAGATCCTCCAATATCGGGCCCTTCATCCCATTGAATTCCAGCCCACTGCAGCGCTTTGTAAATATTTGTTTCATATTCAGGACGCGAACGAGTCTGATCGGTATCTTCAATCCGAAGAATAAAAGTGCCTTTAAAATGCTTGGCAAAGATTAAATTAAAAAGCGCCATATAGACAGTCCCTACGTGGGGATCACCCGTAGGGGAAGGAGCAATACGGACACGTACAGGGCGAGACATATTTAATATCCTCAGTTAAAAGAAGCATTTTCCTTGAACAAGGGATAGAATTCAAGCTGCTGCCCAAGCGAATAAATATTTATTGAGACCCCCCCTTTAAAAAGAGAAGGTCTTTCATAATATTGATCGCTTCTTGGAGTTGAAGGTCGTTGCATCCTATGGAGGGAGGATTTACCAGATTTTTATTAGAAATTATTTTAATTAAATTTTGATGATCGATGTCATTTTTTAACCGGTCAGAAGAATTTGTTTTAAGGAGAGGAAGCATAGATTTATAAGTTGTAACAATAGGTTGCAGATGGGGTTTGTATAATTTAGAAACCTGGTACCGGTGTATCAAAGGAATGTCCGCTAGATCATCTTCAAAGGAGGGGGGGATTTCATCAGGCTCCAGCGGGTATTTTGCATACCTTTCGCCGACTTCCATCTCCGAAAAATGCCCTGGGACTGCGATATCTGACTTGACTCCTCTTTTTTGAGGAGTTTTTCCAGAGACTGTGTAATACAATCCACGCGTTACTTTATATTCTCCTTTCGGATTGACTTTTCCCCCGCTCACTGCTTCCAAAGTGAATGTTTGAAAGGTTCCCTTCCCATACGTCTCTGCATCACCTACCACTAAGGCACGGCCATATTCTTGAAGTGTTTGGGCTACAATTTCAGAGGCAGATGCGCTGAATTTATTAGTTAGGATAATCAAAGGACCATCCCAAGCCACTTGAGATTCAAGGTTACGCAGGCGCTGAATAAAACCCGTATTATCCTTAATGGACACAATCACTCCTTTCTGTATAAAAAGCCCTGCCACCGAGACGGCTTGGGGAAGAAGTCCTCCTGTGTTATTACGCAAATCGAGAATGATTCCTTGGAGCTGGTGCTGGTTTTTTAGTTTCTCAATTTCCTCCAAAAGATCAGTGGCGGAAGAAAAGTCGGTATCTTGATAAAAAGAGTGCAGCCCTAAAATACCAATCACGCCTCTTCCAAAAGGTTCGTAGGTAGCATTAAAGCGTTTCTCTTTGAGAACGATTTCGCCTCGCACAATTTTCACATCAAATTTTTCATCCTGCACATTTTCTTTTTGCCTTAGAAAAGTAAGAGAGACAGAAGTCCCTGCAGGCCCTCGTATTAACTTCACCGCATCTTCTATGTCCAAGCCGATCACCGGTTCTTGATTAACGGCAATGATTTTATCCCCTAATTCGATCTCAGAATGCTGGCTTAAAGGACTATCTTCTAAGATACGGACAATTGTTAGTCCATTCAAGTCATCCCGAAGCTGAGCCCCAATCCCAAAGAGTTTCTCTTGGCCCTGCACCTGCATCAGCAGTTGGCTAGCTTCTGAAGGAGTAAAATAGGAGGTCTGCGAATCGAGGGCAGCAGTGATGGCCTTGAGCACATACGTCAATAAGGAATTCTCTTTTTTATCAGGATTTTGAGAGAGAAGCTTTTCTTCCCGGGAAATTCTTCGTTTTTCAAGGCGTATCTTAAATTTGGCTTGCTCTTCCGGGGGGAGGATCCGGCGGGCCGTTTTCAGTTGCAACCCCTGGATTCGGTGCAGCCTTGTTCGGAGCTCTTCTTCTGTTTTAGCCCATGTCATATCCTTAAACTCATCAGGATCAACGACTTCTATAAGAGGGGCTGTGGCAAGTTGTGCTTCAATAGAGCGTCTTCTCTCAATGGCAGAGCGCATCGTCTGATACATCTTTTGAAAAGCTGAGAAGTCTTCATTCTTCACTTGGTTTAAGATTGCCTCTAGTTGTTCGGAGGGAGCCTGTGTCCATGGAAGTACTTCATTCTCAATAAGATAGCAATAATTGGGGTCCAGTTCTTGAAAAAAATTATTTAAAGTTCGTGCGATAAGTTCATGATTTAAAGTATGATAGATCGCATGAGCCCTTAAAATCTCTTCCACTTTAAGGCGGGTATCATGGGGGGTCAGCTCGGATTGGTGAGCTGGGAGAAAAAAAGGAAAAAGCAGAAAAATCATCGATGTAACCCAACGGAATCGCATACAATAAACCCTCCTTGCTTTTGAACGTAGGTTATACCAATCCAGCGGTTTATGACGATTAAAATAATTATTGAACAGTAAAATATTCATTTTCTTGAAACGACGCCTTGATTTCAATTCGTTTTTATGTCATAATTAATAATCTATTAGAGCCTAATAACTTTTAATAATAAAAACTGTGAATAGAAACAGAAAACATTGCAAAACAAGAATGCGGGCCCCCACGCTAAAAAGGGCCTAAACAAAAAGTTATATGTTAGGAGGATTTATATGAACAACGACTCACACAACCAAATGCCTGTAACTGAGGAAGTGAACGGCAAAAGGGTCGTGTCCATTACGGAAGCCGCGCGGATCAACAATGTGACGCGTCAGGCAATCTATGTTGCGATTAAACAACGCAAGTTGAAAGCCTACAAAGATTCTACACGCTGGACGATTGATCTGCATGATTTAGAAGAATACCGAAAGCACAAATATTCTCGAACCAAATCGATGTTTGACGGTGAGCTTTTATTTGATAATGCAAAAGGTTATTACTCTGTCAATCAAGTGGCTGAATTATTGGGCGTCCCTGCTCAAAAGATTTACTATGCAACCCGCGTAGGACTGCTTAAGGCTGTTCGAAAGGGAGCAGCGTGGGTGATTCACGCCAACGACGTGAAAGGGTATCAGGAAAATTACCTGAATAAGAAAACGGTTCAGTCCCAAGCTGGATAATTTTTATGCTTAGGCATCTGGGCAATTCCCAGAGCGCTTTGGAGGCAACGCCAAAAAACTAGGATTTGGCATTGCCTCTTTTTTTTATCTATATTTCATTAGACCTGCTATTAAAACGTATTCCATAAGGGGATGAGCATGTCAATTAAATGACTTGGAAATCTCGTACTTGGAGCTGAATGCTCGTTTTATTAAGGAAGTTGTTAATATGGGGACTAAAGGCAAGATGCAGGGAGAGGTTCTTTTTGAGGAGCTCCGTACGCCTGTTTGCCATTCCAAAGCCAATTCCTTCCAGCATTCGATCATTCTGGTCGAAGTAGAGTTTAAGGTGAGACTTACCCACCAATTTGGGAGGCCAAATCTGCTTGACATCACAGTAGAAAATAGGGATAGGATTTCCATTTCCAAAGGGCTCAAGAAGATGGAGCGATTCCATAAAGTCGAATGTGAGATCACCGAAGGAGATTTTTGCATCTAAGAGGAGTTTAGCCCGGATATCTTGCTCTTTGAGAGAGCGGTTGACGGATTGAATGAATCGATTTTTAAATGTTTCAATATTTTTTTCAGCGATCATGAGCCCTGCTGCATAATCGTGCCCCCCAAAATTAAGGAGAAGATCTCCATTTTCCTTGAGAGTGGGAAGAAGAGGAAATTCCGTAATGGTACGCAAGGATCCTTTTCCAATCCGATCATCAATGGCAATAATGAGTGTGGGCCGATTGTACTGTTTGGCAATCCGGGCGGTAATAATGGGAATAATACCGGGATGCCAACGGTTGGAATAAAGGACGATTGCTTTTTCATCCAAAATCTCCGGATGTTTAGTTAAAAGCGCATCGATATCTTCTGAATCTTTTCTCTCAATTTTTTGCCTTTCTTGGTTGTAATTATCCAGCTCTTTAGCAAGAATTTCAGCATCGTGGGGATCGCGACAGAGTAGAATTTTAACTCCTTTATTAGGATCGGCAATGCGTCCTAAGCTATTAATACGGGGAGCTACTTTGGAAGCAATTTCCAGAGGCGTGATTTCAGAAAGACGTACATCAGAGAGTTGGCAGAGTTTTCCGAGGCCGATCCGTTTGGTTTTACGTAACTGTCTTAGGCCATAGCGGACTAAGATACGGTTTTCGCCCACTAAAGATCCCATATCGGCAATGGTGCCTAAAGCGACAAGGTCCAAATATCGTTTAAGGTCAATTTTTCCGGAACTGACTTTTCCATCTTCCACAAGTTGATTGGAGATCGCATGTGCGAGCTTAAAAGCGACCCCCACTCCGGTGATTTCTCGGTTGGGATAGGTGCTTCCTTGTACCTTGGGGTTTAAAGTCGCAATACAGTGGGGAAGACGTGCAGTTGGTTCATGGTGGTCGGTCACAATAATGTCGATTTTTCGTTCGGCGGCATCTTTGATTTCGTTGGCTGCGGTGATTCCACAATCGACCGTAATTAGAAGAGAGCATTCTTTTGAAGTCGCATACGATAGGGCATCAAGAATCAAACTTTGGTTGAGAGAGATGCGATTTGAGATATAGGAAAAAACAGAGACGCCTAAATATTCGAAAAATTCGGTTAAAAGGGTAGTTCCTGTGATTCCATCCACGTCATTATCGCCGTAGATAAGAATTTTTTCTTTATTTTGGAGAGCTTTAAAGATACGTTCGACTGCTTTATTCATGTCTAAGAAGAGATCTGGATCGTGGAGGTCGGGCAGCTTTGCATAGAGAAAATCATGGATTTCCTCAAGATCATCAAAGCCCCTTGAAGCAAGAACTTGGGCGGTCACAGGATGGATATTGAATTCATCGATGATTTCTTTAATCCAAGAAGGATCGTGTTTTGGATAAATCCAAATCGGAGAATCAACGCTTCTTGGTGCTTTAGGATTCATCAATAACTACTGTCCCCTGTTTTTGCTGCTGTCTATTATGGAAAAATTGCATCAAAGGAGCAGCAATAAACAAGGATGATAGGGTTCCAAAAATGACACCGATGGCCATCATAAGAGCAAATCCAAAAAGGGTACTTCCACCCAGAATGATCAGGGGAATGAGCACAAGAAGTGTAATTCCAGAGGTCATGAGTGTCCGGCTTAAAGTTACATTGAGAGCATGATTGATAATTTCTACCAAGCTTTGCTTTCTCCTCTTTTGTACATCTTCGCGGATTCTATCAAAAACGATAATTGTGTCATTTAAAGAATATCCGACAATGGTCATCAGGGCTGCAACCGTATGGAGATCAAGCTGAATCTGAACTCCCATCACATTCAAAAGAGCTAAGACGCCTAAACAAAAGATGATATCATGGACGAGACAAAGGGTTGCGGCAATCGCATATTTGTACTCAAAACGGAAGGTAATATAGGCTAAAATACAAACAAGCGCAATCGTAATTCCAATGAGTGCGTTGGTTTGCATCGTTTGCGACATCTGTCCACTGATAGCAGTCCAGTTTTCACCTAAATTTTGCAAAACCGGCGGGCTTAGCTGAATATAGGAGGCTTTAAGAGCATTTTCAATCCAAACAATTTTAGGATTGGCTTCATATGGATAGCCTCCCAGATTGCTAGTAACAGGGAGTTGATAGAAAGGTCTTCCTTTTTGTTCTAAGCTACGGCTTAAGAAAATGCGGACTTGGTTAGAGGGGTTTAGCTCTCGGATTTGAAGCTCTTGAGGAAAAATCCCTTGTTTTATAAGTGCCTCCTCCACTTGAGCCCTGTAATTTTTTTGTCCATTGACAGGAAGCTCTACTGTTAATGCATAACCCCCTGTAAAATCCATTCCTAAAATGTTTTGCTTATGAGTCACTAAGAAGAAAGATCCCATTGCAATTACTATGGCGGAAACAAGCAAGGTTGGTTTAGTGAATTTTAAGAAATTAAAATGGGTAGACTGAATCAAGTTGGACATTTTAAGCTCTCTATGCTCTGGATTCAAAACCCACCAGCTAAAGAAAAATCGAGTCATAAAAAGAGAAGTAAAAAGCGAACATATAATCCCGATGATCAGGGTGACTGCAAAACCACGTATAGGGCCTGCATCAAAATGGAGCAAGATTAAAGCTGCAATGAGTGTAGTAATATTGGAGTCAATAATGGCAGAGAATGCTTTCCGATAACCTGCCTGAACAGCGGATGCGATGCGCCCTGTGAGGGCAAACTCTTCGCGGATTCTTTCAAAGACCAGCACGTTGGCATCGACCGACATCGCGACTGTTAAAATCACACCGGCAATCCCTGCCAGTGTCAGGGTGGCTCCCATATTTTGATAGGCAGCCCACATCATCAAAAGATTGATTAAGACAGCACTGGAGGCGACAAAACCTCCAAAGCGGTAGTAGATAATCATTGTTCCCATCGCTAAAATCAGAGAGATAATCGTCGCAATAATGCCATGCAGCCTTTCTTTCCCACCGAGCTCGGGGCTGACGTTTTTCTCGGATAAAATATGGGGAGTAAAACTAAGAGAGCCCGCTTTCAAATCCGATTCTAATCGGTTAATTTCGCGTTGGGTAAAACTACCCGTAATAGAGGCGGAATCGCGGAGGGGTGAATCAAGGGTAGGGGCTGTGATGACAGAACCGTTTAAGATGACCGCCATTCTCCAGCCGTTTCCTCGCGAAGAAGATGCGTAGGGGGTCCCAGAAATTTTTTCTTTGGCAAAGGGGGATGTCCAGGCGTGAAGGTCTTCCCTGGGAGAGAGGGTGAGGCCTTCTTTCGTTCTATTAGAGCTTTGAACCCCAAAAGCTAAAAAATTCCCTTTGGCAGGATCGTAGCTGGCGCGAATGTTATCTAAGCTAGATCCTTCCAGGGCATAATTTCTAAAGACCACTAGAAGAGGATGGGTTTGTCCATGCCATTCCGTATAGTCGTCGCCTCGATAGAGGGTGATTTTAGAGAACGTGGTATCGAAGTTAGAGCTTCCGCTTATATCTTGTGGGTGAGCAAGACGTAGACCCTGATCATAAAGGGTTTGGGCAGCAGCACTCCGAGGCTGTACTGCCTCTGCGTTTGAGGATTCTCCATACAGATGGCGCCATGCAATAGCGTTAATTTCATCACTTTCTTTCTTACCGGTCACTACCGCTTCATTCCAAACTTCCTGGAGAAAGCGGTGGGTGATTTCTGCCAAAGCGGGGCTGGTCATGAATTTTTCATTAATGATGTGGAAATACATAGAAGAGGCTTTTACAAGCTCAGCTGCTGAAAGAGATTGCGATCCAGGAAAATCAAGAGCGATAGAATCTCCTTCTTGTCGGATGCTGACCTCTGCAATTCCCATTTTATTGACGCGGCTATAAAGCTCATTCATTCCCTGTCGAATATCATTCTCATTTGTCACGCGTTTATTATTGGTATCACGCAGCTCTAGCTGAACGGTTTTTCCTCCAGAAAGGTCCAGTCCCCATCGAATGATTTTACGCTCATCTCCTCGGAAATATTTGATAAAACTGAGCTTTAAGTTATCGAGAAAGACATTTTTAGTCGGACGAGGAACATCAAATTTATGGGTTCCTTTCAAATCGACTTGTGCTGCACGGTAATCATCTCTCCATTTGAGAAGATCTTCATGGATTTGGTTATCGATTTTATTCTCAGTGAGAATCCTTTGTTCTAAGTTAGAGAATTCAAGCACGGCATACCGTTTGGTTCCTCGGACAGAGAAGTTCTCGCGAGTGGCTTTTAAAAGATCTTGATAATACTCTTCTTGTTCGAAGATAAAATCAGAGGCAAATTCAGAAGAAATAGGATAAGCCGCACCGGAATAGCCGATAAAACCACTTTTCTGCAGGAGGGTCCGCAGTTCATTAAAATCTTGGAGGAATTGCTTAGCCCCTTCCGCCTGGCCGTTTTCATACCTTTGAAGGATTTTATCCACGCCTTTTGCAATGACGTAAATGGAATTCATTTTGAATCCTTTGGGGGGCATTTGGCTTTGCATAGAGGGCGAAAAGACAATGAGTCCCAATTTTTTATCAGAAGCCGGAAGCCTTTGATACGTTTCATAATCCCACACAGGAAACACCTTTCTTTGGAGATCGGGATGTCTAGGATTCCAATTGTTTGCAAGTGTCTTTTGCAGAGTTTCGGTTTCTGCTTTTGCAATATTATAAAGCTTTAGGGCTAGAAAGGATTGAGCGTCGGTTAAGTCATTCATTTCAATGATAAAATGATCCAGAAGAGGGGAGACTTTTTCTCCCGACTGTCGAGAGAGGGAGGCGATTTCGTTGTAAATCACTTGGTCTATTCTTTCATGATCGAGGCCTTGAGTTTGTTTCCGCAAATTCTGAATATCAGGGTATAAATTAAGAACGAATTCCCCTTTAATCCAGTGGATCGTGAGACTTTCGATAAAAGGGTTGCTTTCTTGCAAAGAAAAAGTTTGAGTTAAGCCGGAGGGAGCGGCTTGAATCAACCCTCCCATCTTCGTAAAGTTAAGAGGAGATTTTCCAGCTGAGAATTCACTCATATATTTACGGATAAGAGCTGCTGCTTCAGACAGGAGATTTTCTCTTTGAAGTAAAAATTCTTGTTTTTGCTGGTCGATGCCGGGAAGTGAGGAATCGGAAGAGCTGGATTGGGAGAGCTCTATACGCTGGAGTTTGGTTTGATTTTTGAATCCTTCAAGAGCCGAGAGCCATGCTTCAATAAAGGCTCTTCCACTTACATTCTCATTTTGAGAGAAGGAGGCAAAATAACGGGCGCGAATAGAAGGGCTTTTTTCCAATACTTTCGAAGTATTCAACAAATTCTGACAGGCTTGTAGCAAAAGGTCTTGCGCCGCGGGATCTTGAGGATTATTTAAGGCCATTTGAATCAAAGAACTGTTTTCAGATGGACCTCCTAAAGCTGTACCTAAAAAGATAAGTCGGTCATTCATTAAAGCCCGATAAAAATCGGTGGGGTTCCCTTTGTTATCCTTGATCGTCGCGTATTGAAAATAAGAACTCAGCTCTTTGCGTCCCAAGCGGATAGGGATCCGTCTTTGAACAGTAACTGTTTTATTCAGAGGGTCTAGATCTTGGAGCGAGAGCTGTGCTGGTTGAAAGCCGATCAAATTTCCTGCCCGTGGCAGAAACCTACGAAATTTTTTTGCTTGCTCTACGTCATTAAATTTAACTTGAATGAGTTGGGGGTTGAGAAGATCCAAATCAATGGAAAGCGGTTTGACTCCGATGAGCTTACAAAAGGAGTTGATCCACTCTTTCGATTCATTTTCCAAAGAATTGACTCGGTCTGCAATTTGGATTGCAACAGATTCAGCTTTTTTAGGATCAATGGAAGATTTTAAGGGCTTGGTATAGAAAAAGATCGTAGGAAAGATGTTGTAAACCGTCAGGAAAAGAACCCCAATAATTAAGAAAAGATGCCATTTTTTAGGTCGTTCCATGAATATATCCCCTTTGACAAATCACTCAGGATATCTTAGCAGTTTCCCAATTTCAATCATAAAGATCGAGTTGCCGTGTGTACTAAATCGTGTTTTTGTATACCTTAAGGAGGTCCATGTATACAAAAAATAATTTGTTAATGATTATTTTTCTTAACAGAGAATGCTGCTGAATCTATTTAAATAGATGGCTTCCTTTTTTCCCGGCTTCCACATATAATTTTAACCTTGTATTGGAAAAGGTTAATTAATTTTTTTAAGGAAGGTCCATGGAATCCGCGCCTGTTCCACTCGATATCTCTAAATTAGATATGGAAAGAATCCCCAAGCACGTAGCCATTATCATGGATGGCAACCGAAGATGGGCTCGCCGTCAAGGTCTTTCTTCTTTAGTCGGTCATTGGCACGGAGCAGAGGCCCTTTCCAAAATTTTGGAAACAGCGGTTTCTCTAGGCGTTAAAGTACTCACCGTCTATGCCTTTTCAACAGAAAACTGGAAGCGTACTCAAGATGAGGTCGATTCTATCATGAAACTTTTTAGCATGTATTTGATCGGACAGAAAGAGCGTATGGTGCGGGAAGGGGTGCGGCTGGGAACGATTGGGGATACACGCCGGTTGCCTCCGGCTGTTAAAGAAGTTTTAACCGAAGTCAGAAAAGCAACGGCGGGAGGAGATAAGATTGATCTCGTTCTCGCTCTGAATTATGGAGCCCGGGATGATATCAAACGAGCGATGATCTCCATTGTAGAAGATTGTGAAATGGGTCGGCTCCAGAAGGAAGATATAACCGAGGCGCTTATCGCTCGGTATTTAGATACTGCACCTTGGGGGGATCCCGATCTTCTGATTCGCACCAGTGGGGAGAGTCGGCTCAGCAATTTTTTACTTTGGGAAGTTTCCTATTCCGAGGTTTATATCACGGATATTTTATGGCCTGATTTTAATGAGAGGGAGTTTATGAAAGCATTGACTGCCTATCAACAAAGGGAGAGACGTGGGGGATGTTAAAGTTTAAGATTAAAAATGAAATTTATCATCGGCTTATTGTCTCGGCCATTGCGATTTCCATTGTAGCCCTTTTAATTGGGTTTGCCTATCATCCGTGGGTCAATCTTTTGCTCGTATTCACTATTGCTCTTTTAGCAGGGGTGGGTGTATGGGAGTATGCTAAACTTGCTCAAGCCAAGGGAATTGAGCCTGCTAAAACCCTCATGGTGTTTGTGGCAACTCTTGAAGTTCTCGCCTTTTATGCATCCCTTGCTTACCCCGAATGGTCGAAACTAGCCCTTCCGATCATCGTTTTGGGTTTCATTTCATTTTTTGTCGCCCATTTTCGGAATTGTGAAAATGCTCTTTTACATGTGGCAGTCGAGTTTTTTGGAGTCTGTTATCTGGCGATTCCTTTTAGCTTTATGTTAGCGATTTTATATCCTCCCACCTCTGCAGAGGATGGTCGTTTTTGGCTCATTTATTTGATTGGAGTAACAAAAATAACAGACGTAGGGGGGTATTTTATCGGGAAATTGCTAGGCAAACATCCCCTTGCTCCTCAACTGAGCCCGAAAAAAACGGTGGAAGGAGCCATTGGTGGTTTTTGTTTTGCAGTTGCTTTAAGCCTTTTTTTCGCTTCGATAGGGTCTTTATTCGGATGGCAGCTGTCCTATTTTAGCGCTACATGGCTTGGGATGCTCATTGGGGTTCTTGCTCAAGTGGGTGATCTGGCTGAATCGGTCTTGAAAAGAGATGCATTTGTCAAAGATAGTAATAAGATTCCAGGGATTGGAGGTATACTTGATATGATGGATTCTCTGCTTTTAACAGCTCCCGTGGTTTACTTTTTCATACGTTCCCTATGATTATCACCATTGACGGACCGGCAGGAACCGGTAAAACCACAGTGGCTCAGCAAGTCGCCCAAAGACTGGGCCTTCCTTACTTTGATACAGGAGCGATGTATCGATCTTTTGCTTTTGTCCTCCTGCACGAAAAAATTCCTCTTTCGAATATGAAGCAGATCAGCAAGCTTCTCACTGATTTTAGTTTTGAAATTCGGATTGTACAGGGAGAACATCACTATTTTGCCAATGGCACTGATGTGACGCAAGTGATTCGATCACCTGCGGTGACTAATCTGGTTTCTCCTGTCTCTGCTCTTCCTGTTGTCCGAAAAGCGCTTTGGAAAATCCAACGACGGTTTGCGCAAAAAAGAGGAGGAGTTTTTGAAGGGCGGGACTTGGGATCCACCGTTTTTCCTCATGCTTATTATAAAATTTTTCTCACAGCGCGGCCTGAAGTAAGGGCGGAAAGACGTCTTGCTGAATTAAAAAACAAACGTCCGGAAGATGTCAAAAATACGACACGTGAACAGATGATCCAAGAATTGATTAAAAGAGACAATCTAGATTCTACACGTGCACTTGCTCCGCTGGTTTGTCCTCCAGATGCTTATGTGATCGACACCTCGGAGCTTACTTTAGACGAAGTTGTAGAACGGGTCTTGGAATATAAGAAGAAAAAAAACAACCGACCTGCTTGGATGCACAAGGGCGTTTCTTTTATATACCGTCTGGTGCTGTTCGGATCGTGGATAATTGGGAAAATGTTTTATCGTTTAAAAGTTTACGGCCTTGAGCACTTTTACCCCCGAGGTGCCATTTTAGCAGCCAACCATACCTCTTTTTTAGATCCACCTATTGTGTCAACGTCGTGGCCAGAGAAGGTTCACTTTCTAGCCCGCAAATCTCTTTTTCGCTCTCGATGGTTTGGGGGATTAATCCGCAAGTTAAATGCCCATCCTGTCTCAGGCGAAGCAGGAGATTTAGGAGTGATGAAAACGGTTATCGCGCTTCTGGAAGAAGGACAAAAAGTAGTGCTTTTCCCGGAGGGGACTCGTTCAGAAACAGGAGAGGTGCGCCCTCTTAAACCAGGGCTTGGGCTTTTAGTCAGTAAGTCTAAATCAGCTCTCATTCCTGTCTATATTGAGGGAGCGTACAAAGTATGGGACAAGAAAAGAAAATTTCCACGCCCTTTTGGTAAAATTCGGTGTGTTTTCGGCTCTGCTATCACATGGGACTCTGTAGCTGGCTTGGATAAAAAAGAAGCCCAACTTGTTTTAGTCCAAAGACTCGAAGAAGCGTGGAAAAATTTAAAAGCGTGGCTTGAAGCAGGAGCAGTTGGCATCCCGCCTTGAGATACCCTCTTTATCATAAAAGTAAAATGGGATGAGTGCGGCCAAGATGATTTGAACATCCACCGAGTTGCCTCGACTAGAACCTGAATCTAGCGCGTCTGCCAGTTCCGCCATGGCCGCAAGGTATCCATTATACTTGACCTTGCTTTTTCCAGAAACGGTTGTTATGATAGCCCTCAAGAAGGGAGTAGATATGAGTGAGCATGTCAAAATGATTAGTGAAGATAAATTTGATTCCACGATCCAGTCAGGGATCACGCTTGTTGATTTTTATGCGAACTGGTGCGGCCCCTGTCGAACCATTGCTCCTCATCTTGAATCAGTTGCAAAAGAATTAGAAGGAAAGGCCTCTATCATCAAAATTGATGTCGACCTCGCCCAGGGGGTTGCTTCGACCTACGGGGTGACTTCCATTCCCACTTTAATCCTTTTTACCAACGGCAAAGAAGTCAATCGTATTGTCGGGGTTCGGAACGCTAAAGAGATTAAAGATTTTATTTTGTCAGCAGCCCAGTAGCTCTCTTTTTTTTAATTAGACCTCTTGCTTAAGCAAGAGGTCTAATTCCCCCTATAAAAAATAAAGGCCTAGGCGGGGTCTCATACTCGGGGAATATTTTCATAGGTAGCTTTGCTGAAATAGATTTCTCGATTCGGAAAATCGATGAAAACCACGTGATCTGCTAGGAAGTCAATGCCGAGGACTGCATCGATCCGCGTAGGTGTCCCTTTAAAAGGGAGCGGATGAAAAGTGATGGAACCGAAATCCATGTCTTTGATTTTCACATGCTCAAAAAAGAGTTCATTTTCGATGAATTCTGACAGGGGAATATGAGGAGGATGGGGAGCGTTGATCATATTCCATGTGCTGCCTGTATCTAAGATACAATGAAGTGATTGTTCGGTTGTTGTAATGTCAAATTCGATGAATCCATTTTTAAAAGAAAAAGGAATCTTGGAGAAGGGATTGCAAGGTTTAAGCGTTTTTTTTAAAGTATCAAAACTATCACAAAAAGCTATCATCGAGGAATAGAGATCCAAACACAAGCAAGTGTTCTTGAACAAAGTACTTCCGAGGGATCCCGCAGTCGCCTCTGCGGTGTGATATTTTCCTACGATTAACCGGGTATCGGCATCCATTTCATGATTATCTTCTGTGATAAGAACGGAATAAAACTTCATGCGATCTATTTGTAGCTGGGGAATTTTATAGGTTTTGATGGGATATCGATTGCCTCGAATGGTGGAAGAAGTTGTCATTTGTTCAAAGACCTTATTTTGAATTTCCGCCAGGCATGAAGATACAATCGATGAATCTTTGTTAAAACCAAGGTCTAACATAAAAAAAAATGGCTTTTTATTGATATCAATTTTGATATAAGGAAGCGAGCTGCGTGTATACCCTGCTATGGGAACAGGGATAAGATATTTTTTTATATAAAAACGCGAAGAAATGCCCAGGGATAAAAAAAAGAGAAAGCCCAGGATCAAGACAATGGAAAACTTTTTTTTCATCCCTTTTTTTAATTCCTTTTCTAATGCGGGCCTCTCTTTCTTTTAGCATAGACTTTTAGCTTAAGCTAAAGATCTCATCTATCTGTAATCGGTTTCGCTACGCTCAGATGTTTCTCTCTCACTTCCTGCACTCCCTGACACCTGCACTCTATTTTCTCCTTCAGAGTTGTGAGAATATGTTATGTTTACCTCTTTTTCTTTATCTCGTACAGAACCTGTGACGGAAACATCACTTTTGACCCCCCCTTCTCCTCCCCAACTTATGTTAGCTTCTACTTGAACACGTGCGTCTGGTTCCCTTCTACCCAATTTAGAAAATATATTATCCATGCTTGAGGAAGAAGAAGAAAGTGGTATAATTTCTCTTCCAGCAAAATTTATTCCTTGTTCTGGAATTGCAAAAATAGCTCTATGTAAACACAGAGCTTCAGCTGTTGGATCAGACTTTAAACATTTAAAATCGGACCTTGTTTCGCCTTCTATTCTCATTCCATCCTCCTTAACGATGTTGGATAGACGATATCATAGTCAATTGTTTGATTTTGTCAAAACATTCGTATGCGATTACTCTTTTAAGACTAACAAGGGCTCTAGAAAAGAGGCAAGTCCCAGGGAATTTTTGCTTTATTAGTCCTCTTGCTTAAGCTAAAGTTCAGTCTATTCTTAAAAGAATTCAAAATGGGATCCCATTTTTGCACTCTGTTATTTCGAAACCACAGAAGTTTCGATGAGTTTTCCTTTCTCAAGAAAATACGCTCGCTGGAGAACACGGGAAGCAAATGTCATATCTTGAGTGGAGATAATGGCTCCTTTGCCAAACTTTCTCAGAAGAGTGATGAACCGGTCAATGTTCTCAGGGTCAAGCGCAGAGGTGGGTTCGTCAAGGAGAAGATAAGAGGGGCTCAGAAGGAGTGCACGAGAAAGAGCAATCCTCTGCTGCTGTCCTCCTGAGAGCTCATGTGGTTTAGCATGGAGGTAAGGGAGCATGTGGAAAGATTCCAGAATGGAATCAATGGAATTGGAAATCTTATTCAGTCGGAGGGGCTGCAGACAATTTTCGAGAACTGTCAGATGGGGAAAAAGAGTATAGGACTGGGACACATACGTGACAATGGAAGAGCGATTTTTAGGAAGAGGGAGATCATTGTAGGTTATCTCTCCTTTGTAGGTTTCAAGGCCGGCAAGGCAGCGCAGAAGAGATGTTTTTCCACTGCCACTTTTACCTAGAAGGAGAGTGATGCAGTGGGGAGGTGCTTCGAGGGTGATGTTGCTCAAGATGGTTTTATTTTTGTGCAAGCTGAGGTTTTTAACTTTTAACATAAGAGACTTTTTTTTCCAGGGTGCGGGTTACAAGGTTTAAAAGGGATGACATCGCAATATAAAATAAGGCGATGGTGAGGTAGACGGAAACAGGTTCCATGTCACGGGAGACGATATTCATCCCCACCCGGGTCAGTTCGAGCATTCCGATGGAGGAGACAATGGCAGTGCTTTTTAAAAGAGAATCGAGTTCGTTATTAAGTAAAGGAAGGATGTGCGAAAGGGTTTGGGGGAAAATGATGTAGCGTAGAGTTTGTCCCTTAGTATAACCGAGGGTCGTCGCCGTCTCCCATTGAGAAATGGGAATACCATTGATACCTGATCGAATAATTTGGGCGACATACCCCGCAGAGCACAGACCCAGCGCCATGACGGAGGCAGGAAAAGGCTCAAGATTAAAGTTTAAAAGATCGGGCAGTACAAAATAAACGATGAGAAGCTGCACAAAGAAGGGAATAGCGCGCAGGATGAAAGTGAGGACATCTAAGAAAGCGGAGATCACCGGAATTTTAAGTCGCTTGGCAGTAAGCATTCCAAAAAGGCTTCCAAGAAAAAAACTAACAGCGAACGATGCTAAAAGCACCTGAATGGTCATGAGAGCTCCTTGGAATAGAAGAGGCAGATCGGCCATTTTCATGAATCGAGTCCCCATTTTTTCTCAAGCTCTTTGATTTTTCCTTCGGCTCTCATCTCTTCAATGACTTGCTTCACTTGTTCGATAAGGACGGCATTTTTCTTTGCAATGCAAATGCCATGGCCGAGAGCTTGTTCTGCAGGCGGTAGAGGCAGGCGTAGCACTTTCAGTTCAGGGCATTGGGCTTGGAAGCGGGTGACAAGAGAAGGATCGACCGCAGCGCAGGCTGATTTTCCATAGCGCAGCTCCATCAGAACATCTGAAATTTTATCGACGTTTTTGCATTTAATGGTGGGAAATTTTTTCACCACGCCCTCTTGAAAGGTGCCCGCTTCAACGCAAATTTGCCTGATATCGGCAATCGATTGGATTGTCTTGGGAATTTCTTTCCAAAAAAGAAAAGGCATTTCGGTGACTTTCTCTCCTTGATAATAGACCATCTCAAGGTTTTTTTTACGGTCTTCAGTGATGGAGATTGCCCAGATGAGAAGATCCACTTTATCTTGTTTGAGAGCCAGCATCAGCCCCGGCATACTCCCACAGTCTTTAATAACGAGCTTGCGGCCTAGCTTTTGGGATAAAAGCTCAGCCACCTCGATATCGAATCCTTTGTAGCGTCCTTGATTATCCAAGCTGACGTAAGGTGCATATCCACTGGTGGTACCCACGACCAGAGGTTTGTCTCCATAAAGCCCCGTAAAACATAACAAAGCGAATAAAATTTTTTTCATACAACAGATCTCCAAAATAAAATAACTTAATTAAAAAAGCCCACTTCTCTAACAAGCCATGAAATATACTTATTCAAGAATCTCTTAATTAATGAAAGCAATGATGGAAAAAACGAGAAGGGGTTATTAAGAGCATGAAAGACGTAAGATTTTTTTTCATGTTAACCTCCTCACTCATCTTGAGCAAGATGAAAAGAATAATAGTATACTATACCCTAAGAAGCAACCTTTTTTCTTTTTCTGTCATAGGGCGGAATTCGCCAATATCAAGATTTCCTAGCACAAGTGCGCCAATGCGGATACGGTGCAGGGAAAGAATTTTAAGGCCTGCTTTTTGTACGAGCAGACGTACTTCTCGTTTTTTTCCTTCATGGACGGTGATGGTGAGTGTCCCTCGGCGCACCTTTTTCACGCTTGCTGGCTTGACCCATGTATTCTCGATGAGGCCTCCTTTAGAGATCGCAATAAGGTGTTCATGCGTGATTTCTTGCGTTGTTTTAATGAGATATTCTTTAGTCTGCCCTTTCGAGGGATGGATCACCTCTTGAGCAAAATAGCCATCATTTGTCACGATAATAAGACCGGTTGTATCTCTGTCTAAACGGCCCACGGTGAAAAGCCGATAAGGAAGATGAGCAAAAAGGTCAATCACCAGTTTTTTGGATCCAGAACGAGTACTGCTGCAAATATACCCTTTGGGTTTGTTAACGATATAATAAACTTTTTCTTGTTCTCGTTTGACAGACTTTCCGTCGATGGCAATGTCGTCTTTATCCCAGGAGACCAGCGTTTGAGGGCGGAGGGTAATTTCCCCATTTACAGTGACCTTCCCCTCAAAAATTAATTCTTCACATGCCCGCCGCGAAGCGACTCCAGCTGCGGCTAGGGCTTTACTCAAGCGTTTCATACCGCTACAATGATAGCACAAAGGTAGATGGTGTACAATGGCAACTAAAGCTGAGGCAGGCAAATCTGGAATTTTAATTTTACTGAGGCATGGAGCCTCTATTTGGAATGATAAAAATATTTTTACAGGATGGGTCGATATCCCTTTAAGCTCTAAAGGAGTGAAAGAGTCTCTGAAGGCAGGAGAAATCATTTCGCAAATCCCGATCGATTTCATTTTTACTTCGGCACTTATCCGGGCCCAGATGACGGCTATGCTGGCGATGCTTAACTCTTCAAAAGTTCCTTTTGTTATTCCTTCAGGAAATTTAAAAGAATGGGCGACGATGCATAGCAAAGAAACCTGGAAAGAAATGATCCCGATGCGATGCGCTTGGCAACTCAATGAGCGGATGTATGGACAGTTGCAAGGGATGAATAAAGAGGAGATGCGGAAAAAATTTGGGGAGGAACAGGTTCACAAATGGCGTCGAAGTTTTGATCAGGCGCCTCCCAGTGGAGAGAGTTTGAAAATGACAAGTGAAAGAACCCTTCCTTATTTCCAAGAAGAGATTCTTCCTTTGCTAGAGCAGCACAAAAATGTCTTTATTTCAGCGCACGGTAACTCTTTACGCTCTATTGTGATGATGCTAGATCGACTTTCTCCTGAGCAAGTGCCCCAGCTGGAGATACCTACAGGGATTCCATGGATTTACCAAAAAGAGGAGGGACGTTGGAAACGGAAATAATTCATCTTGATTCCCATGTCATTGGGAAACCTTTAAAAAATGTTCTAAAGATCATGGAAGAAAAATGGGGATTGCTGGATACCCCTCATCGTCAGGGAATAGAGCTGTATTCTGCCGTTAACCATGCACTTAAAATAGTGGAAGAATGTACAGAAGGAAAAGGGTACTATTTTCAGCTAACGCCGGGTGGTTTTTTTGGAATGCAACATCTTTTTCAACATTTTTATCTCGAAGAAGTAAGGCAAACGGGCAAAAATCATTTTATTTCTAGCGTGATTGAAGAAGCGCCTATTTTAAAGGCTCTCGATCGAATGGAGATGATGGGGTGTGGGGTGAAACTTCTTCCTGTTGATACGTATGGTAGAATTAATTTAAATGTTTTAGAAGAATCACTTCGGACGAAAACCTCTTTACTCTCGATCTCTGCAGTGTGTGCCTTAACCGGAGTGATGCAGCCCATCCCAGAAATTGTTCAAATCTGCCATGCAAAAGGGGTGAAAGTACATATCAATGCTTCTCATGCAATGGGAGCTTGGAGGGTTTCTTTGAAAGAGTGGAATGTCGATTATTTAACTTTTGATGGAGATAAAATTGGAACTCCATCGGGAATTGGCGGGCTTTTCTCAAAAAACTCAATCCCAGAAAGTCCTATGAATGCCTCTTTAGTACTAGCGTGTGCAGAAGCGCTTAAAGAGGCCACCACAAAGCAAGAGTCATTTTCCATGGAAAGAGCGCATAGGCGTGACCTCTTTGAAAAAGAGCTCTTAAAAGCTCTTCCAGACTCTCAAATTATCTGTGGGGATGGAGAACGGGTTCCCCATATTTTTGCTATCTCTTTTCCAGGCCTCATGAATGAAGCGCTTCTTTACGCCTTGTATCGGCACAATATTGATGCTTCCATTGGGGGAGGCCCCTTTCAAACTCTTTCCCATATTTTAAAGCACCAGGGCTTTTCCGAGGAGGTCTCGTTAGGAGCCATCAGTTGTTGCCTAGGAAGTGAAGAACTAGATGAAGACAAGCTTGCCCGTGTGCTAGATGTGATCGTCTCCTCTGTGCGCCAACTCAAAAATATGAGTATGGCATTATGACATTCTATCGTCCTTATCCTTGGTCTCTTTACACAAAAAAACTTCAGCAGAAGATTGATCATCCACGTTTCGTCGGTTTTTTTAGTGACCTACAAGCCTCGAAAGAGGGAGTAGGAGGGGGCTTACGACTCGTAGTCGTAAAACAAGAAGCACTCGCGCTTTATTGGCTGGTCGATGAAACCGATGGAGTGATTGCTGATATTCGATATCAAGTGATTGGCCCCTCGGCACTGATTGGAGCGCTGGAGGCGGCATGTCAACTACTGCTTAGGAAAAATTATGAGCAAGCACGCCGTATCAGCACTGATTTAATAGACCGAGAAGTACGGGATCTCCCCCATGTTGAAGCATTCCCCATCCAATTTTATGGATATTTAAATTTAGTCCTTGAGGCAATTGAAGCAGCCGTTGTTCAGTGTATGGATATTCCGCTCAATGAGGCAGAGCTTATCTCCCCTCTTGCTTCGCATATGCTGGGTGAGGGAAGCATTGAAGAATGGGAAAAGCTTTCTAAAAAAGAAAAACTTTCGATCATTGAACAAGTGATGGAAACCGAGATACGACCCTATATCGAGTTGGACGCCGGAGGTATTCAAATTATCGATTTGTCTGAAAAACATGAATTAATGATAGCCTATCAAGGCTCCTGCACCTCCTGTCCCTCGGCAACAGGATCGACATTGAGTGCTATTCAGAGAATTTTGGAGTCCAAAGTTTATCATGCAATTCAAGTGATCCCTGCTCTAAATGATTTCTCCCACAGATAGGGAAATAAAGTTTCCAGCTGGAAGGAGGAGTTTGAGTCGTCCATCTGAAGTAATCGAATCGCAAGTCCCTTCAATAACCTTCCCTGGCATGTGAACGGTAATAGTCCGCCCTTTATAGGCCAGTAGTTTTTGAAAGCGTGTCTGAAAGGGAGCAAATCCTTGGGTTTGGAGCGTAGAGAAGTGGGAGATAAAGAGTTGTAGAAGGGGCTTTACAAGTGATGCGGGCTGGAGCGTCTTATGAAGAACCAGATGAAGGGAAGTTGCCGGTTGGTCGATGGTTTTTAAAATATCTTCTGGCATATTGACATTCAACCCTATGCCAATGGCCATCCCAACTGAGTTTTTGCAAGAGACAGTTTCCGTTAAAATGCCGCCCATTTTTTTCTGGTGTACCAAAAGATCATTCGGCCATTTGATTTCAGTAGGAACTTTCATCTCCAGCAAGAGATCAGCCGCAGACAGTGCCATGATTTGGCCCAGGTTGGATTGATAGGAGGCGTTTTCAGGGATGACCAAGTAGACTGTCATGTAAAGATTAGCTCCTTTCGGAGAAATCCATTTTTTGAGTTGTCGAGCTCGCCCTGCCGTTTGTTCCTCAGAGGTGATGCAGGTCAGATGAAAAGGGTTGAAGGTAGGAGCATTTCTTTTGGCCCACGTATTCGTCGAATCGACCGTGGCCAATTGAATAAAATCAACTTTCATAACCTCAGAATATCGGGTTTCGAGTATTCTCCAAATCATTATGTGGGATTATCGGTACTTAAGTAGGATTGATTTTAGATTGATTCCCTTGATCGTAGGACTTATGGGCATTGGAGTGCTTGTCATCACGTCTATGACAAGCGGAGCAGATGCGGATACTCTTTTAAGCTTAACGGCGAAATCTCAGGTCCAATGGTTCATGGTCGGATGGCTAATTTTTTCTTTTTTTGTCGGTCTTGACTATCGAAAACTTCGCAGTTGGTCATGGGTGCTCTATCTTGCAGTGACTTTACTTTTAATAGGACTTTTTTTTACAGCTCCTATTCAGAACGTTCACCGTTGGTATCGGATTCCCTTTATGGAAAGAGCTTTTCAACCCTCTGAATATGCTAAGTTAACTATGGTTTTGGCCTTGAGTACCTTTATTGAAATAAAGGGGAGAGATGTAGGAAGTCTACGGACTGCTTTCCAAGCGTTATTGATTTTTTTTATCCCTTTTTTTCTCATTTTAAAACAGCCTGATTTAGGAACGGCACTGGTTCTTTATCCCATTGCGCTGGTTATTTTCTACTTAGGAGGGATTCATCGAGCTGTGGTTAGCATGATGGCCTTGTTAGGGGTTCTCGGGTTTACTTTTGTAGCACTGATGTTCACAGGAATTCTTCCTCATGAAGAGATGAGACCCTACGCCACAAAATTTATAAAAAATTATCAATATGAAAGGCTCAATCCTCATACCTATCATCAAAAAGCGGCGCAGACGGCGATCGGACTAGGAGGACTTACAGGAACGGGATGGCTTCAGAGTGAATTTTCAGGCCATCAGTGGTTGCCTGCTGCTCATACGGATTCAGTTTTTGCCGCGTATGCCGAAGAATTCGGATTGTTAGGAGTTTTTTTAATTGTGCTCTTTTTTTTCGGTTTGATTTATTTTAGTTTTCAAGTTACAGCTGGAGCTAAGGATACATTTGGTAGGCTTCTGTCAGTGGGTCTCGTTGTTTATCTAGCGATGCATGTCATCGTCAACATCGGAATGATGGTAGGTTTTCTGCCCATTACAGGTGTGCCACTTATCCTTGTAACGTATGGAGGATCTTCTGTTTTTTCCTCTATGATGGCCCTGGGGATTTTACAAAGTATTTATAGCCGAAGGTTCATGTTTTGAATGAGTAATCATCTTTTTATTTTTAATCCTCCTGCGGCGCCTAATACATGGCTGGGGGAAGGAAAGATTCAACTTAACATGGTGGAAGAGGAGCTCCCTTTTTACACAAAGTGGAATATTGCTCAAAAAGATGGAGATGGGAAGATTGAATGTGTGCAGCAGATTCAAGTTAAAGGACTGTCTGAAATGATGCACAATCAGCTTCTTTTTTTCGATCTGGCACCGGGTAATTTTTCTATAGAACTCGATAACCCTTCTATAGGCAAAGTCTCAGGAAAAGGGCTTGTAACCGACCAATTGATTGCGTGGGAATTTCGAGTTCCTCAGATAGGCTTTGAAGGATTTGAGACATATGAGAAGCAGGCAGATGATTCCTATATCATGCACGCAGAATATGCAACTACAGATCAACTTAGAACCGTGATTAGAGGAAAAGTATGGCAAGAATATGCATCAAAAAAATAATCCTTATTTCATCGCTTTCTCTTCTCACAGGCTGCGGCGCTTCTCAAGTGATGACTCGACAAGATTATTATACAATTTCAACCGGTACCTCTTCCCAAGAGGTGATTGAGAAGTACGGACAGCCTTACTCTATCAGAAATAAGAGAGATGGCTCCCAAGAGTATCTTTATATCGAGAGAATCAACGCAGGTGGAGCCACCGCTCAGAAGAACAACTACATTCTAGTGATTAAAAATGGACAAGTGGTTTCCAAAAGAATGAATTACGAGCTCCCGTCTGCTTACGATGAGATCTATGATGAAGATCCGAACGACGTCCCCAATTAAAAACCGATCTAGAAATGAAAAAATAAAATTTAATTACTGTATTAAGCGCGGATTTTAATATCCACGCCGGCAGCTACCGGCAGTATTTTAAGTTTATCAATCGTTTCAGGAGTAGGGCTTAAAATATCAAGCATGCGGATATGGGTGCGCATCTCAAACTGCTCACGGGACTTTCGATCGACGTGAGGAGAGCGGAGCACTGTAAAGATTTCCCTCTTTGTAGGAAGAGGGATAGGTCCAGCGATCCGTGCCCCTGTACGTTTGGCTGTTTCAACGATGTCAGCTGTTGCACGATCAAGGACTCGTTGATCGTAGCCTTTAAGCCGGATGCGGATTTTTTGCCGAGATTGTTTTGCCATGAATAAATATCCT
Source organism: Parachlamydiales bacterium (assembly GCA_027459675.1). Lineage (GTDB taxonomy): Bacteria > Chlamydiota > Chlamydiia > Chlamydiales > Rhabdochlamydiaceae > PALSA-1444. The sequence goes on along the minus strand of DAIDHO010000005.1, from coordinate 49,964 downwards.
TATTTTTTTGTAATTTCTTCTTGGATTTTGTTTGGTACTCTTTCGAAATGACTCGGCTCCATCACGTAGGTGCCGCGCCCGGAAGTGATTGAGCGGAGTTGAGTGGAATATCCGAACATTTCTGCGAGGGGAATTTCAGATTCAATTTCCACAAGTGATTTATTTGAATTTTGATTCATGATCCGTCCCCGACGACGGTTGATATCGCCGATCACATCGCCGATGAACTGATCGGGCGTTGTAACCACCACTTTCATAATAGGTTCTAAAAGGACAGGTTGGCATTTGCGTGCAGCGTCTTTCACTGCCATCGATCCACAAATCTTAAAGGCCATCTCATTCGAATCGACTTCGTGATACGATCCGTATACGATGGCAACTTTGACGTCGACCAGAGGATAACCGGCAAGCACGCCTGTCGAAAGACCTTCGGTTACTCCTTTGATAACCGCGGGAATATATTCTTTGGGAATCACGCCCCCTACGATTTCGCTCTCAACGATATTTCCTTTACCTTTTTCATTCGGTTCAATCTCTAGACAGACATGGGCATATTGACCACGACCCCCCGATTGTTTGACATATTTTGTCTCGATTTTTCCAGGGATTGTAATGGTTTCTTTATAGGCTACTTCTGGTTTACCTACGTTTGCTTCGACAGAGAACTCGCGGAACATCCGGTCTCGGAGAATTTCAAGGTGAAGCTCTCCCATTCCTGCGATGATCGTTTGTCCTGTCTCTTCGTTGGTGGCCACTCGGAAGGTGGGGTCTTCTTCCGAAAGTGAGGAAAGAGCCTGAGCGAGTTTTTCACGATCTGCTTTGGATTTGGGTTCAATCGCCATCGAAATCACGGGGTCAGGGAAGACCATCTTTTCTAAGAGCAGCTCATGGTCTTCTGTGCACAGAGTATCACCGGTGGAAGTATATTTAAGACCAATACATGCTGCAATATCACCTGTAAAAAACTCATCTCGGTCTTTACGTTGATTCGCATGCATTTCAAGAAGGCGGGAGACGCGCTCGCGCTTATCTTTCGTGGTGTTGATCAGGGCAGTTCCTTTGGAGAGGGTTCCTGAATAAATACGGACGAAGGTCAGACGGCCCACATAAGGGTCCGACATGATTTTGAATGCAAGCGCTGCAAGGGGACTGTCATCATCAGGTTGAAATTCTTCCGGCTCTCCCGTCTTGATATTAATTCCTTTCACAGCTCCCCGATCAAGGGGTGAGGGCATCCAATGGACAATGGCATCGAGAAGAGGCTGAATTCCCTTGTTTTTAAAAGCAGTTCCGCAAAGAACAGGATTGATCTTAAGCCCGATCACTCCTTTTCGAATCGTCGCATGAATTTCGGCTTCGGTCAGGCTATCTGGATTTTCCAGTACCTTTGTCATGAAGTCTTCATTATTTTCATCCACTGTTGCAAGCTCTTCGAGCATCAGTTGACGGAGCTCTTTACATCTATCAATCAAATCCGCAGGAATCTCTGCTTCCTCGTATTTAGCACCGAGAGTTTCATCTAGGAAGAGATAAGCTTTCATCGTAATGAGGTCGACCATTCCTTTAAACTCAGCTTCAGATCCGATGGGGCAATGCACGATTAGGGTATTAGCGCCAAGTTTTTCTTTCATGGATTCGACAGCCATGAAGTAGTCGGCTCCGATACGGTCCATCTTGTTAACAAATGCAATACGTGGAACGCCATATTTATTGGCTTGTCTCCAAACCGTCTCAGATTGGGGTTGTACGCCTGCTACCGCATCGAACACAGCTACGGCGCCGTCTAGAACACGCAAAGACCGCTCGACTTCAATCGTGAAGTCGACGTGGCCAGGGGTATCGATAATATTAATTTTGCTGTCTTTCCAATAGACAGTTGTGGAAGCAGAAGTGATCGTAATTCCACGCTCACGCTCTTGCTCCATGAAATCCATTGTTGCAGCTCCTTCATGGACTTCACCCATGCGGTGGACGCGTCCCGAATAGTAGAGAATACGTTCGGTCGTGGTTGTTTTACCGGCATCAATGTGGGCCATGATGCCGATATTACGGACATTCTTTAAGGCATCTGTTTTAGGACGTTTGTTAAGGGGATTTGCCATGTGCTTTTAACTCCTACCACTTGTAGTGAGCAAAAGCTTTATTTGCCTCTGCCATCTTGTGTGTGTCATCTTTCTTTTTAATTGCAGAGCCTTGGTTATTAAAAGCGTCTGCCAGCTCTTGCGAAAGTCCTTCTTCCATCGATCGACCTACTTTTTCTTGGGCAAATTGAATGATCCATTTCATGGCCATCGAAGCACGTCTGTCAGCTGGAATTTCAACGGGAACTTGATACGTAGCGCCTCCAATACGACGCGATTTAACTTCGAGAGTGGGTTTTACGTTTTCAAGGGCTTGTTCAAAAGCAGCCAGGGTATCTTCGGCTTTTACTTTTTTAGAAAATTGCTCGAGAGCCGTGTAGACGATTTTGCGAGCAATCGATTTTTTACCGCTGATCATTAATTTATTAATAAATTTGGCTAGCACGAGGCTTTTGTATAATGGGTCGGGGTCTACAGTTCGCTTTAAGGCGCGTCTTCTTCTTGACATGATATTTTCCTTACTATTTTCAATTTCTTCACTGGCCTCTCGCGTACGATAAGCAAGCTTGATCATTCAAGCCAGAACAATCTTATAGAGATTGTTCCCAATTACTCTATGAGCCGCCTTTATTTAGGCTTTTTGGCTCCGTATTTGGATCGGCTTTGTTTGCGGTCTTTGACCGCAGCGCAATCCAATGATCCTCGAACGATGTGGTAACGGACCCCAGGGAGGTCTTTTACACGCCCTCCTCGGACAAGAACAATGCTATGTTCTTGAAGATTGTGTCCTTCTCCCCCAATGTAAGCGATTACTTCTTGACCGTTGGAGAGTCGGACCCAAGCCACTTTTCGAAGAGCTGAGTTCGGTTTCTTGGGGGTTTTAGTCTTCACTTGCAGACAGACGCCTCTTTTTTGAGGACATTGTTGCAAGGCAGGAGACTTTCGACGTTTTTCTTTACGTCCACGTCCTGCTTTGACTAATTGGCTAATTGTCGGCATCAGTTTTCCTTAAATTCATTTTGAAAAGAAACATTTTGCCCCTACACGATGGAAGACATTTCTTTTTCGAAAACGACTATAACGAAGGCGGAGATTTTTTGCAAAAGATTGAAAAAGAGACGCCATCAAGAGAAAAATTGAAGATGCAATTTAATGTAACCTCTGTATTTTATTAGTCAAGGTAGATATGACATCGGTGGGTCGATTTTTTGTATTTTTCATTTTTTGTATGCAAACGTTGTTTGCATCGAATACTCATCAACTCAAGTTATTAGATGTGCGCAATTCGATGGAGGAAATGTTCACGTATCACGTGGAAATAAGGGAAATGACCCCTACTGTCGTTAAGAGATCTTTTAAAAATTACATCGAACAATTTGATAGCCAAAAAATTTATTTTACACTTGCAGAGCTAAAGCCTTTTTTTGAAATTAATTCCTCTCAAATTGAGCAGATTATTAACCATTATTACGCTGATGAGTATCCAGAGTATGGGGCTCTCAATGTATCGATTGGGAAGGCTATTGAACGCGCCAAGGCCTGCCGTCAAGAATTTTATGCCGACTTTATCAAAAAAGGAGAGGCGGTCGATGTCTCTTTTCAAGAGACTCACCCGAATCAGTACGCCCCTACGCCCGATATGCTTCGAAAAAGAATCAGAGCGCAGCTTTTACGTCTGTTTAAGTTAGAAAATAAGTCAGGCGATGCGAATTTTTGGACAGAGGATCGACGTAAGAAAGTCTGTCATCTTTTCGAAAACAGATTTTCCCACTTTGAATCGACCTATAGGCCTGCTCAGAGCAGCGAACACTATTTTGCCCTGCATATCTTAAAGTCAATGGCCCGTAGCCTCGATGCGCATACAGCCTATTTCAGCCCTGAGGAAGCTTATGAGATGCGAGCTTCATTAGAAAAGAAGGTGGAGGGAGTTGTCGGTATTGCTTTCCGTGAAAGTCTGGATGGAATAGAAGTGGTCGAGCTGATTAAAGGAGGCCCCGCTGAGCGATCAGGCCAAGTTTTTATCGGAGATCTGTTAGTAGAAATCGATGGGCGTTCTATTACGAACTGTAACTACCAAGAGGTTCTCGATTTACTCAAGGGTGATGGCCGAAAAAAAGTGGGGTTTGGGCTGAAACGGAGGGCAGGAGATACAGAATCTTTTGTGACGGTTGAATTACATAGAGAAAAAATTCTTCTTGATGAGGGACGTGTCCAATTTACCACAGAGCTGTTTGGCGATGGGATCATTGGAAAAATCATCCTCCCTACTTTCTATGAAAGCGCGGATACTCCCAGTTGTGAAGCAGATGTAAGGGAAGCGCTTCGCCGGATGAAAAAGCAAGGTAAAGTCTATGGGCTTGTCTTTGATATGCGCGATAATTTAGGCGGTTTTTTAAGCCAAGCTGTGAAAGTCTCCGGCCTCTTTATGACAAGTGGGGTGGTCGTCGTGTCTAAATATGCCCAAGGTGAAATTCAATATTTAAGAAATGTCGATCCGAGGGTCTATTATGATGGGCCCCTTGTCATCCTTACTTCCAAAATGTCGGCTTCTGCAGCAGAAATTGTCGCACAAGCTTTGCAAGATTATGGAATCGGGCTTGTTGTGGGCGATCCCCGCACCTATGGAAAAGGCTCTATTCAATATCAAACGGTGACAGATCCTTCTGCATCATCCTATTTTAAAGTTACTGTTGGACGGTATTACACGGTTTCGGGACGTTCTACCCAAATCGAGGGGGTGCAAGCTGATATCCATGTTCCTACAGCCTATGCTCCTTACAATATTGGAGAGAGATATTTAGAATATGCACTTAAAAACGATCAGATCGAGCCCGCCTACGTTGATCCGCTGACAGATATTCAGGGATCGAGCAAAGCGTGGTTCCAGAAAAATTATCTCCCCTTTCTGCAGAAAAAAGAGTCCCAATGGGTCCAAATGCTTCCTATTCTCAAGCAAAACAGTCAATATCGTCTCGAACATAATCCAAATTTTCAACTTTTCTTGAAAAACATAGATGAGGGGGATCTCGATATTGGGATGAATGACCTTCAAATGCAAGAAGCTGTCAACATTGTCAAAGACATGATAAGTTTGAGTCATGAGCAAGCATCAAGTCATTCTAGGAATTGATCCTGGTACGCAGGTCACCGGTTATGGAATTATCCGTACCAAGGAGCGATCTTGGGAGCCTTTGGACTTTGGAGCCATCCGTCCTCCGCGTACAGTCAAAAGCCATGAACGTTATCTAGTGATTTTTGAAGCCATCGAACACTTAATTGAAAAGTTTAAACCCGATGCTATTGCAGTAGAAACGCAATTCGTTTACAAGAATGTCCAAAGTGCACTCAAATTAGGAATGGCAAGAGGATCTGTACTGATTGCAGCTGCTCGGAATAAAGTGGAGGTGTTTGAATACGCCCCTACAAAAGCAAAGCTGGCCGTTGTAGGGCATGGATCTGCAAGTAAGGAACAAGTTCAACAGATGATTCAAATACAGCTTAAATTGACCCATCCTCCTCAGCCTCACGACGCGGCAGATGCGCTTGCGCTTGCGCTCTGTCATGCTTATTACAAGAGACTATCCTAATTCACCTCGCTCTGCATGGATTCAACCGATCTAGTCTTAAGTTCTTTATTCTCTATGGTTAGGAGGATCCTTTTTATTCCACTTGTCTTGTCGTTTTTTTAAGGAGGTTGCAGGAAGGTTTAAAGAAGAAGAGACCTCTTGCTTGAAATAAAGTTCAGTCGATTTTATGGATTTTTTGAGTCTGTTTTCAATTCCTCTATTGGGTGTAATATAAGAAGTGGATATAATCCCTGAATGGAATGGGGTGTAAACGGCACCCTCTCTCTTAAAACCAGCGAACCTTTAGTTACGCCCTTTAGTTACGCAAGGGTTCTATTTATGCAAAAGGTAGTTTATGCAAGAGGCCTTTCATGTTTGAATATTTTCGCGGCACCCTCGTCAAATCGACTCCCAACAAGGCAGTTGTAGATGTGAATGGATTGGGGTATGCTGTTCAGATTTCTCTGAAAACGTACCAACATCTGCCTCCATTGGGATCAGAGATGATGATATATATCTCCCCTGTTATACGAGAAAATGAGCATCTTCTATGCGGTTTTCTAACCCTTGAAGAGAAAAATCTTTTTCATCAACTCACCAGCGTCAGTGGGGTGGGGCCTAAAACTGCTATGGGGATTCTAGGGCACGTCGATGTGAACGATTTCGAACAGGCCATTTTGGAAGGAAATACGCTTCTTCTTTCTAAAATCCCAGGAATTGGTAAAAAAACTGCCCAAAGGCTAATTATGGAGCTCAAGGACAAGTTTCAAAGCATCTCCCCTTCCTCTTCTAACAGAATGCCTTTGAATTCTTCTCAGAGTTCGGCGGGTTCGGATGCAATTTCTGCTCTGATCCATTTAGGATATCACCCTTTAGAAGCTCAAAAGAGAGTCAAGAAATCCCAAGAGGCTCATCCCCATGAGCTGTCTCTTTCTGAGCTCATTACACATGCGCTTCAGAGTTAAGAAGAGGAGCATTATAATATTTTTATTTTTAAAATAAACAGAACTCTTGCGTAAATAAAGTTTTGTCTTTTTTATGAGAATTTTTAACCTATTTTCAATTCTCCTCTTAAGATAATATGCAGTTGATATAAACCCCAAGAGGAGAATTGAAAATAGGCTGAAAAAGTCTATAAAATCGACTGAACTTTAGCCTAAGCAATGAGGTCTAATAAAATTTTATGCATTTTATCCACCGTCCTTATATTCCCGGTGAAACAATAGCCGCAGTGGCCACTCCTCCTGGCGAAGGCGGTGTTTCCATCATCCGGATTTCGGGATCTTCTGCGGTAGAGGTGGCTGCACACGTCTTTTCAGGTCCTGTGCGTGATTATAAGAGCCATACGATGCATTTTGGACGGGTAATCGATTCTGCAAAAAATGTGGTAGATGAGGCTCTCCTGGTGGTAATGAGATCGCCTCACTCCTACACGGGGGAAGAGACGGTAGAGATCCACTGTCATGGCGGCAGTTTAATCACACGGCGTGTGTTACAGACGGTTTTAGACGCAGGAGCAAGGGCTGCACTTCCCGGTGAGTTTACTTTCAAAGCCTATATGAATAAGAAGATCGATCTTGCACAGGCAGAGGCGGTTCAGGCTTTGATTGCAGCTAAAAATGACTTGGCTTTGAAGGCCTCTGAAAGCCAACTCCAAGGAACTCTTTCCAAGAAAGTGCAGCACTTTCAGAAAGAGCTCATCGATATTGCAGCTATTTTAGAGGCTTGGGTCGATTTTCCTGAAGAGGGTTTAGAGTTTGCTTCTCTTGAGGAAGTGGTAAAATCTCTATCACTCATTGAGCACAACATGCAGCTTTTGAGTAGGACATTTGAAGAAGGGAAAATTCTACATGAAGGTCTTACCTTGTGTCTTGCGGGTGCGCCTAATGTGGGTAAATCGTCGCTTATGAATGCGCTCTTGGGCAAAAATCGAGCTATTGTCACAGAAATTGCCGGCACCACTCGCGATCTTTTGGAAGCCGATCTCAGAATTGGAGGGTTGCATTTTAGATTAATGGATACCGCCGGGATAAGGAACGCTGAAGAGATCGTAGAGCAAGAAGGAATTCGACGCTCTCTGGAAGCGTTAAAGGAAGCCGATTTAATTATTCTGCTTCTTGATGCTACACGTGGGATTCAGAGAGAGGATCAAGAGATTTTAAAGCATGCCTCTTCGAGAAAGACATTGATTGTTTGGAATAAAGTCGATCTTCCCTCAGAGCATCTTCCTCCGCCAGGGGCGATTGCAATCTCTGCTAAAGAAGGGCAGGGTTTAAGCGAATTAAAGGAAGCCCTTCAAAATTTGGTGTGGAAACAAGGGTCTCCTTCGAAGGAAGAAGTCGTGATTACAAATTTAAGGCACTTCCAAGCGCTTCAATCTGCAAATCAAAGTGTGAATCACATCATTGAAGGTCTAAAGAGCGGAGTTTCCCCCGAATTTTTAGCTGCTGACATGCGGGCCGCTTTAAAAGAACTGGGAACTATCATCGGACAAGATATTTCAGAAGAAATCTTAAGTGCCATTTTTTCTAAATTTTGTGTGGGAAAATGAATAGAGCAAAGAAGATTCAAGCGATTTTAGATCATTATTTTCCAAATCCAGAGCCTCCTCTTCACCATTGGGATCCTTATACATTGTTAATAGCAGTGGTGCTAGCCGCGCGCAACACCGATGCAAAGGTCAATCAAGTCACTCCTCATCTTTTCAAAAAAGCAAAAACATCCCAAGAAATGATACAGCTTACGATTGATGAAATTCGAGAGATTATCAAACCGTGTGGACTATCCCTTACGAAAGCTACGAATATTTGGAAGCTTTCAGAGATTTTAGTGAAAAAATATAAAGGCCAAGTGCCCAAATCTTTCAAATCCTTGGAATCGCTTCCTGGTGTGGGCCACAAAACAGCCTCTGTGGTGATGGCTCAGGCTTTTCAGGTACCGGCATTTCCCGTCGATACCCATATTTTCCGATGTGCTCGTAGATGGGGTCTCAGTCAGGGTAAAACAGTGGAAAAAGTCGAGAAGGATTTAAAGAAGATTTTTCTAAGAAAAGATTGGATTAAAGTGCATCTTCAAATCATCTATTTTGCACGCAAGTTTTGTCCCGCCCGGGGTAAACATCAAGAATGTTTAATCTGTTTTCCTAAAGACTGACCCATTTGGCCTAGAACTTCGATCGAACGAGAAGAGGCTTCGATTAAATCGGAGTCGATTTGAATGACGCCCGGTTTAAAGAGGAGGATAAGGCAGGAACCTCCAAAAGAAAAATACCCTTTTTCTGCTCCCTTCTTTTGAAAGGTTTCTGGGGTAAAGGTTTGATGAATGGTTCCCACGTAGGTTGCGCCTACCTCGATGTAAACAACAGTGTCAAAATGGGGGGTGGTGATTTCGGTGATCATCCGCTTATTTTCAGCGAGAATTTCACTGTGTTTTTTGAGGGCCATAGGGTTGACAGAGTACAAATAACCTGGGAGGGATCGCGGTGTATGGACCCATCCGTGGCAGGGAAAATGAAAGCGGTGATAATCGACAGGAGCAAGGCGGGCGATCACCATCGTCCCCTCCGTAAACTGGCGTGCAAGTTTATCATCTTGGAGGAGGGAAGAAAGCGAAAATTTTTTTCCTTTCACGAAAAAACCTTCCGCATGGTCGATATTGGGAAAGACAAGGTATCTTGCATCTGCAGGTAGTACGGCCGTCGCATCTCCTGCAGCAATGGGACGTGCACTGGGTTTTAATTTGCGGATAAAAAAATCGTTAAAAGTTTTGAAGGACGAGACGGGATCTAAAAATTCAGATGTATCCACCTTAAAATTGCGGATAAATCGGTTCACTTTAGGCCTACTCCAACGCGTTTTTTGCAGAGCGCCATACAAAACAGAAGGGAATGAAAAACGGGTGAGAAGTGGAAGGAGGAGTTTTGCAAGGAGGCGAGATAAAAGATAGGAGCTGTAAAGAAGGCGGATAAAAAACCCTCCATAGACTTTTTCACATTTCTCTTCCCCTGAGCTACGATCTAGATATTTCATCGGGCCTTTTTCTTCGAAGTTGCCGCGAAAAATTTAAGTTCTTCCACAAAAAAAGGGGTGAAAAGATGGGTCAGGTGGTTTTCATCTGCCATTTGTAGAATTTGAGAGGCTGTTTGAACCATTTTAAGAGCGAGCTCTTTGGTTGCAGGGCTTTCATCGATCGTATGCTGAAAGGCGTCTTGCTGTTTTTGAAATTCTTCAACGAGAGAGCGAAGCTGTTTCTGGATGAGGAGCTGACGTTCTGAAGAGGCAATAAGCTCATCCAGAGTTTGAAGAGACTCTCCTTCCTTTGCCATGCAGAAGCTGAGGGAGGGAATTAAAATAAAAACTGCATATATAAAACTTTTTTTCATCGTTGTAGGCTACCGTAAAGGGGGTTCTTCTTTTTGGCTCATTTTAATTTAAATTGTTATGGTTTATATCAACTTATAGATATTACCCCATAACAAATAAATCTAAAAGGGGCTCCCCCTCCAAAAAATTGACTGAACTTTAGCTTAAGCAAGCAATAGGTCTAATAATTATTTTTCTTAACAAAGCACTTTAACGACTAGGTAGCACTATTTTACTCAAACCTGCTATCCTAAATAAACACGTACATAAGGTTACCTTTCCATGTTTGGACTATTAAAGCATATTTTTGGAACTCAGCAAAGCCGCCTTCTAAAAAAATATCATAAGATTGTTCGGCAGGTGAGGGCAGAGGAAGAAAAACTCCGATCTTTATCGGATGAAGAGCTTAAGGCAAAAACCACCGAGTTTAAGCGTCGGATAGCACAGGGAGAAACAGTCGACCAACTGCTTCCAGAAGCTTTTGCCGTTGTGAAGGCTGCCTGCCGTCGTATGTGCGGGACTCAGGTGCATGTGTCGGGTTATAATCAGAAATGGGATATGGTGCCCTACGATGTCCAGGTGTTGGGGGGAATTGCCATGCACTATGGCTCTATTGCCGAGATGATGACAGGAGAGGGAAAAACTCTTACCGCCTCCATGCCACTGTATTTGAATGCGCTCACGGGCAAGCCTGTTCATCTCGTCACTGTCAATGATTACCTTGTCCAACGTGACTCCGATTGGATTGGATCGATTTTTAGGTGGCTTGGATTGCGCGTAGAGGCTCTGACGAATAGCACTCCTCATTTTCGTCGGAAAGCAGTGTATGAAGCCGATATCGTCTATGGGACTTCTTCCGAATTTGGGTTTGATTATCTGAGGGATAATTCCATGGCTCAGCGCGCAGAGGATCAATGTCAAAGGGGTCACTATTTTGCAATTATCGATGAAGTCGATTCTATCTTAATCGACGAGGCTCGCACGCCGTTGATTATTTCAGGTCCTGCAAGTGGCTCAAAGCAAATGTACAATGTTCTGAAAGACCCTGTTTCCCAATTGGTCAAATTTCAACGTGATCTGTGTAATAAGCTGGCCACGGATGCACGTAAAACGCTCGAAGGCTCTGGCCGTATGGTCGAAGGAGAGCGTTCCAAACTCACGAAAGAGCAAGAAGGCCTTGTTAAAGAAGCGTTTCGCAAGCTTTGGCTTGTCGGCAAAGGTATGCCCCACAATAAAATTCTGAAAAGGATCAAAGAAGATCCTGAAATGCGCGCAGAGATTGATGCATGGGATATTTATTACTATGGCGAGCAGAATAAAGAAGAGCGCGCCGAAGCTCTCGCCGAGCTGTACATTGTTGTCGATGAGAGAGCAAGTGAATATGAACTGACAGATAAAGGGATTCATCGATGGGCCGAGATGGGTCAGTCGGCCGATGATTTTATGATGTTTGATTTGGGACACGAATATTCCCAGATTGACCAAAATACCTCTTTAGATGAGCAGGAAAAGCTCCAGAGAAAAGTAGCCCTACGTGAAGAAGATGCCATGCGTAAAGAAAAGGCCCACAACTTGCGGCAACTTTTAAGAGCTCATCTTTTAATGGAAAAAGATGTCGATTACATCGTAGCAGAAGGAAAAATCGTTATCATAGACGAAAACACAGGCCGCCCTCAACCAGGTCGTCGTTTTTCAGATGGCTTACACCAAGCGATCGAAGCAAAGGAGGGTCTAGAGATCCAAGGCGAGACCCAAACCTACGCCACTATTACTCTACAAAACTATTTTAGACTTTACTCGAAATTAGCAGGCATGACAGGCACTGCAATGACAGAAGCAAATGAATTTAAAGAGATCTACAAGATCGATGTTCTTGCTATTCCTACCCACAGGCCTTGCATTCGCAAAGATGCAGATGATGAAGTTTACATGACCGAACGTGAAAAGTATAATGCTCTTCTCAAAGAGATCCAAGAAATCCATGGGAAAGGGTGTCCCATTTTGATTGGAACCGAGTCGGTTGAAATTTCGGAAAAACTATCCCGTATTTTAAAACTCAACAAACTTGAACATACGGTTTTGAATGCAAAGAACCATGCCAAAGAAGCAGAAATTATAGCTTTAGCAGGTCGGAAGGGAGCGATCACGGTTGCTACCAACATGGCAGGTCGAGGAACGGATATTAAACTAGAAGAAGGAGTGGCATCCCTAGGGGGGCTTTATGTGATTGGGACAACGAGACACCAATCAAGGCGTATTGACCGACAGCTCCGGGGACGTTGTGCACGTCAGGGAGATCCTGGTCATTCTAAATTTTTTATTTCCTTTGAAGATTCTCTCTTAAGGCTGTTTACCTCTCCTAGAATTACATCTTTTCTACAGAGGTTTCGTCCCCCTGAAGGAGAACCTATCAAAGCGAAGGTGCTTAATAAGTCAATTGAAACAGCCCAGAAGCGAGTAGAGCAAAGAAATTATCAAATGCGCAAGCATACCCTTGAATATGATGACGTCATGAACAAACAAAGGGCTGAAATCTATACCTTCCGCAACGAGGTGTTGAATCATTCCCAGCCGCTTCAACTGGCTGAAGAAGTTCTCGAAAGCCTCTGTTTTCAAAAAGCCCAAAAATTTTTGGTGAGTAAATCGACTCCGGAAGGGTGGAACCCCGAAGGTTTCCGCCAATGGCTCATGACCCGCTTTCCTGTTACATTTGAGACAGAAGAGTTTGATAACGATTATCTACAGCTCCAGGAGATTGAAGATAAAGCTGCTCATAAAATCATCCGAGCCCTGCGAGATAAAATTGTGCATGAAAAAGAGAAAGTGGAAAGAGTACAACGTCTGATGCCCGAGGAATCGCACACCATGAGCATTGATGAGATCTTAAATGAAGTTATTCGCAGTATTCTCATTCGAAGTATCGATCGAAAATGGCAAGAACATCTCCTTCGTATCGACTATTTGAGAACAGAAGTTCACTTGCGGGCAGTGGGCCAAAAAGATCCCTTACTGGAATTCAAACATGAAGCATTTGTTCTTTTCGACACGCTCAGCGAGACACTTAAGAGTGAAATCGCGCATGCTCTCTTTAAATTTCAAATGGTGGTTCCTGAAGAACCCTCTCCTCGAGAAATTCCGGAGGTTGAAGAGCTCGCCCCCGAACTTGATTTTAAAATGAATCTCTCCCTTATGCCTGAGATTAGACCTCTTGCTTAAGCCAAAGTTCAAAGGTTAAGAGAGGCAATTGCAAAACCTTTGCTTCCGTTGCTTTTAGAGGATCTCCAGAGGGTCCTATTTTTTAGAAGAGAGACTCTTCAGCCCGAAGAAGATGAGTGGAGCTGCTACAAGTACCATCAAGAACCAGTAGCTGGCGTTTATTTCAAGGCGCAGGACGCCGTGGTCAGAGAAAAAGAACTGCAAAATGCCGAGAGTGAGGAGGTTACTTCCTAAAGCAAGCATCAAAATCGACCAGAAAGGAACCGATTCAGAGGCAGGTGTAGCTGTAGAGGAGTCAGGTAAAGCAGACGATTTGCTGGAGGGTTTTGCCTCGGCTGAATAGGGAGGGGGGTACAGAGCCGAAAGAGGGTCGGTAGAAGAAGGAGCAGCCCCTTTAGAATAAGGGTCGTTGTGAAGTTGAGCAAAGCAGTAAGGGCATTGGGTCGCTTCTTGAGGAATTCTACCATCACAATTGGGACACATTTTTTGGCGCTCAACTGGTTTCATACTTTAACCTCTAGCATTCATGGTACAACTTTCGATGTTTTTTTACCTAACATTTGCTAAAATAAGAGAGGGTTAGTCTCAAAAAGGATTTTGTATGACAGAGAAAAAATACTACGATGTGATTGTGATTGGTGCGGGCCCCGGAGGGTATATTGCAGCCATTAAAGCTTCTCAAACCGGAAAGAAAGTGGCGCTGATCGAAAAAGGAGATTTAGGAGGAACTTGTCTGAATGTCGGCTGCATTCCTACAAAAACTCTGATTTCGAATGCGCAAGCTCTTCATACCATTCAACATGCAGCGGATTTCGGGATTCATGTCGGCTCTGTCTCGATTGACTTTGGAAAGATGAAAGAGCGTAAAGATAATGTTATCTCGAAAATTCGAAAAAGTCTGGAAGGCCTTATTCAGTCCAATGGGATTGACATCTTACGAGGAACCGCTTCATTTAAAGCTCCTTTTGAACTGAAAGTGAAAGGAGAGGACAATCAGATTATTCATGGGGAGAAAATTATTATTGCATCGGGATCTGAGCCCCTAGATATTCCAGCATTTCCTTGTGATCATCAAAAGGTATTTAATTCGACTTCTATTTTAGGACTGACCACGCTTCCCAAAACCCTGGCTGTCATTGGGGGAGGCTATATTGGGTGTGAGTTTGCCTCACTGTATGCAGAGCTGGGAGTGAAAGTCATTGTTTTAGAGGCTCTTCCTTCCCTTGTTGCAACACAGGGAAGGGGAGTCTCAGATGCGCTCACTGCTGCTTTCAAAAAGAAAGGGATTGAGGTTCAAACAGGGGTGATAGTTGAAGGGATTGACCGACAAGGACAGGGGGTTGAAATTCGGTTGAAGGATAAAGCGGTTGTGAATGCAGATGTAGTATTAGTTGCAATTGGACGTAAGGTTGTTTCTAAAGAGTTAGGGCTTGAAATGGCGGGTGTTCTCACGAATGAAAAAGGCGCTATCTCGGTGAATGAAAAGATGGAAACAAATGTACCGGGAATTTATGCCATTGGGGATGTCACAGGTCTATTGATGCTTGCCCATGTGGCCTCACATCAAGGAATGATCGCAGCAGTCAATGCTACAGGGGGATCTGCTACTATGCATTATGAAGCAGTGCCCGCTGTGATCTTTACCCTTCCTGAAATTGCAACGGTGGGAATGACACTTGAACAAGCAACAGAAAAAGGATATTCTGCGGCTATCGGTAAGTTTCCTTTCCAAGTGCTTGGAAAGTCGATAGCTTCTGTAGAAACGGAGGGTTTTGCGCAAGTGGTCATCGATCAGAAGACGGGACAAATTTTAGGCGCTCAAATGGTCGGCCATGATGCAGCCTCTCTGATTGCGGAAATGGCATTGGCAATTACCAATGAGCTTACAGTGGATTGTTTGACAGAGACTATCCATGCCCATCCGACCCTTCCAGAAGCGTGGCTTGAAGCTGGACTTATCGCACAGAACACTCCGATTCATTTTCCCCCTAAAGTTAAGAGACTCTAAGCGATGATAGATGAAAATATCTTTGATTCTACCCCTTCTGTAAAACTAAAAGTTCTCAATCGACTCCCTGAAAACCCGGAAGGGGGTCCTGATGAAGGAAAGGGCCGATTTCCTTCGTGGCTACATCGTAAAATTCCAAGAGGGAGGGAGCTTTTTCAAACAGGATCAATTGTGAAAAAATATCGTTTGAATACTGTTTGCGAAGAGGCCAAGTGTCCCAATCGTTTGCACTGTTTTTCAAATAAAACGGCTACATTTCTTGCGCTTGGAAAAGCTTGCACCCGCAACTGCGGTTTTTGTGATATCGATTTTACAAAAAAGCCTCTTTCTCCTGAGCAAGATGAACCTGAGCGAATCGCTCTCTCTGTCAGCGAATTAGGATTAAAACACGTGGTTGTAACGATGGTTGCACGCGATGATCTTTCGGATGGAGGAGCCCATCACATTGGTGAAATTATTGAGGCTATTCGAGCCAAAAATCCAGGGTGTAGTGTGGAAGTATTGACCTCGGATTTCAATGGAAATTTTGATGCTTTAGCAGCGGTTTTAAAACACCATCCGGAGGTTTTTAATCACAATATTGAAACTGTTCGATCCTTGACCCCCCGCGTACGACATAAAGCCACCTATGATCGTTCGTTACAGGTGCTCCGACGTGCGCGTGGATCGAAAGACGTGCAGTTTGTCAAATCAGGACTGATGGTAGGCCTAGGAGAGAGCAAAGAGGAAGTGTTTGAGACTTTACTGGATCTTAAAGAGGCCGGATGTCAAATCGTGACCCTGGGTCAGTATCTTCAAGCCCATCGTAAAAAACTTCTTGTGAAATCATTTGTCACGCCTCAGCAGTTCAAGGAATACGAAGAGTATGGGTATTCAATTGGAATCCACCAGATGTATGCAGGCCCGTTTGTCCGGTCCTCTTTTAACGCCCACGAGGTGCAGCATTTAAGTCGATCGAAGCTCGATCGAAATCAATCTGGTATAGGCGGTTGACTAGCACATCTTTAACATAGGGTTGGGCTAAATAAAAGCCTGTCAGGTCATTCACAGGAATGGAAGGCATCTCTTCACAGAAGATTTTTTCTGCTGCTTCCATATGCTCCCATCGCTCTTGTTCAGAAAGAGTGATAGAGAAAGCGTTTGCATGTTGAATAAACCCCGGATGCTCCCATCCTGAGCAGTTGGGGCGGGCATTTTTAAACTTAAATATTTCGAACATGCTTCCTGGATCATTATATTGAAGAATCCACCCCAACCACAAGATTTGATAATCGTGCTCGTACCATTTGCTAAACAAGATCGGCCCATCCACTTGCTCGATGCTGATGTCAATCCCTAGGTTTTTTTTCCACATCTGTTGAATAGCTAAAATAACTTTAGAATTGAGAGAGTTGGAATAAGTGATATTAATTTTAGGGAATTGATCGGCTTTCAAACGGAGTTCTTTAAGCCCTTTTTCAAACAGATTTTTTGCTTGGAGAATATCATTGTCTGCAAACCAGGGGTGCCATCTTTCTTTTTTAACAATTTTTGGGATGAGCCCTAAGGTGGGATTTGGATTTTCCAAATGGAGAACTTCTCGCATAAGCATTTTGCGATCAATAGAATAAGCTAAAGCTTTACGGATGTTGACATTGTTTAGAGGGAATTTATTCGTATTAATATACAACCATTCAAGCCCTGCTGTGGGAAAATTCCGCAGCATTCCTTTCGCTTTAAGCATAGGAATTGCTTCAAAGGAGATTTTTGCAAGAGGGTCACCCAGCCAATCGATTTCTTTTTTTTCGAACATCGATAAAGCCGTTATAGGATTCTTAACAATGTAATAACAAATGGTTTCGAGTTTAATATTTTTATGGTTCCAATAGAAAGGGTTTTTTGTTAAGATAATTTCATTTTGAAAGGCATATTTCATTAAACAAAACGGACCTGAACAGACGAGTTTTGAACTATCGGGTAGAGAGTATCGCATGCTCTGATGGACAGGGGAAAAAATAGGATGAATTAAGATATCTAAGAAATGGGGATTTGGATATTCCAGGTCGATGACAAAGGTCTTTTCATCTAAAGCTTTGACACCGAGTTGATCAATGGAAGCGTGTCCTAGAAATATCTCTCTTGCATTCTTAAGAAAGAAGAATAAGTTTGTGCAAGATGAATAATATGCAGGGGTCAGTGCAGCCTTCCATGTCTCTTCAAAATCATAAGCAGTGATAGGAGAGCCATCGGACCAGCGGCACTCTTTCAGAATAAAAGTATAGGTTTTATGGTCTGGAGAGTGGGAGTACGATTCGGCAAGTTCAAGGCGGGGCTTTAGATAAGGGTCGAGGCGAACAAGGCCCATAAAGAGCATACGGGTCACACTTTGAGACACCATGCTGACCCCCTTGCGGGGATCTAAGGAGAGAATATCTGCACCTAAACAGGTGCGGAGTATTTGACGAGAAGGTTTCTGTTTAGGTATGAAAATATTACATCCGGTAAGGAGAGTAATGCAAAATAACAAAAGCCAATAATATAACTTCATTGAAAAGATATTGTTCTACAATTAAATTTTATTGTCAAGTGTACATTAAAGGTGTGCCCGCAGAACTGACGCATTAAAATTCTCCTAACAGGCAACGACTACGAAAAACAGGAGAATAAGCGCACCCCTATTGAGAGATTTAAATGTGCGCTAAGACAAAGATGCTCCAGACTCGTGAGAAAAAACTTATCTTTTTCTAAGAAGCTGTAGAACCATATAGAAACTATCAAAATGTTCATCTGCTATTACCACAAATGCTTGGCAGCACTACCTGTTTAGGACTACCCAAAATCATTGAGGTAATTATCAATTGCGTATATGATCTCCAAGAGGAGAATTGAAACAGCCAGGTTAGTGACTGGAATACCGTGCTGCACAAGACAACGAGAGTTAGAGTCTGTCTTAGGCGTTTTCAAAATATAAGCTCCAGTGGAGTCTGCACTTAGGGTTGAACGAGGCTTTGCAACAAGGACATCGGTCACCACATGTCCAATAGTCATGGATTGTCATTTCTGTGCGGCATTTGCCGCATAAGATCGCTTTAGAGTAGGATTGGGCTGCAGGCCATCGTTGTACTGAGTGTCTCTCCAAGGTCAGGTGACATAAGAAGCAGGCATAATATTTTTTGCAGCATTTAAACTGGATGGCCACAATATCGCACGATAAGCGGTAGTGGATGCAACGCGTGTCTGGATGAACCAAAATTCCATGCACTTTTTTCATTGAGCCGTATGTTGTTTGAAAATAGCCTAACAATTTGTCGATTGAGCCAGGCATTCTTTTAAAGCATCATCAGAGTTAATTTCAACCTCTCGGTTTTTAATTCACAATAGACATCTTGCTTAAGCTAAAGTTCAGTCGATTTTATGGACTTTTTGAGCCTATTTTCAATTCTCCTCTTGGAGATCATATACGCATTTGATATAATTTTAAGAGGAGAATTGAAAATAGGCTCAAAAAGTCCCATGACTATCTTCATAATCTGAGGAAATTCGATCGTGATTTTCATGAAGACTTCCTTGGTAAAGAGAATGTGACAAAAAGCGCTTTAAGGGCCTCGCCGGGGATAAAGGGCAGAAAACCCAGACCTACGATGTTCTTCCAGCCGATAAAGCATCCGAGCCACACGACTCCCAGCCCCATTTGAATCCCACAGATCATCATTAGGGCAAAAGCTGTTTTAATAAAATGGAATGAACCGTGCCGTTCAACAAATCTTCCAGCAAGGTAGGCTTGCAAAATGTAGGCGATGCGATAGCCGCCGGTAGGCCCCATCAGATGCAAAAAACCGGAAGCGCCTCCTGCCCACACAGGAAGCCCCAGACACCCCTCTATCAGGTACAGCAGCGCTGCCCCAGCTCCTTGACGCCTTCCTAACAGACAGCCGACTAGAAGGACAGCAAACGTTTGGCCCGTTAGTGGAACAGGGGTAAAAGAAAGAGATATTTTGATTTGAGCGCAAAGACCAATGAAAAGCGATGCAGCAATCATACGCAAACAACCGATCATCCAAATTTTCAATCGAAAAAATGGAATGCACCATTTTGGTTCGGTTGTTGTAATTTCCATAAAATCTCCTTTGTTAAATAACATGTTTCTATTATTCAGTTTAAGGCTTCTTTTTCAACCACTTGAGCTGCTTATATTAAACTATTTTTAGGTTTAAAAATTTATTTCGACGGACTTTTCTATAGAAAAGTAGGTGGCAATAGTGTAGTTTTTATAAACCTAATAAAGGTTTGATTTATGTTAAAAGGGCTTTTTAGCAACCAGAATGTAGAGCGGATCCTTCTCTTTCTTTTTGTCAATGAGCGGTGCTATGGCTCGCAAATTCAATCGATACTAGGGGTTCCTCTGACGCCAGTCCAAAAAGCGCTTTTGCGTCTGGAAAAAGAGGGCGTTATCCAAAGTCACTACGAAGGAAAAACGCGGTTTTATCAGTTCAGCTCTTCTTATCCTCTTCGCTTTGAATTGGAGATGCTTTTGAAAAAAGCCTACACGCTTCTTTCTGCCCAAGAGAAGAAGCGTTATTGCTATATTCACAAACCCAGGATTGCCTTGAATGAAGAGAGAGAAAGGGATCGGGACCGCAGGAAAGAGCTGCAAAAATTTTGGGAAAAACTCTCCTGTATTCGACAACTCTCCTTTTCTGTCAAAACCAGGCAAGGGCAAGAGCAATCCACTCGAACTGGAAGAGCCGATGTGATCGTTACTTCTCCATCGCCTGCTGTCTTGGTTTTCCAGGAAAAAGGGTACTGGCTTCTTGACCATCAGATCGATACCGCTTTCAGCAATAGTTTTCGGTGGTCGCTCGATTTGAACGCATCTCTCATTTCAATTGAGCATTTAAGATACGGCACAGCGAACCCTGTTTTTTTATTTCATCTCACGCCCACAAAGTTCCACGTCTTAGAATCAGTCGATGCTCATCTATGCGCTGAAGATACGTATTTGGGCAACATTGCATGGAACGAGAAAAATATCGACTTCCACTGGAGGATTATCGGTCCTCATAAAAACAATCACTTAACTTATCACTATGCTTAAAACTGCTTCTGGAGTTCTTTTTCAAGCTGCTCGAGGATATTTTCCCTAAATGGTATGATAGCGCTTATATGTCGATTTGGGTGTTAGCGGACCTACATCTTTCTAAAAGTGTTCCTTCTAAAAACATGGCAGTCTTCGGTCCTGCGTGGGAAGGATACATGGACAAAATAGAGCAAGCATGGAAAAATTCCATAGATGCTGAGGATCTTGTGCTTCTTCCAGGAGATATCTCCTGGGCGATGAAGCTGGAAGAAGCCTTGATTGATTTGGAGTGGATTCATCACTTGCCAGGGACAAAACTGATGATTCGAGGGAATCACGATTATTGGTGGGGCTCTCCTAAAAAAATGTCGGAGAAAATGCCTTCTTCGATTCATTTCCTTCAAAATACTGCTTTCCATTGGAATGATATTGCCATAGGAGGAAGCAGGCTTTGGGATACGCCGGAATATAATTTTAATTCTTACATTCACTTTCAAGAGAATCCCCAAGCGCGAGAAAGACAGGCGCCCCTCGATAAGAACGCGATTTTTGAACGAGAGCTTGAGAGACTACGGCTGAGCCTGGAGCAGATGAACCCTGCCGCTCAACTCAAAATTGCAATGACCCATTATCCTCCCATTGGCGCAGATCTGCGTGCTTCTCGGGTATCGGAAATTTTAAAAAAATTTGGAGTCGACATCTGTGTGTTTGGGCATCTTCATAATCTTAAAAAAGATGTTAAAATGTTTGGAGAAGCAGGAGGTGTAAAATATTTTCTTACCTCTGCAGATTACCTTGATTTTAAACCTTTAAAGCTTGTTTCATGAAAAAGCATCCTTTTTTTCTTCTTGAAGTGCTGATCGCTGTCATTCTCGTCGGAAGTTTTGCCTATTTTTCGATCCACTCTGTTTTTAAATCTCTTGCCAAAGAGGGAAAGATGCTTAAAGAATTCACAGCCTCTCTAGAAGCGGATAAAGAACGGATGCAAATCATCGTCGATTATTGGAAAAAGGTCAAAACCTCTCAAAAACCAGTGGATCTAAAGGAAGGTTATAAGATAAAAATCCAAGATGCAAAAGATGGGAAACATTATCTCTTAAAAATCCAGCTCCCGGGAGAAAAGGAGGCTTTCTGCTGCCTTGTGACCCTTTCTTGATCCGTCTCATGAGACTTCTTTCGAAATCTCATTACTCTTGTTAAGATCCTTTTGATGAGCACGTTCTAAATGTTCGGGAAGATCGATTCCAAACCCTTCATGAAGGGTTTCATGAACTCGGATTTTAAGTCCATGATACATGAAATTAAGCATCTCCAGTTCCTCTTTCTGACAGACAGAACTCATGGGAAGAGTGGAAATTTTTTCCAGTGCTTTCCTTGAGTAGGCGTAAATGCCAATATGTTGATCAAAAGAAGTGGGCGGGATATCGCGGTGGAAAGGAATCAGGCTGCGAGAAAAATACATCGCATATCCTTTATGGTCTGTTACTACTTTGCATATATGAGGGGAGGCCGCCAGCGAGACATCTTCGAGTTTCTTCTTTAAAGTCCAAATGTCCGCTTCATCCTTATCGACTGATTGAAGAAGATTTTGAATCATCTCCGGCTTTAGAAAAGGTTCATCTCCTTGCCAGCAGACGAAAATATCTCCTTCCAGAGGATACCTTTTCATCAGCTCACACAAGCGTATTGTACCATTGGGACAGTCGATGGATGTCATGCGGTAATGACCGCCAAATTGACGGACCACGTGCTCTGTCTCCTCGGCGTCAATTGCAAGAGTCACAGAATCGAAAAAAGGGACCTGGCAGGCGGCTTCCCAGACCCATTGGATGAGAGGTTTCCCATGCAGAGGGGCAAGAATTTTTTTGGGAAAGCGGCTGGAATTCAGCCGTGCAGGGATCACACAAGCTATTTTTTTCATGCGAGATACCAATCCACTGTTTTTTCAAGCCCTTCTTCCAGTGTGTGCCGTGGAGTCCATCCTAGCTGATGGGTAAGTTTGGCGGGATCCATGGAGTATCGAAAATCATGACCTGGGCGATCTGGGATGTGAGTGATCAGCTGGCGTAGCATCCACGCATTCTTATTTGTTTTTTTTGCAATAAGATCGATGAGAGTATGAAGAATGTCGATGTTTCTTTTCTCTGTTTTTCCTCCAATATCGTAAATATGTCCTTTCTCGCCTTGATTTAAAATGAGCCAGACTGCATCGGCATGGTCGTCAACATAAAGCCAATCGCGGACATTGAGTCCTTGACCATAGAGGGGAAGAGGTTTTTCTTCTAAACATTGAGAAATCATGCGAGGAATAAATTTTTCGGTATGCTGACCCGGGCCATAATTATTACTACAGTGGGAGAGAGTAGTTGAAAGTTTATAAGTGTGAGCCCACGAGCGGACTAAATGATCCGAAGCAGCTTTAGAGGCTGCATAAGGAGAATTAGGCCTATAAGGAGAAGATTCATTGAAAAAGCCCTCTGTGATGGAGCCGTACACTTCGTCCGTGGAAATGTGATGAAAATGGATATGAGGGTTTTGGTGCACTACTTCGAGCAGTGAAAAAGTTCCCAAAATATTGGTTTGAATGAACGCCTGGGGCTCGGTGATACTGCGATCAACATGGCTTTCAGCTGCAAAGTGTACGATAGCTTCAACTTGATGCTCTTGACAAAGAGTTTGGACAAGGCGCGTATTTAAAATATCCCCCTGGATGAAAAAGTGTCTTCGATCGTTCGTAAAGGCTTTCATATTTTTTTCGCTCCCTGCATACGTTAAAAGATCGAGATTGACGATTTTTTCAAGATCTTCAAATGTCTCAAGCCCTCTGCGGATAAAAGCAGATCCAATAAAGCCGGCTCCTCCCGTCACGAGGACTCTTTTATATTGCAGCATGCTTTTCATCGATAAACTCTTTTAAAGCTTGTTGCCAGGGTCGAGGGACTATGCCTGTTATTTTTTCAATTTTTTGAGTATCTAAAATAGAAAAACGAGGGCGTGGGGCCCTATAGAAAAAAGTAGACGCTGGAATGGCGGTGATTTCTCCACACTGAAGCTCTTTCCCTTGCTCTTTGATCAGCTCTTTCATTTTAAGGGCAACCTCATAGCGGGACGCGACTCCTTCATTAGCAAAATGAAAGATGCCCTCATGACAAAGAAGGGCAAGAATGGTCTGGGCTAGGTCTTTTGAGTAGGTGGGACGATTGAATTGATCGTGCACCACGGAAATCTTTTTCTCTACATGCAATTGATCCCATAAAGAGGAAATGAAGTTTTTTCCTCCCCGACCAAAAACCCAAGACGTCCGGACAATGCAGGCATGGGGAAATTCTTCAAGGAGTCGTACTTCTCCTTCTTGTTTTGTTTTAGCATAGACATTCACAGGTTTATAAGGAGCCGTCTCTGGAAGAGGGGTTAAATCGGTAGATTCAAAAACATAATCTGTTGAGAGATGAATCAATTTCACTCCTTCATGCTTTGCAAGTCTTCCCAAGTTTTCAGGACCTAAAGTATTTGTTTTAAATGCTTCCCTCTCCTCTTTTTCAGCGTCATCCACGCTGGTGTAAGCTGCGCAGTTGATAATATGGGTGATAGTGGGGTTAGCATGAAAAAAAGCTTTTATCAAAGGCGCGGAGCTAATATCAACCTGGTGGCCTGTGGCGATAAAAGCAAGATGCTCTTTTTTACATAATTGTTGAAGCGCTTGCCCTATAAGTCCCTGGGCTCCTGTAATCCAAATTTTCATTTGATAGCCTCTTCAAAGGTCGGTGCCTGGAGATCTCTATCGGAAATAATCGGAGAACAAACAGGCCACTCGATTTTAACCGTAGGATCGTTATATCGAAATGTTTTTTCGGTCGCACTCTCATAAAACGTGCTGACCTTGTAATGGACATGAGCCCCTTCTTCGCTGATTACACAGAATCCATGAGCAAAACCAGCAGGAATAAAAAGTTGATGATGGGATTCTGAATCGAGGTAAACGCCTTCCCATTGTCCAAAAGTCGGAGATTCTTTTCTTAAATCGACGGCGACATCAAAAATTTTTCCTTGTACCACCCAGACTAATTTCGACTGCCCTGGAAAAGATTGGAAGTGCATCCCTCGAATCACATTTTTCTGAGAATAAGAATGGTTGTCCTGCACAAATTGTGGATGAATCCCTTGATCGACGTAATGAGATTCTCGATAGACTTCTTTAAAAAACCCCCTATTATCTCGAAAAATACGGGGGGTAATTAATTTTAGACCTTTTAATCTGAGGTTAATGACTTCCATGGCTTTATCTTTTGTAGGAAAAATAATATCATCTTTTGTATATTATCCCCCATAAAAGAATCAAATGGCAACCACGCATCGGAAACGGATTTTAATCACGGGAGGGGCCGGTTTTTTAGGCTCCCACCTTTGTGATAAGTTGTTAGAGCAGGGAGCGGAAGTGATCTGCCTTGATAATTTTTTGACAGGCTCCAAAGACAATATTTTACATCTTTTGTCAAATTCTTATTTTGAACTCATCCGCTATGATGTCTGCATGCCTCTCCAGATTGAAGTGGAAGAAATTTATAACTTAGCATGTCCTGCCTCTCCTATCCATTATCAATTGGATCCGGTGCAAACTGCCAAGACGAATATCCATGGGGCGCTTAATCTCTTGTCACTGGCCCATTCATTAAAAAAGGCCAAAATTTTACAAGCCTCCACCAGTGAAGTATATGGCGATCCGGTCGTGCATCCTCAACATGAGGCCTATTGGGGGAATGTCAACCCTATTGGTCCTCGTTCATGTTATGATGAAGGAAAACGGTGTGCTGAAACGCTTTTTTTTGATTATCATCGTCAATATGGACTTCCTATTAAAGTGGCGCGCATTTTCAATACGTACGGGCCTCGAATGCATCCCAAAGATGGTCGTGTTGTCTCTAATTTTATCGTGCAGGCCCTCAAAAATGAACCCCTCACGATTTATGGGGACGGGAGACAGACGCGCTCTTTCTGTTTTGTAGATGATCTGATCGATGGATTGATCTCTCTCATGGCCACTGATCCCTCTTTTACAGGTCCTGTGAACTTAGGAAATCCTGTCGAGTTTCAAATTTTAGGTTTAGCCGAGTTGATACTTAAGATCACAGGCTCGAAATCCGAGATTGTTTTCCAGCCGCTTCCTCAAGATGATCCGCAGCAGCGACGGCCCGATATATCTCTAGCGAAAAAAGCACTCTCGTGGGCACCTACTGTGTCTCTTGAAGAGGGATTACATCGAACGATCGAGTATTTTGAAAAAACTCTACTGCTCTCTCAACAAAAATAATGGTGATAAAAACGAAACGAAAATCTCTCCGGTTTTGCAATGGGCAAGCGCGCTTTATGGCCTCTTACTTAAGCTAAAGGTCTATTATTTTTCTTAAAAGAGCAGTAACCTTAAATCTCAGCTAAGGAGCATTTATGACGGTGCAAGTCTTTCTAAATCGACCTCGTGATTTTAACTCCTCGCTCGAAGCTGCAGGCGTTTTTTGTGAATACGACGGACGGCTTCTCTATCTCAAAAGACACGGAAGTAAAGTAGAGGGGCTTCGCTGGGGGATTCCGGGTGGGAAATTAGAAGCTGGAGAAAAGCCTCTTCAGGCGGCGATGCGGGAGCTTGCAGAAGAGACAGGGATTAAAGGGACTCCTGAATTTATAAAAACTGTCGGGGTCCTTTACTTGCGCCGTCCTGAGGTCGATTTTATTTTTCATCTTTTTTTTCTTGCTCTTACGGAAATGCCTTTATTGCAAGTAGCTCCCGATGAACATCTCGAATCTGCGTGGGTTACTTTAAAAGAAGGATTTAACCTTCCCCTTATCTCAGGGGGACGAGAAACACTCGACTACTTCCTGCTATGGCATAACGCTCAAAATTTTAAGAAAAAATTCTCATAAAAGCGACGAACCTTTAGTTACGTAGGAGGTCTATTATTTTTTTTAACCGGGCTCGCATGGCGAGCCTGGATCTCGCGCCATTTTTTTATGATTTGTCCTGCAATAGGTCCTCCTTCAAGACCTGCCTTACGGTAGCGGAGAGAGACGACTACGACAAGTTCGGGTTCTTTATCCAAAGGAGCAAGCAGAGCAGATTGCTTCGTATAGGCAATAGCTGAGAAACAAATATAGTGCTCCATCACAGGAGCTGCAGCACTTGAAACCGAATGTTTATACAGAGCTTGAGCAGTTCCGGTTTTGCCGACGATATCTTTGTGAATTTCTAAATAGTCTTTGATCGAAGAGGGGTGGTCGTACAGAACACGCATAGCTCCTGGCCTTGCTGTACCGCGCCGCCCATTCACAACACGGTGCATTCCTTCGAAAAGATAATTAAAAATGGGAGGTGGAAAAGGAATTGTTCTTTCGATAATGGGTTCTATGATATGTGTGACATGGTCTTCTTGATGAATGATTGTTTGAATAGAAAGGGGATCGATTCTCCAATCCGCTTCTTCTAAGAGCTCATGATGGAGTAAACGGTCGGCGCCTTCCAATTTTTGAACAATATGAGGGCGCACCATTTTCCCTTTATTAGCGATGATGGCTGTCATGAGGGCTGTTTGAAGGGGAGTCGTTTCAAGTGTGTGCTGCCCAATGGCAAAAGAATAAAGACCAGTACGATTTTGGTCGACATCCTCAGGCACTCTTCCAGGGGCTTCGCCGGGTAAATCAATGCCTGTTTTTCCCCCAAGTCCAAATTGACGAGCAACTTTTGAAAGATCCAGCGGATTTTGGATTACGTCGCCTGCGAGAAGAGAAAAATAGACGTTGCTGGATTGTTCAAGTGCGCCGTGCATATCGATGAGTCCCATACCGGGATGCGAGCTACGAGGTAGACGTCCTCCTTTGTACATGCGATGGAGAGGTGTTCCATCAGTGAGATAGCCTAAGATAAAGGATCTAGAGGAAGGTGAGCCGACCCAATCATCGACAATCATCAGGGGATTCAAGGGGAGGCCTTGCGCATGCCGCTCCATGAGCGTTTGATAAGCGGTCACCAATTTAAATACCGAACCGGGAGGAATGGCTTGTCTGTATGAGTGAGATCTTGTAAATCCATACCCGAAGGGGGGGTAAAAAGCGAGGGCAAGATCCTTTTCTTGAGATGTGCCTTGTAGAGAACGTACATAAGGGTAGCGACGTTCTAAAGGGCGACACAATTCCTCAAAACTTCGCAACGTTTTTAAATAGCTCACCCCTAAAGAGGGAGAAAGAGGCCTCAATTTTTCATATAAAAGAGGAGCGGTGCCTTGAAGGAGGGGGTAATAGGTATCTTTCAAGACACAAAAGTAAGGATTTAAAAGAGGATAATTCTCTATTGAAATAGGAATCCGTCCTGTCAGAGCTGTATAAAGAAAGAGAGCTTTATAAACCTCCCAGAATTTCCCCCATAATTTGCGTTCTACGCGATCTAAATATTCAGTATAAGGTTTAGCGTAACGTCTTTCTGTTTTTTCCTTTTCTCGCATTTTTTTGAGATAATCTTTAAAATGAACAGCCCGCCATGCATTAAAATCATGATCATAGAAAAGCTCCCGCAGCTCTTCTTTCATACGGTTCAAAAGCCGCATAGCCTCCTGCCGTGTGGAGAAATAGTCAGCTAAAGACTGCGTTCCCACTTCTTGAATGAGCACTGAAGTGAAAAGCTCGAGGGGAGCCACAAGGTGGCATAGATCAATGGCCAAGTATCTGTCATGCTCGATTTTAATGCCATGAAGGAGAGGATGTTCAATTCCCACCTGTTGGATCTGCAAAGCGGTGCGAACATCTGGGATTTGAAGAAGTGCATTTTTTAACAAGCTTTTTCCGGGAAGTATAGCTTCTATATAGCGAGGCCATGTCAGAGAAAGTGACTCTTCTAAATATCGACCCTTCATAAAAGAAAAATATTCTCTTTTCAAGGACCTTTTCCCGTCCCAAATTTCTCCCAAGTAGTCTTCATTTTCCAACCATTCTTTAACTGCGAATTCTTTTTCGTATCGGATCTGTGCGTCTCTAGAGGGGATAAAGTCATTGGGGTTAAAGCGGGGATAAGAAGCCAGTGCGACAATTTCACCTGTCTTTGGAATCATCGCCACTAGGGCGCTTCCTCGCATCCATTTTTCGTTAATACCTCCATCGTCTTTATCAAGCCGAGATCCTTCATTGGAGGCGAGCAGTTGCTCAGCAAACATTTGGAGTTCAGCAGAGAGCGAGAGAGTCAATTTTTTTCCAGCAATGGCAGTTCTAGACCCTTCGAGTTCTCGAATAAAATTTCCTTTGGTATCGACCTCGTAGATATGCTTTCCCACATATCCCCTTAACTCTTCTTCATAAGAGGCTTCCAAACCACTTTTCCCGATGAGGTCGTTCATAGTGTAGGCTTTTTCTTGCAAATCAAAATATCGGTGTAACACTTCTTCAGGAGAGCGAAATCCTTCGGGAAGAAATCGACTTTCTCCTTCGTGTTTAGCAATCAAGTAGTCTTCTAAAGAATTTAGTTCATGGGCGATTTTTAAATACTGGTTCGAATCAATGTTTCCCAGATATCCGATGACATCTCCTGCTACTTTGCCCAGAGGATATTCTCGATGAGAAGAACGTTCGACTTGCAGTCCTACCCAATCTTTCTCAAGTGCCTTTAAGCGATAATATTGGTCCTCCGAGAGATCCTCCTTAAGGACAAAAGGAGTGTGAGGAAAAAGAGCCGCTTTTCCATGTATAAGGTCTTCTATTTTTTGACAAGGCAGTCCTAGCTCGGAACTTAATTTTTTTGATAATTTAGAGATATAATTAAGACGCTCCGAAACTCGAATGTTCTCTCCTTTTTCATTTTTTTTCCATTGGGTTGCAGGGATTTGCCGGATATGGGCATAACATACTGACACATTATATTGGATTTTATTGATAGCCAGTGGAATTCCAAATCGATCCTCGATTGTCGCGCGTTCAGCTTTTTCAATGATGACTCGCCGCTGGGGTTTTTGTGCCATTTTAACATGGTGATCGTGCTGAATAACCGACAAATACCAACACCGAATTAAAATTAACATGAGGGAGAGAGAAATCGTATGCAAAACCCGATTAGTTTTGTCTGAAATATTCATAAAAGCCCACTATAACTCATCGAATAGTTTCTATGAATGGGATACCACAGTAGAGTGGTGAGAATTGAGTTAATAGGAAAATCCATAAAATTGGCTGAGCTTTAGTTACTCAAGATGTCTAATGCTAAATTTCAAGTTGACATTTTAACGCGATGTTGAAAATTCAATTATTTTTTTATAGCTATCAAAGACTAAATTTCTTGCTTGGAAAAAAGAGGCTACATCCGTTAGATTTGTCATCTTATGCGCCTGTAGTTCAATGGTAGAACCGTAGCCTTCCAAGCTACTTGTGTCAGTTCGATTCTGATCAGGCGCTTTTTTAAGTATTAACTTAAAAAATAACAATAAAAACCAAGACCGAAATCTTTCTGCTTAAGGAAGGATGCCGTGTCAAAAAAAAGGGACAAGGCTTGGCAACAGAAGAACAACTCAATAGCGCTGTAAGCGTAAAAGAACTTTTAGAATCAGGTGCCCATTTTGGTCACCAGAAGCACCGTTGGAATCCGAAGATGAAACGGTTCATCTTTGAAGAGCGCAATGGAATTTATATTATAGACCTTGCAAAAACCATTCAACAAATCCGCAAATGCATGGATGTGGTTCGAGAGATGGTTTCTAAGCGTAAATCAATTCTTTTTGTCGGAACTAAAAAACAAGCTAAAACCGTTGTCAGAGAATGTGCAGAAGCGTGCGGGGAGTTTTACATCTCTGAAAGATGGCTCGGTGGAATGCTCACCAATCTTTCTACCATTCGTAATTCCGTCAAAACACTTGAGCGCATTGAAAAACGGCTTGCAAGTGGAGGCGAAGGATTTACCAAAAAAGAAAGGGTCCTCATGGGTAAAGAGCAAATCAAGCTCAGCAAAAACTTATCAGGTATTCGAGGAATGAGAAAACCTCCCGGACTTTTGATTGTGGTGGATCCGGGCCGCGAGCATATTGCGGTTGCCGAAGCAAATAAGCTGGGTATCCCTATCATGGCTTTGGTAGATACTAATTGCGATCCAGATCCTATTGATTATGTGATCGCTTGTAATGATGATGCACTTAAGAGTATTAAACTTATTCTTCAAGCGCTGACGCAAGCAGCGATCGATCGTAAAAATGAAATGAACGTCTCTCTCGGGAAGGGTGAGGAAGAAACAACTTCTCCTGACGAAGTAGAATCTCTTGAACTGAGCGAAGAGGAAGAGGAGACCCCATGAATGCTATTAAAGTAACTCCTGAAATGGTTAAGCAGCTCCGCGAAAGAACAGGGGTGGGAATGGGTAAATGTAAAGAAGCTCTTGAACAGGCCGGAGGAGACATGGAAAAAGCCATTGATCTTCTTCGAAAAGCGGGGGTGGCTTCTGCTGTAAAAAAAGAAGGTCGTGAAACCAAAGAAGGGATCATAGCCACTGCTGAAGCCCCGGATGCCATTGCCTTTGTGGAAATTAACGCCGAGACAGACTTTGTAGTTCAAAATGACAAATTTAAACATTTTGCGCATGAGATTGCACAACAAGCAGTTCAAACAAAAGCGGGGGGTGTAGAGGCTCTTTTAGCGCAGCCTTCTCATCAAGATAGAACGCTCACGGTTGACCAGTATCGGGCCATCGTGATGCAAAGCATTGGCGAGAATATCAAGATCAAACGTCTTGAAATCTTCCTCAAAGAACCTAATCGATCTTTCGGAATCTATTCTCATATGGGCAGCAAAATTGTGACGCTTGTTGAGATCGATGGAAAGGCAGGACATGAGCATTTGGCAAGAGAAATCGCCATGCATGTAGCTGCAGAGGCTCCTGAGTATTTAAGTCGTGAAGAAGTTCCACCTGAGGTCAAAGCGCGTGAAGAAGAAATTGCTCGCAGCCAAGTCAAAGGAAAGCCCCCTCAAATTGTCGATAAGATTGTGGATGGAAAAATGAAAACTTTTTACGAGCAAGTCTGTCTACTTGAACAGAAGTTTATCAAAGACACTTCCAGCTCCATTGCCGAACTCGTAGCCAATGAAGCAAAAAAATCAGGACAACATCTGGTTCTGAAGCGTTTTGTTCGTTGGAAAGTAGGAGAATAAGTGTTAGCCAAAAAAACTCCTTACAAGAGAATTTTATTAAAAGTCTCGGGTGAGGCTTTAATGGGACAAGGAAAATTTGGAATGGATTCCACTGCAGTCCTTTCTCTTGCTGAGCAAATTCAGGAGCTTCATAAGCTCCGTATTCAAATCGGAGTGGTGGTGGGCGGAGGAAATATTTTCCGAGGCTCTCAAGCTCTGCATGTTTCCCGAGAAAAAGCCGACCAAATAGGGATGCTTGCCACTACGATCAATGGTATGGTGCTTGCTGAGGCTTTAGAGAGTCTTGGGTGTTCCTGTGTAGTGGTAGGAGCTTTCTCCTGTGGAACTTTCATCCCCCAGGGAAGCGGAGATAAGACAGTAGAGCTTTTAGAAAATGGTATTATTGTCATTTTCGTCGGTGGCACCGGCCATCCGTATTTTACAACCGATACAGCAGCAGCTCTGCGAGCCTCCGAGATTGGAGCGGACGTGCTTATCAAAGGCACAAAAGTGGATGGAATCTATGACAAAGATCCTGTCAAAAATCCAAAAGCAAAGCGGTTTGATTCTATCACCTATACTCAGGTTCTCTCTAAGCAGTTCAACGTGATGGATGCAACAGCCATTGCGCTCTGTCGAGATAACAATGTTTTGATTCATATATTAAATATCTTCAAAAAAGGGGCTTTAAAATCTGCCGCTCAACGTCGAAGCGGGGGCTCTATTGTGACAGGAGAATAATATGATTGAAGATGAAGTGAAAGCTAAAATGAATGCAACCCTGGAGCACTTTAAGCAGGAGCTTAAAAACCTTCGAACCAATCGTGCAAATCCGGGCATTGTAGAAGGAGTAGCCGTCGATGTGTATGGCGCTCATATGAAAGTAAAAGAGCTTGCGAGCATTACCACTCCCGAAGCTCGACAAATTCTCATCTCTCCCTTTGACCCTCATACAGCAGGTGCGATTGCCAAAGGTATTGAGAAGGCTAACTTAAACCTACAGCCCGTTTTGGAAGGCCATTCTATCCGTATTAATGTGCCTCCGATGGATCAAGCAATGCGTCAAGAGATTGTAAAGCAAGGTAAGAAAAAAGCAGAGGATGCTAAAATTGCGATTCGCGATATTAGACGTAAAAGCAATGACCTCATCAAACAAAAAAAGAGCTCGGGGGATTTAACAGAAGACCTCGTGAAAAAACTAGAAAAAAATATTCAAGATTTAACGGACAAGTTTTGCAAGCAAATCGATGATCTTTTCTCGGCCAAAGAAAAAGAAATCATGGCAGTTTAATTGGTTGCTGCATATACTGCTTCTCTTTCCTGAATGAGGAATGGCCCCATCGTCTAGCCTGGCCTAGGACACCAGATTTTCATTCTGATAACAGGGGTTCGAATCCCCTTGGGGTCATTTTCGAGACTTTAGCTCAGCGGTAGAGCATCTCACTTTTAATGAGAGGGTCGATGGTTCGAATCCATCAAGTCTCAAAAACAACCATTGTTCGCAAGAACAATGGTTTTTTTTTAGACTTGAGCAATGCAACAATTTGCATTGCGTATGAATTCGAAGTGAAGCGCCTTAGGGACTGTCAAAGAATAAAATAAAAGCATTTGACGGCCATCATGGCGACCCATCTTTGAACGATCTATCGTCGTCCATATTGCTGCAATATGGACCTCCTCTCGATCCTTCAAATCTAGATCACCCTGAGACCGTCAAGTGCTTTGTTTTATTCTTTGACAGTCCCTTACGGGCGCGAACCGGCTTTTCCCTGACGGGACGAGAATCGCCCGCGGAAAAGGAATCCATCAAGTCTCAAAAACAACCATTGTTCGCAAGAACAATGGTTTTTTTTAGACTTGAGCAACGTAAGCAATTTGCATTGCGTATGGCATTCGAAATAAAATAAAAGATTTTTTAGCTATAGCTATCCATGTAGATTAAACTTCTTAGAAATGCTAGGAGTTTAAGTTTGAAATCAGATCTTATTGATGTTCAATTGTATATCCCTCAAATACGGGTGGATCTAAAATATGCGACATCCAATAATTTTACCGGACAGCCGGTTTATCATTTCGATCGATGTTTTCTTTTAAAAGAAGTTGTTTTGCGACTCTCTCAAGTTCAAAAAGAGCTTGAGGCAGTCGACCTTGGATTAAAAATTTGGGATGGGTTTCGTCCTCTTGCGGTGCAATGGAAATTTTGGGAACTAATGCCTGATCGACGTTATGTTGCGGATCCAAGAGAAGGGGGACGTCATACGCGGGGAACGGCAGTCGATGTAACGCTTGTTTCAAAAGATGGAAAAGAGTTGCCGATGCCCTCTGATTTTGATGATTTTAGCGAAAAGGCTCGTCGAGACTACGCCCAGGCATCCATAGAGGAAATTGCAAATCGTGAACTTCTTTGTTCTGTTATGGAAAAAAATGATTTTATTGGACTACCAACCGAGTGGTGGCATTTTGATCTATTGGGATGGGAGAAATATCCTCCGTTGAATGTTCGTTTCTAAAGGAATTATTTTATCGTTTTTACGAGCAATAAATGAAATGCATTAGATATACTTTGTGCTCAAAATATATAGTTATTTTTAAGGAGACTTGATTGCCTGAATTTGTAGGTTCTTCGGTTATACCCCCTTATCAGCCGATCAATATTGCAGGTTTTCTTTCCGGGACGATTGCTGATACAGTCAGTAAAACAGCGACGGTCGCTCAAGAGGCTATACCTGCTGTTGTAGATGTCATTTCATCTGTAGATGCATTGAACATAGCTCAAGAAGTTGTTGAGCTAGGTCCGCAGATCGTTGATTTGTCTCAAAATGTAGCTCCTGTAGCTGTTTTGGTTCCAACGACAGGTTCTGCATCATTTTTTGCAACTCTTGCATCAAAACTTTCTTGGGGTCGAGTTTTTTTAGGACTTCTTTGGGTTGCAGGAATTGCTTTAATTGCATTCTCTATTTTTTATGTTCTTCGTGAGTTTTTCCGGTATCTAAAGCCTGATCAAGAGACTTCGGAGAGAGTTGCGAATGAGGTTTCTCCTCAGTCTCCTCTGATCGACCATGCAAAAGAACTGCAAAATGCAAGAGCTCTTGTGGTCGATGCTCTTAAAGAAGTTCAAGCAAAAGAAAATTCTTTGAGGTCTTTAAATTGCGAATCAGCACAGTCGAAAGAAAATTTTGAAATTGTGCAACCAAAAGAATCGGGATCGATTCTTCCTCAGTTGGGTCTCGCAGCTATTTTAGGGCTAGTCGCTACAGGCGCTATTTCTTTTCTTCGTTCTTTTGACAAAAACAAAGAGAACTCTTTAGAAAAAACGAATTTATCTTTGAAAGATGAGAGAGAAGCATGTTTAACAAATAGTGACGGATCTCAAGTAGAAGTTCACGATCAAGGATTTACGTCTGCATCAGAAGATCCTGTATCTACAAATAAGAGCGATATTCAAACAGAAGGTCAAGGGTCTGCGTCTGCATCAGATAATGCAAGTCAAGGCCAGGACATGATTTTGATGAGTGATTCTGCATCTCATGCACAGAATGACGGTGGAAGTGCTCAAGAAGATGATTGGTTTACAAAAGTAGTGGCTGTGGGTGCGAGCTTATTAGGTGGCGCATTTTTTGCAAAGCAAGCCTCAGCATCTTCCTCTTCTGATGAGCATTCATCTTGCGATAATGCAGAAAGAGATCATTGTAATTCTGCGGAAGAAGATCAGGTAGACGTCTTGGCGCAAAATTCAGGTTCTTTGAGGTCTATAGATGCAAAAGATAAGATAGGTTCGTCACAAACAAGACAGTCAGATGCGAACGGAGCTCTTCAGGCTCAAATACAGCCAAGCGCAGGTTCTTTAGAGATCGGAAAAGCGTCTTCTTCAGAAGTGAAATTGTCAGGACAAAGAGCTGATCTTTCGCCAACAGATACGAACACGTCTGTAGCTCAAGCACAGTCAAATGTCGGTTCTTTAAAGGCCGAAGAAAAGGTGTCTTCTTTTTCTGAGAAATTGTTATCAGGGCAAGACGATGAGCCCTTGCTAACGCTAGATGCAAATCAGTCTTCCGAGACTCAAACACAGTCAAGCGCTAGTTCTTTAGAAACTGAACAAAAAGCATCTTCTTTTTCTGAGAAATTGTTATCAGGGCAAGACGATGAGCCCTTGCTAACGCTAGATGCAAATCAGTCTTCCGGGACTCAAACACAGTCAAGCGCTAGTTCTTTAGAGACTGAACAAAAGACATCTTCTTTTTCAGAGATATGGGAATGGTTATCAGGACAAAGAGATGAGTTGCTGATGGCTCAGAAGAAACCAGATGCTTTGATCGTTTCAACACCAGATGCGAACACGTCTTTATCTAGAGCTCAGGCATCAAACGCTAGTTCTTTAAAGGTCGAAGAAAAGGTGTCTTCTTTTTCAGAGTCCATGTTATTGGGACAAAGAGATGAGTTGTCGGTATCAAAAGATGGGTCCTTACCAACTCCGGATGCAAACAAGTCTTTCAGTACTCAAACACAGTCAAGCGCTAGTTCTTTAGAGACTGAACAAAAAGCATCTTCTTTTTCAGAGATGCGGAAATGGTTATCAGGACAAAGAGAAGATTTGTTGATAGCTGGGAAGAAATCATCAGATGCTCTTATGGTAGTTCCTTCGCCAAAAGATGAGTCCTTGCGAACGTTAGATGTGAATCAGTCCCCCGGGGCTCAAGCACAATCAAGTGATCGTTTCTCAGAGACAGGCAAAGCGTCTTCTTTAGATGCGATGAAATTGTCCGAACGAAGAGATGATCTGTCGATGGTTCAGAAGAAATCATCAGATGCTTTGGTAGCCTCAACATCAGATGCAAACAAGTCTTCAACAGCTCAAGTACATTCAAGCACTGGTTCTTTAGAGACTGAACAAAAAGCGGCTTCTTTTTCAGAGCTGTGGAAATGGTTGTCAGGACAAAGAGATGATCTGTCGATGGCTCGGAAGAACTCTTCAGATGCTTTTATGGCATTTCCATCGTCAAGAGGTGAGTTCTCATCAACGCCGGATGCGATCAAGTCTTTCGGAACTCAAGCACAGCCAAGTTTTAGTTCTTTAAAGACCGGACAAAAAGCATTTTCTTTTTCAGATGCGATGAAATTGTTCTCAGAACAGGGAAATGAGTTGTCTATGACCTGGAAATCGTCAGGTGTAAACAAGTCTTTATCTGAGATTTCAGCACAGTCCGATGCTCATTTTTTAGAGATTGTTGGAGAAGCTAAGAAAGATACTATGCAAGATGCTTTAACGGTAAGAAATAGTGTAGTTGCTTTGAATGAATTGCCTGCAAAAGAGGTTTCTTTAGCCGCTGTTACGGCAAAAAAATCTTCTAATATTGGGAAAGTGAAGCAAGCGGCTTCT
Source organism: Parachlamydiales bacterium (assembly GCA_027459675.1). Lineage (GTDB taxonomy): Bacteria > Chlamydiota > Chlamydiia > Chlamydiales > Rhabdochlamydiaceae > PALSA-1444. The sequence goes on along the minus strand of DAIDHO010000005.1, from coordinate 13,160 downwards.
TTTATTTTAGGAAAAGGGAGTCGGTATGGAAGAGCAGGATTTGGGTTTCCTGGTTTGGCATTAGGCTTTCTTGGGGGATGGATTGCATCTCGTTTAACAGAAGATAACCAAGAGGAAGAAGAAAGTACATCGTTAACAGAAATGAATAGAGATGCTCAAACTCAGACTGAATCTGTCATTGAAAGTGTTCATGGAAGTTCTTTTGACAAACCATCAAAGAATTCGCTTGATGTAGATGTAAAGCGGATGAAGGAAAAAGAAACTTCGAAGAGTCATTTCTCTACTCCATGGATGCAAAATTTCCCAAAGTTTTCTTTCTCAAATTTGTTCCCAGAAACAATAGCCGCAAGTTTAGCACCTGTCGGTCAAGCGAGTTCGTCTTTGACGAGGGCTGCAGCAGAAGTACTTTCGGGACCCGTTAATCGACAGCGTTCGACTCCGGTAGCAAGCAAAGCATCGCGAACAACTCGGAATAACACGATTTCTCCGATGCCTCCTTCAGCAGTAAGTCCAGGAACTCGTCAAGCGAGTCCGTCTTCGACGAGAGCTGCATTAGCAGAAGTAATTTCGGGACCCGTCAATCGACAGCGTTCGACTCCGGTAGCAAGCGAAGCACCGCGAACAACTCGAAACAGAACGATTAGTCCAGAACCTGTAGACTCGAGAGGAAGACGAACATCAACTCCGGTAACATCGTCGATACTTTCTGCAACAGCAAGTCCAGGATCTGTAGATGAAGAGACTTCGACGTCTCCGATTCTTTTTGCGGCAAGTCCAGAACCTGTAGAATTGAGAGGAAGACGAACATCAACTCCGTCAACATCGCCGATACTTTCTGCAGCAGCAAGTCCAAGATCTGTAGATAAAGAGACTTCGACGTCTCCGATTCTTTTTACGGCAAGTCCAGAACCTGTAGAATCGAGAGGAAGACGAACATCAACTCCATCAACATCGCCGATACTTTCTGTAGCAGCAAGTCCAGGATCTGTAGATAAAGAGACTTCGACGTCTCCGATTCTTTTTAGGGCAAGTCCAGGGCCTGTAGAATCGAGAGGAAGACAGTCAGCATCAGCTGGAGTAAGGGTACTATCAGAAGATCGTCGACATGAAGAAGACTTGATGGATTTGCCTGTCTCTTCTTCAACCCCGAGAAATTCATCATCTTCTTCAATAGTAAGTTCAGAAGCTGTAACGCCGGCATTGAGAGAAAAACGGCGAGCATCCTCCCTGTCAGGATCTCCGATGGTTTTTGCAGGAAGTCCTGACCCTGTAGGATCGGGAGGAAGAGATCAAGCCTCAACTGTATTGAATTCTTCAGAATTTTTGGAGCCTTCTGATGCAGATCTCTTGAGGACGATCAACGAAGGTATTCAGCTCGAAAGGGTGGGAAATATTAATAGGAACAGGGTGTATTCTAAACAAGAGCTTGCGTTCTTTGTAACAGGAGATAATCGCGAATTAGTTCCATATTTAAAGGAGGCTATTGAGCAATATTTCTCGACTCCGAATGCTGTTAAGCAAGTAGATGGGACGGAAAATGGTATTATAGGTAAGTACGCGCTTGATGTTCTTAAATTGGCAAAGATGAGAATGCTTGCAACGCAAGGTGTTTTGAATTTTACACAAAGAAGAAGAGCTGAAGAGCTAATGCGTCAACGAACATCTTTTCAAGCAATGAATCAACGTCTTAAAAAAATGAATGTGGAGCGTCGGGAAGAGGTTCAAGCAAGAGCCCAGCATTTACATGACGCGGTTAGGTTCGGGAATGGATTAAGTCCCCCTAGTGCGGCGGCAGCTACTGCTGCAGGTTCTTCATCTCGCCGGACTCATCTATCAAGGTCAGCAACAAATCCTTAGATTGCAGAAGCTTTCTTCGGAAGCAGCGAGATACTCTCAAACATAAAGATCTTCATGAATTGATGATGCTATGGGCGGGATAAATTTAAAAATTTAGATTAAAAATCGAAATGGAAGCCGAGGGTAGCGCCGTGTAGCATCAGGCTTCCTTGCGGCAGTTGTACAAAGGCAAGAATGTTTGCTTCGTTCCAAAAGTATTGAACGTCGTAACCGAAATTGATTTTGAATTGTCGATTGCGACCGAAAGGATGAGCCCACTCGGCTCCCATCCAAAGTTCCATTTGAGGGACAATCACAACCACTTGCTGAGATCCATTGACGGTAGCATCTGATTGGACTTGAGGATCTGTATTGACGACATCGGAGTACTCAACTGAGGAAAAGACCTTGGAACAGATAAGGCTCCAAGAGGGTTTGAGTTTTACAGCCCACTTTTTGGGTAATTGCCAAGAAACATCAAGACCTAAGTTGGGTCCAAGACCCCAAAAGAAGTTTTGAATTCTTTGATTGGCGAAAATAAGTTCGTTTTGAGCGACAGAAGGTCGAATATAGGTCACGTGCCATTTTTGATTCGGATATGTTCCTTTAAGCCCAAGTTGCGGTTTGATCATGAGAGATTCTGTCATTTTAAATGGACGGCCGAGCATGATATCGAGCGATTGAAAGAGCATATCCCATATTGATTTTACCTCTTGCGCTCGAGATTGCATATGACCGGAGAGGACCATATAAAATTCAGGGTTTGGATTTTTAGAATGCTGGCTACTTGATGTTTTTAAAAATGTATAGGATAGGGATAAATCCCATTCATCATAAGGTAAAAATCCCCCGATAGAAACGCGAACTCCCGGATCGTAATCAAAACGTTGGTTCACCCAGGTAAGACTTGATAAGCCGCTTGTGTTGATTCCGTTTGCTTTGATCGATGTAAGCAAATGATCCTGAATGACTTGCCAATAGATTACTTCTGCAGAACAAGCAACGGTGTTTCTCTTTTTTAAAGCGATCGGTTGTATTGGAGTTGGAGTCAATTCAGCTTTTGTATTCGCTGAGATGGAAAGAGATGTTGAAGGTTGTATTTCTAATGGCTTTTCAGCTTGAGCGATGATTGTTTCTGGTTGTTTTAGATTTTGGGTTGTATTGAACGTGGTTTCTTTATCAGATGTGTTAAAAACAACAGAACAATGATCGAAATGAATGGAGACGTTTGGATTTTTTTTGTTTTCTACGGATGCTGAGTTTTCGGCAATTGGAGATTTTTCGAGGTTTTGCGGCTCTATTTTTTGATTTTCATGAGAAGAAGTTTCTGTGTTTGTAGAGATGGATTCTTGATTTACTTTTTGTATGCTTGAAGCATGATTTGTTTGAGTTGCGATCGATTGATGTGTTGCAGTTGTTGGATTTTTGATGTGAAAAAGAGAAAAGTCTGATTTTTTTTGATTGAGAAAGAAAAAAGAGGCTGTTGATGGAGATGAACGATTCTCTTTTGGATTCGATGCATCATCTTGCACCATCTTAAGTGGAGTGAGAAGGAAATATGAAAATAAACAATGAATCACGAAATAATCCCTTTTCTTAATGCTAGCAGGGAAACAATTTATTAGAAAGATTTCAAAAAAATTATATGATTTTGATGTCGTATTTAATATGTCGAAATAAACCGAAGAATCGTTTTTGCGATATTGATTTGTCTGCATCATCCAAAGACGTCCATTCATTTTTAATGCAAAGAGAAGATGGATGATTAGAAGAGGCTATCTTGCGAGTCGTTTCGTTAAATTCGCTTCGAATTTGATGAAACGACTCGCAACTTGAGTGATTACGGCATGGGCAATGGATACGATGGTTTGCAGCGAGTTTCTTTGATTTGAGTCAAAGATAACAGCGCAATGATTAGATAAATGGGAAGTGTTAAAAAGGCTGTTTGATAGGCTTCGATAGAGAAAACACGAGCTCCATTGGAAAGAACTCCATTCCAGCTAAGATCAAGGATTTTTCCGGTCAAAGGATCGGAAAAAGCACCAAAAAATGCATCGAATGCATTCATAAAGCCAATGGCTGTTGCTGCAAGCGTTGGCACTGTGATTTCTCGAATCATGGTAAAGCAAAGAAGGAAGCTGCTGATAAAGAATCCAAAAAGAAAAAGAAGAAGCATTAAGACGGTTGTTGAAGAGCAAGGGGCATAGATAACGGTAGAAATGCACAATAAAGAAAGCAATGTCCCCCAAAACATCACGATATTTCGTCTTTGGAGAAAGTCAGAAAACCAGCCAAATGTAGGAGCTCCAACGGCAAATCCAATAAAGATGAGAGAGACCATTTGAGCGGCGATCGTCTCATCGAGAGAGTATCCTTCTTTTAAGAAGCTAACTCCCCAAAGTCCTCCAAAAACCATGACGGGAGCAAAGGCGAATCCGCTAAAGATTGAAAGCCACCAAGATTGAGGATTGGCTAATACTTTACGAAGACTTGAAAGGAGAGAGAGTCGAGGAGAGCTGACGACTCTATCAATGGTATGGCTTGAAGATCGATCTCTGACAAAGATCCAAAATAAAAGAGCTAAGCCAAAACCTGCCATGCCGATGATTTCAATAGCTGATCTCCAGTGCATATGTCGGATAAATGCAGAAAGAGGTGCTTGACCTCCAACAGCGCCGAGCATGGCTAGAGTCATCATCAGTCCTGTCATGAATGCAAATTGACGGAAAGGAAACCAATTCGCAATCAATTTTAAGCAGTTAACCGCTGCAAATGCAGCGCCAAGTCCTGTTAAGAAACGACCTAATTCGGCCACAAAAAGAATTTCCGCTTTTGCAAAAAGAAAACTTCCCAAAGCGCAAACAGCGATTGCAATTGTGGTTGTTTTTCTCGGCCCAAATCGATCAATTAAAAACCCTGCAGGAAGTTGCAAAAGAAGATACGCGTAGAAGTAGCAAGCGGCTAGATTCCCAAGTTCTGCTCCGCTGATATGAAATGTGCTCATGAGAGTGTTTGTCATGACGCTTGGAGACACTTCAAGAGCATATTTATAGAACATGAAGCTAGCGCTAAGGAGCCAAATGATCCAGGCTTGGGTGACGAGGGATTTTTTTGATTTACTTTGCATAAAAAAAATGATTTTTTTCAACTTATACCATGATGGCTTTTACGGATTCAATAAAATTTTGTCATCTAGAGGTTTTTAACAAAAATTCTTGGAGTCATTTCGACGTCAAAGCCCGTAGAATCGACGAAATGACCGCAAGAATTTTTGTTAAGGACCTCTGGGGTAAAATTGTTCGATGGCATGATAGATTGTGTGCATCCATTGAATGGATTCTCTTCCCATGACTTGAATGATGAGACTCCATGCGGCGGCAAGCAAAGCAATCCCTACCCATGATTTAACGGGAATGCCTAAAAAGACGATTTGCACTTGCGGGGCCAGGCGGTTGGCAATCCCTAAAAACATATCGCTGAGCATGAGAGCAATGAGAGAGGGGGCCGCTAACTGAATGCACAAATTGAACATGAGTTGCAATGTGTTCATGAGTGTTTTCCAAAAGGGGATTTCAGGATTAAAGAGAGCTGCATTGACGACTTGATCGACGGGAATGATCGTGTAGGATGTGGCAACTGCGTTGAGAAAGTAGAAGGGGCCTCCGAGAGCAAAAAAGATGACGATGAGTACATAGTTATACAAAATTCCAAGCGCGCCTGTTTGTGTTCGTGTTGTGGGATCGGTCACTTGCAAGGAAGAGGCGCCTCTTTGAAAATCGATGAGGCCCCCTGACATTTGGGCGATATAAAAAGGACAGGAAGCTAAAAATCCTAAGATAAGACCGATGAATAGTTCTTTAATGCAGTAGCCAATAAAAGGCATTGCAAAAGGGATTTCTCCATGAACCGTAAAGAGATTTTGCGGCAAAAAAATGGCAGTCAGTGCAACTCCAAACATGATACGAATAGTCATTGGGACGTTTTGCGCTCCAAAGAAAGGGACTAATGCAAGAATGGGAAGCGTACGGGCCATGGTTAAAAAAAAAATTGCTAAAATAGTCATGGGAGCTAGATGAGGCAAAGACAAGATTAAAGAAAGATAGGAATCGGTCGATGAAAGAGGGTTCATTTATGTTGCGCTATATTTTTGAATCGCTGTCAAAATGGTGTGGGTATATTGCAAGATTTCACCTCCAAGCCAGCCGCCGAGAAGAATGATCGTCAAAACAACCGCAAAGAGTTTAATGGTGAACGAAAGAGTTTGCTCTTGGATTTGTGTGGCTGCTTGGAAAATGGCGACAAAAAGTCCTAAAATCGTACTGACGATGATGGGAGGCCCTGAAAGCATCAAGATGAGGATCAGAGCCTGGTAAGTCAGTTGATAAATTTCATTGGCAAACATGAGTTCCTCACTTAAATGACAGTGCAAGTCCTTGAATCAGTACCGTCCATCCATCGACAAGAACAAGAAGAAGGAGTTTGATGGGAAGGGCGATTGTGAGTGGAGAGAGCATCATCATCCCCATGGCAAGCAAAATATTGGATACGACAAGATCGATCACAAAGAAGGGGAGATAGATGAGGACTCCAATTTCAAAGGCTGTTTTTAATTGGCTCGTGATGAAAGAGGGAACCAAGATAATGAAATCAGATTGCTTAAGATCTGCTTTATAGGGCTCCGGGAAAATACGATAAGCAAGTTTATAGAAATTGGCGATGTGTTTTGGAGAGCTGTTTCTTTCTAAAAATCCTTTCAAAGGCTCTTTTGCTTTTTCAATGACATTGATGACAAACGTGGATGCTTCGGGAGAAAATACAGCGCGGGGAGCTTGTGTTTTGATGATGTCTTGGGCCGAATTGTACATGGCAAGTCCCGTTGGGAACATCACATAGATGGTGATGAGAAGAGCCATGCCGTTCAATACCTGGTTTGGTGGTGTTTGTTGCAATCCGAGCGCTTGTCTTAAGAGAGAAAGAACGACGATGATTTTTAAAAAAGAAGTGAGCAGCATGATCGCAAAAGGAAGCAGAGAAAGTCCTGCTAAAACAGCAAGCTTTGTGACAAGGCTTGGATTTTCTCCTCCATTGGCAGCTTCAGCGTCAATCATTGCTGTTGTTGGGGGAGGCGGTATGTTTTGAGTTGCTTGAGTCCATCCGCAGGTGATTGTGAAAAGAGCGCATAAAAAGAAAAGAATTTTAAGATTCATATTATTTGACCATGAAGGATTCAAAAGCAGCTTGCAATGCACGCCACTGATTTTCTAATTGAGCATTGATGATTCCTGCTTCTGTTTCGATCATGCATCCTCCAACTTCGATGTCATCTCTTTCTTGAATGGAAAGATTTTCAAGATGTTCAAAAATCTCTTTAATTTTAGGACGATTCTTTTCCACATATTCGAGATCTTGTCGATTGACGTAGATGGTGACTTTACGATGTTGTGTCACAGGTTTTAGTGAAGTGAGAATGATATCTACGATTCGATCAGGATGAATTTTGAGCTCTTCTCCTAAAATTTTGCGCGCAGCTTTTAAAGAGAGAGGAAGAATTTTTTTATGAACTTCTTCTCGAATTTCTTTGAGTTCTTTATCAAGGGCAAAAAGATGTTTATTGAGAGAGGTTAGCCCTTCTTGAAAGCCTTCTTCAAACGCATTTTTTTTAATTTCTTCTGCTTCTTTGAGTGTCTTTTCTTTAAAAAGATCAGCCTCTTCTTTCACTTGTTCAAGGATTTCTTCAGCTGTTTGTAGAAAAGAGAGTTCTGACGCGGGAATGATTTTTTGTCCGGGGGCCATATGGACTTCTTTCGAGGAAAAAAGAGAAAACAGTTTTTTCATGAGTTTGTTTCCGGTTGCTCAAAAAGCTTTTTGATTTGTTCTATGATGGGTTCCGAAAGGCCGGGAATAGGTCTTGATTGGCATAATTTCATGAGAGCTTGTCCTCTTCCGATATCTAAATGGTGGCAAAGATACCAAATTAAATCAGGATGTTGTCCGGAAAGTGCAGCTCCCAAGTGAGATAAGCCTCTTTTATGGATCATGAGACGAAAACTTCTTTCAGAGCCATCCCAATTTTCTAAATCGAGGCGCGTTGTTGGATAGGGCTCTTTATGTCCAGCCATCGCCTTGAGAAATTGTTTCTCGCTTTCCTGTAAGAAACTGTAGATTTTTTTGAGGATTTTTGTCTCTACAATTTGACGCAAGCTGACCGATAGGTCGTGGAGCGCTAAAAGATTGATAAGCTCTGTGAGTTTTGTTTTTTCGATGTCTAACAGGCTATTGAGTGGAGATGGAGGAAGAAAATAAAGGGGGAGAATTTCTTTTTCTTCAGATAACTGTTGCCAAAGAATATCGCGTAAAAATGAGAAAAGAGAGCGAGTGATTTTTATGGAGAGTGGTTTTAGTTTGATCTCTTCTCTTAAGTGTTTTTGGGTGTTTTGATGGAGCACATTGAAGAGAAGTCTTTGTTCTTGTGTAGGATATTCTTTCAAAACAGGAATAAACCATGACCAATGAATGGATTCAAGGGGGAGATGAGAAATTTTGTTTTCGTCGATTGGAAAAGAAGGGGTTTGAATGAGATTTTGCTTTTCTTCTTGAGGGACAAAACGGAGGAGCTCTTCCATCCGAGAGAGTTGTTTACTTAAGAAGAATTTGAGAGCAAAATCTCTTCGTTCATTGAGCATTGATTACCCTTGCGGAGGATTTTCTTCTGGAAGTGTTTTGTTTTTTTCATTGAGGAGGGTCTGTCTCATTTGAGGGTAGAATTTGTAAATCATCCAGCCGATGGCTCCAAAAGCAAGAAGTATGAAGCTGATGAAGGAGAAAAAGATCACGCGGAAACGTGTCAGGGAAGTTTTGGTCATGATGAGTCCCCAAATGCTGACGTACGTTTCTTGAAGCCCTTTTTTTCCGATCATTTCTGGTTCAGGAGCAAGTGTGATGTCGGTAAAGCGAGATCTGTCGGAGACAACCGTTACGTTGTCATATTCAAGATTATTGACGCTTGCTGCCATGAGTCGTTTGATTTTGGTTTCCATGTGGCTATTTGGATCTTCCAAAATGCCTTGATGTTTGATGTAGACGGCTGCGGTTGTTTTAGGAAGGGGCGTTCCCGGAAGGGCTGTTGTTTCAGTCGGGAAAGAGATTTGGACATCGGCATCGATGACGCCATCGATTTTGCGAATGGTGTTTCTCAATTCTTCAGCAAGACCTGCCTGATAGCGAATGGTTTCTTCTCGATCGGATGACATGAGTCCTGATTTTGCAAAAAGCTGCAAAAGATTTGTCCCCATGCGTCTTGGAAGACCCACTCGATTTAGAATGGCCATCGCTTCGATCGATTGATCAGGTCCAACCATGATGTTGTATAAGGGAGCTGAGCTCGCTCCTCCTTCAGCAGCTTCGAGTTGTACTTTTTGTGCTGAAATGCCTTTTGATGCTAAGTAAACGACGATTTCATTGGCTTCTTTTTCATCAATTCCTGTGACAATCGATTGATGTGTTTCGCAAGCAGTAAAGAGAAGAAAAAGAAGATAAATGAATGAAGATCTGAATTTTTTCATAGATAGACGGTCCCTTGTTTCCTTTATAGCACTTGTCGAATTTCTATTGTAGCAACTTTTCAGATCTTCGATGCAAGAGCTTTAATCAGTTTCTTTTTTCGATGAAATCCCACCATTCTGGCAATTTTTTTTGGAATTGAGTGAAAAAATCCTAACAAAATCTTAAAAATGATTGTTTTTTTGTTTTGAGAAGGCATATATATTTGCATTCTTTGTGAGGAGTTGTATGTCTGTTTCTTCTGAACCTTCGAATTTTAGTCGATATGGATATCCAGCATTACTAGGGACTGGTGCGGTTGTTGCCTTATATTCCGGATATCGGGGATGTGGGTGTTTGTTTGGTAAACCGGATGCAAATTCAATGCGTCGTCTTTTTGATGCGACTTCATGTAGAGATGAAATGATGAAAAGTCCTACAGACGTTTCTGCATTTGATGTGCGAAATCGTCTGCATCGAATTGATGGCTTTGGTGTTGTTGCAGAACATAAGGAAATGAATGCTGCAGGAGTTTTGGAGACATCGGATTGTTATAGAGTTCCTACAAGAGAGGATGTTTTTTCATTGCTCCAGTCTCATGGAGATAGGAATTTTGCGATTGGTTTTGCCGGCGGCGCTGCGACGATGGCTTTGATTGCTGTGGGGTATCGTTTCTTTTCATCTAAAAGTGATTGTTGGACGACCCCTTAAATTGGTTTGACAGCGGGCGTCTTTTTGAGCTTTTCTCCGATTATGTATCCGCATAAAGAGAGGGCAAGAGCTCCGATTTCTTTGGGAAATTCAAAAGGAAGGTAGCGAAGAGAAAAAAAGCCGATCGCTCCGCATCCAATCGCGAGCATTGCAGAAGATGCGCTTGCTTGTTTTTTCTTAAATAACGCTCCAAGAAGAGGTACGACAAGCGTACAGACAGAGAGTTCATAGGCTTGGATCAAAAGACTGACAATGTGATCAAAATAAAAAGAAAATAAAAGAGCTAGAGCTCCGATTGAAAAAGAGGCAATTCTTGTGACGTTTAATGATTTTTTCTTGAGAAAGGAAAAATCTTGAGAGAGATTCGACGTGATTGCGTTGAGAAGAGAATCGGCAGTCGCTAATATTGCTGCCATGATTGCAGCGCCAATAAGAGCTGTTATTGCAGGACTTGTCATTGTTTGGATGGAAGTTAGAAGAATGCTGGCTCCATTTTCATTGGCGAGATTGCTTGCAGACTTTCCAAAATAAATAGGGACAAGACAGATTAAAAAGGTAAGGCACGCTGCTGTGAATGCAGATTGTTTTAATATTTTTTCAGATTTAGCAGCAAAACATCTTTGTCCCATGTCTTGTTCAAGACTTGCAAAAAGAAGAGGCATGAATAACCAGCCGCTTAAATTGGAAAGAGAGATCGATGTTTCTTGAATTTGAGAAGGAGTGGGGTTGGGCGCTGAAGAAAAGAAGAATGCGTAAGTGAAAGCAAATCCAAACATCAACATAAAGAAGGAAGCTTGGATAAGATCAGTTTTGATGACGGCCTTGAATCCTCCCATCCCTGTATACGTGAGGACGATCCCCCAAAATAAAAGGAAAAGAGAGTTGTTATTGATGCCTGCGCTGATTAAAAAACTTTTTGTGGCGAGAATTTGAGCGACCAAGATGAGAAATAAAGACGCAATCGATAAAAGAGATGCAATCTGTTTTAAAAGAGAAGATCCGTAGTATTTTTCAAAAATCTGAGCAATGGTTGAGACTTGAAAGCGAGAAAGTCTCTTGCCGATGCTGAAAGAGAGCCAAAGCATTCCAAGGACTTGGCCTAAAGGATATAAAAGGACCCACCAGCCAATGCGAGCTGCTTCTTGAGCAGATCCGAGCACAAGTCCGCCTCCAACTTGTCCTCCCAAAAACGTCATCATGAGAGGGAAAAAGGAGACCTGTTTCCCTCCTAAAAAATAGTCGCTTTCTGTGACGCAGCTTTGAGAAGATCGTTTTCCAATCCACCAACAAATGGATTGTAAAAGAAGAAGGGTGGAAACAAAAAGCCACGTATTCATTTCTTTTTGCTCTTTAAATAATCATCCAAAGTTCCTTGGAATACATGGATTTTGTTTTCTTCAAGAGCGATGATTTTTGTGGCAAATCCATTGATGAGCTCTCGGTCGTGAGTTGCAACGATGGCGGTTCCTTTAAAATCTTCAAGACCCCATGCAAGTGCAGAAACAGCTTCCAAGTCGAGGTGGTTATTAGGTTCGTCGAAGATGAGGACATTTGGAGCTGAAAGAAGCATGGACCCCAAGATGAGGCGAGCGGCTTCTCCTCCGGAAAGATTATGAAGAGGTTTAAAGGCATCGTCTCCGCTAAAGAGCATTTTGCCTAAAATGCCTCGTACATCCTGATCGTAGCAATTCGTTTTTTTCTTCTTTAACCAGTCAAAAGCAGTTTCTTGAGTATGCTTGTTTAAAATGTCACCGTGATTTTGTGAAAAATAGCCGATCTCTACGTTGTGGCCCAAGGTGACGCTTCCTTGATCAGGGGAAAGCATCTTAGCAAGCATTTTTAAAAGCGTTGTTTTTCCTCTTCCGTTGTTCCCGATGACGGCGATTTTATCTCCGCGCTGAATTTCTAAAGAGAAGTTTTGAATGACAGGTGTGTCGTAGCTTTTGGAGATATGCTCTGCTTTTAAAACGATTTGTCCTGCCTGTTTTTCAGGGAGTGTAAATCGAATATAGGGTCTTTGGATGTTTGATTTTTTGAGTTCTAATGGTTGCAGCCTTTGAATTTCTCGAACACGAGATTGTACTTGGCTGGCCCTGGTTCCGGCTCCAAATTTGGCGACGAATTCTTTGAGCTGCGAAATCTTTTTTTCTTTGGCTTTATTTTCATCTTCAGCTCGCTCCCGAACAGAAGTTTTGGTCACTAACATCGCATCATAATTGCCGGGATAAAGAATGATGGTTTCGTAATCGAGGTCTGCAATGTCTGTACAGACTGAATTGAGGAAGTGTCTGTCGTGGCTGACAACGATGAGAGTTCCTGTATAATCATGTAAAAATTCTTCAAGCCAAGAGATAGATTCCAAATCGAGGTGGTTTGTCGGCTCGTCTAAAAGAAGAGCTTCAGGATTTCCAAAGAGCGCTTGGCAAAGAAGGGCTCTAAATTGCCGATCCGTTGGAATTTCATGCATTTTTTTATGATGCTGTTCTTCCGGGATTCCCATTCCGGTGAGAAGCGTGGCAGCTTCCGATTCTGCGCTATAGCCGTCTTCTTCGGCGATGATTTCTTCTAGCTCTCCAAGTCGAATTCCAATATCATCCGTCATTTCGACTTCATAGAGACGATCTCTTTCTTGCATCGCATCCCAAAGACGGTTATTTCCCATGATCACAGTATCGATGACAAGAAGATCTTTAAAATCTTCGATTCTTTGTTTTAAAAAACCAACTTTGCGAGGTAAGGAAACGATTCCTGTTAAAGGTTGTTCTTTGCCCATGATGATTTTGAGCATGGTTGATTTTCCGGATCCATTAGGACCTGTAAGTCCATAGCGATGTCCTGCGTTAAATGAGCAAGTGACATTTTCGAAGAGAGTGCGAGTTCCAACTCGCTTTGAGATGTTTTCTAAAATAATCATGGCGCTTCGATATTATACTGCGAGGCGGTGAGTTTTTTCATTTCTGTCTGCGCCGGCATCCTCATCTTTGAAGCTGCCTGTATCGACCATGTGTTTTACACATGGTCTGCGGTCTGCATCGCTTTGCTGCTTCAAACCTGAGGCGCCGGCTTTGACAGAA
>DAIDHO010000004.1 GCA_027459675.1 Parachlamydiales bacterium | reverse complement strand
CTACCCTTAATGCCTTCCAGAACGATCCTAGCCTTGGCTTTAGGATCCCATTTTCTTTGTTTCATAAAACTCCTTGGTTTGTCGTTGATTATCTCCTAAACCAAGCTTTTTCTTTAATAGGGTGCAGTATACTCCGGTACTCGTTATAGCAACAGGGTTTCCATGACTGTCGACTAATGTATGGGTTGTAACTCCTTTGCCTTTATATCCGTATTCAATCTCTTCACCTACCCCTTTTCCGGCGGAAAAAAAACCATCGACCGATAACCTTGAAAGATCGAGGGCTTTGATAATCACCCCGATTTCTTGCAAGGCTTTTAAAACTTTTTCCAAAACTCCGCTCTCCATCCAGATCCCCAACCATTTGTGAGCACAAGTTTTAGAAGCCCACTGATCTCCCTTAGGAACATCACTCCAACGTGCACCAGTAAAGAGTATCCATAAAATCGTGTTCATCGGCTTACGAGGGTGCAACGGTGGATTGCCTTTGCGCTGAATACCCCATTTGAACGGGATATGAGGTTCAATCAAATTCCATTGCTCGTCGGTGAGGCCATTAAAACCTGCCATATCTACTCCTTTTTGAAAAAGGAAACAGATTATTGAATAAAGATTTTATTGGCTAGACAGGGATAGGTTCATTTATGGGCACAAAAAGCGTAGAGCACTCAAGTTGTATTGTTTTTTAATTTAAAATAAAATTTTGCATGAAAGTTTGATTTATTTTAATTAAACCATTTACTAACCTCTTTGTTAGGGGTGAAAAATAAAATTAACAAAGAGAGGATATTATGGTATCAAGAGCCGATTCTCGTACACAATTGTTTAATTTTACACAAGCGGGAAAAGTCGCCTGTCCTTTTCCAATATCTTCTGATTTTTTAACGAATCACCAAAAATGGCAGATTAGTCAGCATCTAGATGTTGATGAGGGGAAGCCGACCTTTCATCTGAGAGATCCTCATGGAATTTCTTATACTATTCAGAAATTTGTTTTCGAAGATCTAGATCTAAATTTTAAAAAGATACTAGATCAAATAGACTCCACAGAAGAGAAGCAGAAATTCATCCATCAATATTTACAAAAGCGATTAAGTCAAGCAGCTCCTTATCAAGTGCATATTGAACGTTACGAGCATCAGATTTTTATCCGCTTTGGAGAAGATGGATTGAAAGGTGGGATGCAGGGCAATGAAGACGATAAGAGCAGCCTAGGCAAAACAGGAGCATTTATTTTATCGACAGTGCAAATCGGGGTAGGGATTCTCTGTAGTGCTAGGTTTGGTCAGTCTGGAAAATTTCTGGGAGGTGTCTTAATCAGCTCAGGGCTTTCTAGCGGGGCTTATGCCTATCAACAAGATGAAAAAGACTTCAAAGACAACAATTACAAAAAACTTTGGATTTATGGAGCAATTTCAGGAGGAATCTCAGGTAGCTTGGGCCTAGTAAGTGGTTGGATTGCTAGTGGTGGCGATGCAATGCTGAAGGCTACTTCTCAAGCGCTAGGAGGAGCTTTAGGAGGAGGGTTGGGCAATGCAACAGGGGCAGCAGTCTCCGAGCTCTATGCGCAAGGAAAATGGCCTGAACCAGAAGAAATTCGTGAAAAAGCTATTGTGGGAATAATTGGGAGCGGTGCAGGAGTTGCAACAGGCATGGGCGTTCATGAATATATAGGGCAATTGACAGAAAACACAGGTGTAGCACTTCATGCGCTTAAAAAGGCAGCAGAAGGAGGCTTAAGCGCAGCCGGGAGCAAAATCGCCACAAATTTATATGAGCACAAGAAAAATGTAGGTGAAGAAGTTCTTCAATATGCCATTTTGGGAGGATTGATTAGCGGTAGTATTGCTGGCTTAGAGCAATCGCAAAAACTCCAAGAGTATCATCAGACAAAACAAAAGGCCGAACAAACGCAAAAAGAGCTTCAAGAAGCTCAAGCCGAAAAGGTAAAGAGCGAAAGCTTATTGGAAACTCTTGAAAAAATGTTGCGGCAATCTGAGCAAACCCTTGCTGAGAAGCAAAAACAGTTTGCACACTTACAAAAAGACTTACAAGAAAAGCAGTTGAAACAGCAAGAAACCCAAAAGCAAACCGTACAAAGCGAGCAAGAAATTCGAGAAGCGCAGAAAGTAGCCGTTATCGCAGAGGAGCAGCTTCGCACGGTACGGCAAGAAATGGCAGAGGCCCAGCAGCAATTTGAAAAAAACCAACAATCTGTCAATGATGCTAAAACAGCTGCTTTATTGGCTGGAGAACAGACATGCGCTTCTGAACAAACAGCAACGCAGGCTAAGCACAATTATGAAAAGTTTGTCGCAGGTATCGATAAGGATATCCGTCGTCATCTGAAAGACGGTTATAAGGCAAAAGTGAACGGCCGCTATACCAAAAATATGGAGAAGATTTTAAAGGAGTACCTAGAGGGAGGGAAAATCGAGTGGAAAAGAGGACAAAACCGTTTTCTAGGTCATCGAGAGACCATCAAAACGAAACCAACAAAACTTCTAACTCAGTATCAAGAGGCCCAAACTCGCGCTCAGCAAGCACAACAAAAGATGGGTGAATTGCAATCTTCTATCGAACAAAAACAAGCAGAGTTAAAAATCGCTCAAGAAAAGCTAGAGCAGTATCAACATAAAATTGACCAAACAAAGGGAGATCTCAAAGTTGCTCAAGAATTACAGCTCAAGCAAATGGATCTTAAAAGGGCCCAAGATCAACTAATGTCTTATCAGCAAGAGGTCAACAGTGCTCATCAAGAAATGCATGATATCCGAGAGTGTATTGAAGCTGTACAAGAACAAGCTAGCCAATCTCAAATGAAAATATCTGAAGTTAAGGTAAAATTACAAGAGGCTCTCAGCAAAGAAAACAACCTTGTTGTCATATCAAGAGAGCAGCAGATGGAGTTTAATAAAACGTACCAAAGCTATCTAAAACTTTTTCAGCAACAAGCACCTCATGGAATTTTGGGTGAAGCCTTAAGGTCAGTACCTGTGTCTTATATAGAAGGAGATTGCACCCTTCAAGAGCTGATTCCTCATATTGTCCTTGTCCATGCATTGAAAGAGAATGTGCTTGAACACTACTCGCCATTCGATTGGACCAGGTGTGAAGACCAACCTTATAAATCCCTATGCTGTATTAAGACAGTGATGACTCCTCAAGGGGTTGTAGGTCATCACTTACAAATGCAAAACCGAGAATTTCAAGGCAAATTGGAAGAGAGACCGCATATGCACTGGAGCTGGAATCAGCTTGTCCAACCTAATGGTGATATACAAAGAGATGGACGTCCACTGAATTCCTGGGAAGATACTCAAGTAGCCATCCTAGAGCCATTATCAGCTTTTGAAAATGGTATCTATTATAAGCCATTTGGCGTGGCCCCTTATGATACTTTTACTTTTCACTCACATCATCTTTCAAATCAGTCGATCCTACTAATCCCAGAGTCTATTTTCAAAGAAGCTAATGCTTATTTAGCCGAATTCCCCGGTCATATTTTGATTTTCAAGGGAGACATGAGATCAGCAATTATTGATGCCCTACACAGTCATTATCCGCAAACATGGCACATTTGTGATGAAAAAGGCAAACTCACCGGTAAAAAAATGAAGTATTCACAAGGCGGGTATGATCATAAAACTTGTTTAAGGACAACAGATGGACGGGTGATTGTCTTAATAGAAGAGAAAGGTTTTGACTCAGAGAGCGAGCACAAGTCTAAAGCGATTAAAGAATATCACGAGGAACGCCGCTTTATTGGGTTGCATATTAATTCTGTCACTTATTTGATTGAGAAAACAGGCAATGGTTATTTTAATAAATTAAAAGAATTTAAAAAGAATCATTCTATTGTAAAAAATAATCCTATATTTGCGGGAAACATAAAGGATGTAGATGCATTGCAAAAATTAGGTGTATTAGCAGCACTGCAGTTTTACCAAAAAGGATTACAGCATAATTCACAAACAGGGATTGTCGAAGTAGCTAATTATATCATGAATGAAGCGGTATACGCCGACCTGGTGAGCCTATTCTATCAAATGTATCCAACATCTGAGTTTAATCTATCTCTCCTCGATCTAAAAATGATTTTTTCGTCTTGCAACGTCTATCTCATCAATTTGATAGATAATATAAGCCTCTCTGTCAAATCAGAAGAAGAAGAACAAAAGCTTAAAGCTTTTGAGTTGTTTGAAAAATACTGCCTCATGCTTAAAGAGAATCTGAGCAACATCCAAATGGCAAAACAAGAAGCATTGAAATTAACAAGTGTAGAAAAATTAGAGGAAAATACACCTCTAAAAGATCAACCTTTATGTCTTTTGGTTGGCCAAGAAGAGTGGCAAGCAATTGAAGTGCCTACAGAGAGTATTGAGTTTGACCTTGGGAAGAATTGGCCCTCTAGCAATACCGATCCAATGAGTGATTATGTCTATAAAGTCTTGCGTACTCTTCCTGCAAATATTGAAGATTTACAACAATTATACTATCAACTTTCTTCTTTTAAAAGCGGGCTCCTCAGCTCAGGGAGCCGTAAAGAGCAATACCGTTTAAACATTATTTGCAGCTTAATCCGTTGGGCACTACAAGAAAAGTTCTATCTTGAATCTATAAAAGAATCCCATAACTCCATTTTAGCTAGCAAATTATCAAAGCAATCGGGTTGGTTAGGGAAATATGGTCTTGAAACAGAAGACTTTACCCGCATTATTGGGGATTGTTTATTCGATAATGTTGCTGCTCAGCTTAGTGAGGATGAAGTCACCTCATCTAAACTTCGGCAAGATGTCGTGCAGTTTATGCGAAAACAGGGTGAGAAATACTCTACACAGATTGACTACAAGGAAAGTCACTTGAATGTGGGTGAAGCAAGAGTGGCTGTATTATTTGAAGACTGGTCGCAGTACTTAGAGCGCATGAATACGTCTCAAGTATGGGCAACTGAGCTAGAAATAGAAGCTCTTGCTGCTATGATCAATTGTCCGATTATATTGATGGAAAAACGATTTAACCCGAAAATTTACAATCCGGAAGGAAAAGGTACGCCCATTTTTCTCCATCATTTAAGAGGAAATCATTTTGAGTCTTGTATTCCATTTAAAGGTCTAACGATTCAAGACGTTTACCACTTCATCAAAAGGCAAAATTATTAATAGGTCAATAACTCGATTTCATTGATATGTTATATACTTAAGCATTAGGAGGTAAAATGGTTATCAACAGGGCATCATTACTTACATCTGTAGCTACCATTCTCAAATCGCTAAATGCTCAGCAAGTGTGGGCTTCGGTCTGTTCAGGAGTAAAAAGGAGAATGGTTTCTGTGATCCATGAGCATTTAGGCCTAGCAGGGGCTGCTCTAACGGGGAGTTTTATTTTTGGAATATCTATTGTGGGAGCAATCAATCACTATTATCCAGTGAAAAGAGAACTTCAAGATCGTTGCAAGTGGTTAAAAGGGGTTGAAATAGCTGCTCTTGCTGTTACAGGAGGTGCTATATTCAATTTAGTTGATCGATTTAACTTTAGGGCAGTTATTATTTTGTCTCTAGCTACCGGATTTATCTTAGGGATGGAGACCAAAAAATGGTATGCCAGAAACAATGATCAAAAAATCATAGAGTTCGTCAAAAAAGTTAAGTTGAAATTTGATGAAAATAATCCGCTCTATTTGAGTAACTATATTAGTGATTTGAGATATTTTAATTTGACCAAGCTAGGGGAAAAGGTCCAAGAGATTTTTAAATCGAATTCGGAAGGGACTCACAAAATTCTGATCCTTAGTAACTGCCAATTGGAAAATTCAGATTTAAAGCGACTCGGAACAGCTGGTTGGTTTAGCTACTTCCAAGAGATAGACCTAAGCAATAACACACGATTAACGCATAGCGGTTTAAAGGAGGTCGCAAAAGCGGCTGGGGAGAAGCTGGAAATACTTAATCTTAGTAGGATAGACCTCACAGATAGAGATCTAGAATATATGGCTGATTCAGGCTATTTCAAGGATCTAAAAGCCCTGATTCTTCATGAAAATCCCCGTCTAACCGGAAAGGGCATTGGTTGGATTGCGAATAAAGGTTTTGAAAGCTTAGAAAGACTTGATTTAGCAGGTAATTCTCAAGTTTTAAAGATGGGATTTAATGACTGGCTAAAAACAAATGTATTTAAAAATTTAAAGGTCCTTGATCTAAGCGCAACAGATTTAGGACGAAATGAGCTCGACCAGATGATAGAAAAGACCGATTGGTGTAAAAAACTTAAAGGATTAAATGTGAGCCTCTGTACTCATTTAAAGGAATTTCCCCCGAATATTTCAATGTTAACCCAACTCGATGCTCACGGCGTTACTAGCTCTGTACTGTTAAGCGGTGGTGGTATCTACTACCATAATCAAGGTCTTTTTTTTAGAGGATGTAGCAAATTGAATTACACACCAGAACTTTTTAATTTGGTTAAAGACGACAAAGCTTTCGGTGGGAAAGGGAAGGATGAAGGGTTAATTCAAAAAGCTGGACGCGAGCTGGATGTGCACAAGATGTTGAGCGCTTTAAGAGAAGGGCCTTCTAAAGAGTAGAATAGACCTCTTGATTAAGCAAGAGGTCTAATTTAATTCAGTATAGGAGCGGATTTGAGTAAGATTTTGAGGTATCTCAAAAAGAAAGCGGGAAGGAGTTGATCCTACTCGTTTACCATGGCGCATACGCTGACGTGCCATCGAAATGAAAAGGTGTTTTTTTGCGCGTGTCATAGCAACGTACATGAGGCGCCGCTCTTCTTCAAGTCCTCGTTCTGCCATACTTTTTTCATGGGGCATGATTTGTTCTTCAAGTCCCACGAGAAAGCAGAGGGTAAATTCAAGTCCTTTTGCACTATGGAACGTCATGAGATTGACATGATGAGTGTGACCTTTTCCTTCGATAAGAGGAAAAGAGGGGTCCTCAAGGGCCAGGGCGCCCAAGAATTCCTGTAAATCGGTGTATGATTCAGCAGAGCGGATCAGGGCTTCGACGTTTCCCCATTTAAATTCACGGGCTTTATCGCTTTTGACTTCTTCTTGGATAGCTTTTTTATAGTGGACCGTATCGACCAGCCATCGAAGGGCTTCTGAATAAGGAGGGCGGCCAAATTTTTCTTTGCCTTGCCGAATGATTTCAAGAAAATGTCGAATTCCTCCTAAAGCGCGCTCAGAGAGGCCATCTTCGGTTGAGGCATTTTCAAGAACACTCCAGAGGGGAAGTTTTTCACGCCGATTTTTCTGCGTCAGTTTGTCAAGCGCTTGATCTGAAACTCCCCGACGAGGGACATTGATAATACGTAAAAGGGCTTCTTGATCTTGCGGATTGGTAATCACCCGAAGATAAGCCGCTAAATCTTTGATCTCGCTCCGCTCGGTAAATTCAGTTCCCCCGAAGATTTGATAAGGAATTCCCCGTTTCCAGCTCCCATTTTTATTCCATGTCGCATTTAAAAGCGCCATTTCAAAAGGGCACGCGAGAAGGTTGGATCGATACAAGATAGCCATCTCATTCCAAGGGATGTTTTCATTCTGGTGGTACCACACCATCCGGTTGATGACTGCTTGAGCCTCTTCTTTCTCAGAGGGGGCATGGAAAATCTCAATGGGTCTTCCAGGTGATTGAGTGCTCCACAACTCTTTGGAATGCCGTTCATGATTGTGGCGGATCAGGTGGTTGGCCGCTTCCAGAATGATAGGAGTCGAGCGGTAGTTTTGTTCTAATTTAATGACCGTATCGGCCTCAAATTGGAGGATGTTTTTAATATTTGCCCCACGCCATCCATAGATGGATTGATCGTCGTCTCCTACAACGCAGAGATTTTTATATTTGCCACTCAGAAGCTTGGCTAGCCGATATTGGACCAGATTAGTATCTTGGTATTCATCAATCATAATGTAGCGATACCGTTCTTGATAGTGGGCGAGCACAACGGGGAATTCTTCAAAAAGTTGCAAGGTGAGAAATAATAGATTATCAAAGTCAACCGCATTGCAAGCGCGCATATTTGTTTGTAGCTTCCCATAAAGACTTTTGGACAGGGCATCTCCTTCCATTGCTTCAGGAGTCCAGGCTTTATTTTTCGCTTGGGAAATGGCGGCAAGGGTAGAATCAAGAGAGGGAAGATCTCCATCGTGTTTCAGCTCTTCTCTCACAAGCTGGTTGAGTAGCCGCCGAACTTCTTTTTCATCGTAGATGCTAAAATCCTTAGTGTAGCCTAGCTTGTCGATATCTTTTCGCAAAACACGCATACAAAAGCTATGGAACGTTGCTAGAGTGAGGGGTTTTACCTGAGAGGGATCTACCATGGAAGCGACCCTTCTGCGCATCTCTTCCGCAGCTTTATTCGTGAAAGTCAGCCCTAAGATTGAAGAAGGGGAAACCCCTTTATCCTTGATAAGGTGAGCAATTCGATGAGTAATAACGCTTGTTTTCCCACTGCCTGCGCCTGCAAGCACTAAAACATGTCCTTCCGTCGTATAAATAGCTCGCTTTTGATTTGCATTAAGCATAAGGTTCTTTTATTTATCATAACTATTTATCTTCATAAACAACAAAATAAGTTAAAATAGAAGTTTAGCTTAAGCAAGGGGTCAAATTTCTATAATCGGGTTTTAAAGTCATTAAAGTCCTCTTCTACTTGCTGGACTGTGGGGAGTCCTACCCCCTTACGTACAGGGGAGATGTGGAGCTGGAGGTCACAGGGAAAATGACTTTTTTGAAGACGAAAAACTTCTCGGACACGTCTTTTAAAGAGATTCCGGGCTACAGCACTTCCAAATTGCTTAGAAACGGTAATTCCCAGGCGAGATGACGAGGATGGACGCATAAAATTTTCATGGATGCTTTGAAAGCAAAGGAATTTACCCATGAGGCGCTTACCCTCTCGCTGAATATGACGAAATTCTGCCCGAGTTCGGAGGCGGGCGGTTTTAGGGAACCGATGAACTTTATTCATGCATTAGAGAGTTAGTTGCTCTGTTAATAAAAATATGGAATTTTCGGTCTATTTTCAATTTTACATCAATTATTTTTGTTAATAGAATAATGGAAATCCAAAAGATAAACAATCGATGGGGGAGAATTTCCTTTCCCCTCTACTCATAAAAACTTTGCAATCACCTCTACAGAAAGTATTAAACGGAGAGACGCTTGCGACCGATGCGACGACGACGATTAATGATTTGGCGTCCTTTAGCGGTCTTCATTCTCTTGCGAAAGCCACATTTTTTTTGACGTCTACGTTTACTCGGTTGATATGTTCTTTTCATAACCCTTATCTCTATTTAAGCAACGTATGTTAACTGATTTTAGGATCTCTCGTCAATGACAGATTCTAAATCGAGATTCTAACCCCCCTTCATTTTTTAACAGAGTCCTACGCTTCGGAATCCAATCAATCACTCAAAAAAATTCTTTGAAAGAGTTCCCATTGCGAAGAAAATGTTCTTACCTCTAGAATAACGCCTTTAATTAAGGTAAGGTTGTATCTCATGAAAGTTCGAGCATCTATTAAAGCAGACACTTCAAAAGGCGATAAGATTGTACGCCGCAGAGGTCGTATTTATGTGATCAATAAAATTGATCCAAACCGTAAACAACGTCAAAAAGGTCCAGGGAGAAAGAAATAATGGCACGTAAAGGTTCGATTGCAAAAGAAAAAAGACGCGAGCGGCTTGTTAAACAAAAGTGGAGTCGTCGCCAAGAGTTAAAAAACATAGTTAAAGACCTGAGCAAGAGCGATGAAGAACGGCTTGCTGCGATGATCTCCCTGAATAAACTGCCTAAAAATTCATCCCCTGCACGTCTTCGCAACCGCTGCCAGTTTACAGGCCGCTCCCGCGGATTCTTGCGTAAATTTAAAATGTCGCGCCTCTGCTTCCGGGAGCTTGCCAACCAAGGTATGATTCCAGGGATTGTGAAAGCCAGCTGGTAATTTAAAATAGACGGCTCATTTAAAATAGATAGGACGCGCTGTTGAAACATCCTCTTCGGCGGTGTGTATAAATTTTTTTATATTAGACCTCTTACTTAAGAAAGAGGTCTATTCTCTTTTTTTTATTTCCTCAAAAAATTGATAATGTGTAGATTATTTCCTAATAAATCCTTAACAAGGAGTTGACATATGGTCGAGCGGATAGATGATAGAGACGGGGAGCATTTTACAACGATGCCGGTTCCCTTAGAAACGTCCCTAGAAATAAAGGCGAAAGAGAAGATCAGCGAAGAAAAGATGTTTGAGGCCATTGGGCGAGCAGTGGTCGATCTTTTAGGTGCATCTAGATCTAAAGTATGGGTTGCCGTCCCATTCCCATTACCCCCTCGTGATCCCACACTGTCCGATCCAAAGGTGCAAGAAGTAGCCCAAAAAGTGCTACTCACGGAGGGTGAGAACAAGCCGCAGGTAGAGTCTGAGCTTAAAATAAAGGAAGACCCTTTCTATATTTCTGAACCTATAGAGGAAGTGAAAAGTTTGTCTCTTTCTGAACAAGAGAAGCAACAAATTGAAAAAAAGATCGAGAGCTATCGACAACAGATTTATATTCTCTTACAATCCATCGACCAAGAGCGGAGATTTCTCAAGAACCAAGAGCAGATCCAGATCCTTCAAACCCTGATTCGTAGTGCTCCTACAGAAGATTTGAAAGCTGAAATCTCAAAAAGAATAGCGCAGATGGAGGAAGAGATCCGGAGGACGGAAGAAAAAATTCAAGAGCTGCAGCAAACTTTGTAGGATATTATATGGGAGGATCACTATAATTAAGGTCTCAAGAAGGAGGTCGAGGTGGGAAATTCTTTGAAAAGAATAGATGCAAAAGAAGTTGAGCTTCCAGAAACTTTGTATGTTCGAGATATTGAAAACAAAGTTTTTCAATCGATTGTGGTGCAATGTCTTTTAAATATTGAAGGGGTGGGTCTTGTTGAAGGAAACCTTCTCGACTATTTCTTGGGCCGTGAACCTGCAGAAAGAATTTCAGGGATTTCTGTTGAACAAGATCCAAAGACCCACTCTATTCAAGTGAAGATTGAAGTGAGTGTGGCGTATGGCATTGTCATTCCAGAAAAAGCACAGGAAATCCATCAAAAAGTCGCAGAGCAACTGAGCCATCTCACAGGACTGCACGTAAGCCTCGTACATGTGATCTTTAAAAGCTTAATTACAAAAGGAGAGAATGTGGAAGAAAGCACTTCACTCGCTCCTTCTGAATATTCAGATGCTTTTTAACCCCCCTTTAGTCGATTCTATCTAGTAGTCTTTTCGACAATTTCTGAATTTGTTCGATGTCTTTTGAAGTTATTCCCTGCACGGCAAGGAGGTCAGCAGAAGAGGCTTTGAGAATGCGTTGTAAGCTTCCAAAATGCCGAAGAAGCCTTTTTCGTTTGATTTCTCCAATCCCTGGGATTTCATCAATAAAAGAGGAAATCACGCGTTTCTCGCGCCTTTTCCGATGAAAACCCAGGGCGCGCCGGTGGGTTTCGTCCCGGATGCGCTGCAGAAGAAAGAGAATAGGTGAATGAACAGGGAGGAGAAAGGGCTCTTTTTTTGAAGCCGTAAAAACTTTTTCTTGCGTTAATCCTCTGTCGTGTTTTCCTTCTTGCTTGGCTATAGAGATGAGGTCCACGGTAGCGATGTCAAGGTTTTTTAAGACCTCTAATCCGACATTCAATTGACCTTTGCCTCCATCGACAATGATGAGATCGGGGAGGTCGTTGTCTTGCTTAGCCCGTGTAAGTCTTCGTGTAAGAGCTTCTCGAAGCGCTCCATAATCATCTCCTTTAGCAAGATCGCGAATTTTAAAAAGACGTCCTCTTTTTTTATCATATTTTCCATCTGTGAAGGCCACCATAGAAGCAACCAGATCGGTACCTGAGATATTGGAGGTGTCGAAACTCTCAATGCGCTCAGGATAACGGACAAGGTCTAATGTCTCTTGCAGATTCATGAGCATTTTCTCGCTCAGCTCTTGATCATTTTTTTCTTGTTTGAAGAGTACTGAAGCATTTTTTTTGGCCATTTGAGCAATTTCTTTTTTTTCCCCTTTTTTTGGATAGAAAATTTTAAGATGAAGAATTTCTTCTAGATCCGGGGGAAGTTCAAACGGAACAATCACTTGGTTAGGAAGCGTCGCTTGGTCTTTGTAATATTGCACAATAAAAGAAGATAGGAGCTCTTCATCGCTTTGAACCACATCGGTGAAGGGATAGTGTTCGGAGCCTATTAATTTGCCATCTCTAAAAAAGAGCTGCACAATCATCACATCATAGCCCTCCCGATAAAAGCCTACAGCATCAGTGTCTTTTCCAATCGCTTTGGCGACAAGGCCACTTCCTGCCGTCACATGTTCGATTTGCTTGATCAGTTCTAGAAGGGTGGCTGCTTTTTCAAACTCCAATTCTTCGGAGGCCTTTCCCATCTGAGTTTTAAGGTTTTCAAGGACTTCTTTATCTTGACCTTTCAAGAAGTGGGTGGCGTGGTTTACAAGGGCTTGGTATTCCTCTTTAGTACAGAGCCCCACACAAGGAGCAATACACCGTTTAATGCCATAGAGAAGGCAAGGGCGTGTGCGTTTTTTGAGCTCTTCATCGGAGCATTGTCTTAAAGGAAACAAGCGGCCCATCAGATCAAAAGTTTGCCTTGCAGCATAAGCGCTCGTATAAGGACCGAAATAGAGACCTTCTTTTTTCGGCTTCCCTTTATATCGAGTCAGTTGAATCATAGGCCACGGATGTTTATGGTTGATCATCAAGCTGACAAACGTTTTATCATCTTTAAGGAGAGCGTTGAATTTCGGCTGGTGCTTTTTGATGAGAGTATTCTCGAGCAAAAGAGCCTCTTTTTCTGAGGGAACTACAATCACATCAATAGTACTAACTTGTGAAATTAAGAAAGGGACCATGGGTCGACCATCACGGCCTGTGGTAAAGTATTGCTTAATCCGTGATTTGAGATTTTTAGCTTTTCCCACATAGAGGACCTCTCCCTGACTGTTTTTCATCAAGTAAACACCAGGCTCTGTTGTATATTTATCAAGAAGTCTAGGATTAAAGAGGGTGAGATCAAAAGAGCTCAAGTTGAGAATCCTTTTTTAGAGTAAGCTCAGGGGTGTTTTTATGGAGTTTATTGAGTATTTCATGGGCTTTTTTGAGCACGGAAGAAGGCATGCCAGCAAGCTCCGCTACATGAATGCCGTAGCTTTTGTCTGCACCTCCCCGGATAATACGGTGTAAAAAAACGATCTTCCGCTCTGATTCTTCGACCGCTACGTTGTAATTTACAGCACCTGGAAAGTGGGTTTCTAGTTCTGTTAATTCAAAGTAGTGGGTGGCAAAAAGGGTTTTAGCTCTTTTCCCCGGCGTGGTAAGGAGAAAATCGGCCACCGACCATGCAATAGCAATTCCATCATAGGTGCTAGTTCCGCGTCCAATTTCATCGAGAATCACCAGTGATTTTGAGGTTGCATTATGAAGAATATGGGCTGTTTCGCTCATCTCAACCATGAAGGTCGATTGCCCCCGACTTAAATCATCACTTGCCCCAATCCGTGTAAAAATTTTATCTACGATCCCCATCTCCGCTTTTTTGGCAGGAATAAAACTTCCTATTTGGGCCATCAGCACCAAAAGAGCTACCTGCCGAATGAAGGTTGATTTGCCGGCCATATTAGGTCCGGTGATCACAAGGAGTTGGCCGTTTGATCCATCCATGACGGTATCATTGGGTACAAACGCTTGATGTGCAATCGAGGCTTCAATGACGGGGTGTCGGCCTGCCGTGATCTCTAGCTGATCGCTTTCATTGACAAGAGGGCGGACAAACCCTTCTTTTTTTGCCTTCTCTGCAAAACTTAAAATCACATCGACATACGCCAGTTTAGCAGCAATACTTCGAATGGTATCAGCCGATTTTGCAACTTCAGCCCTCAGCTCTTGAAAAAGTTGATTTTCCAAAAAGGATATTTTCTGCTCGGCAGAATAAATTTTATGTTCAAACTCTTTGAGCTCTGGAGAGATAAAGCGTTCGGCATTCACAAGTGTTTGCCTACGCTGAAAGCTGGCGGGCATTTTCTCTGACTGGCCCCGGCTGACTTCGATGTAATATCCAAAAGCTTGCGTATAGCTGACTTTTAAGGTTTTAATTTGAAGCTGCTCTCTGAGTTGCATCTGATAGGCAGCAAGCCAAGATTGGCTGTCGATTTTAAGTTTTCGAAGTGCATCGAGGGGGTCATGATATCCTTCTCTAAAAATTCCTCCTTCAGTAAGTTTAAGAGGAGGATTGTCGACAATGGCTTTTCGCAGCAATTGCTCTAAAAAAGAGAGATCCTCCATTTGCAGATATTTAGAAAGTTCCGGAAGAGGTTCTAAAGAATAACGCAGTCCCAAGAGATCTCGTGGGGAAGTATACCCTGTTTCAATCCGCATGATCAGTCGCTCTAAATCCCGCACATTTTTCAGCGCCTGTCGAAGGGCCTCTCTCTCTTGATCATTTTGAACATATTTTTCCACTGCGTCTTGCCGTTTTTGGATTTCTGGCACTGACATTAAAGGATGCAAAAGCCATTCTTTGAAGAGGCGACCGCCCATGGGGGTAATGGTATGATCGAGAATAGAAAGAAGAGAAACTCCTTTGTCGTATAAAGGCTCCACAAGCTCCAAATGCTTTTGGGTGGTGCGGTCGAGCAACAAATAGTGTTCCGGATAGACAGGAGAGATTTTTTTTAAATGAGGAAGCTTTAAACTCAAGTCTTGAAGAGCATACGATAGAAGTGATCCTGCTGCACTGACAGACGCAGTCATTCCTTTTAATCCAAATCCATCCAGCGAATGAACATTCAAGTGGCGTGTGAGCTTTTCTAAACTGCTTTGATAATCAAATTGCCACCCTTCTCGAACTTGGACTGCTGCAATCGATAAAGGTTGCAAGTCAGCTTGGAGTGTTTTCCATGCTTTTTCACTGATTAAAAGTTCTTGAGCCTTCAGCCTGGAGAGTTCGTCCAGGAGAAGATGAGGATCTGTCGACTCCATCACCCTAAAATCAGCTGTGGTGACATCTAAAGCTGCCAGGCCAAAAAGAGCATTGACTTGCGTGATGGCTACCATGAAATTAGATTTTTTATCTTGGAGCAACGCAGATTGAATGAGAGAACCCGGTGTTAAAAGACGGACCACTTCTCGCTTGACAAGACCTTTAACATCTTTTGGATCTTCTATCTGCTCTGCAAGAGCCACCCGATAGCCACGGCTTACAAGCCTATCCAAGTACGTCTCTGCAGAATGGGCAGGGATTCCTGCCATAGGGACTTCTTGTCTTTTAGTCAGGGCTAAATCAAGCTCTTTCGATAAGACGAAAGCATCTTCTTCAAACGCCTCATAAAAATCACCCAACCGGAAAAGAAGGAGCGCTCCTTTTGCCTGCGCTTTACACGCCTGCCACTGAATCATCATCGGGGTTGTCATCCCACCATTATCCTATTGAAGGGATTTAATGCCATTTCCAAAAATCTAAAAAAATCTAAAAAAGGGGCCAAAAATTCTTCGCAAAGCCATCGAAATTTTAGGGAGAACCACCGTCTTAAGTCTAGAAAATTTTTTACTCGTCGGTTTAGGACGATTTTCAAAGGGATCTGAATCTATTTTTTCAAGCGCTATATCAACTCTTTTAAGACCCAGCTTAAGCATCTCCTCATATTCAGAAATTTGTTGGCGAATTTGCTTGAGCTTTTGCCTCATTGCAGCTTGATCTTTGGGAGAAGCGATCGAAGATCGACGAAGAAGGCGGGAGGGGGCATGCATTTGACGTGCTTCGTCTTCCACTTTAAAGACCGTCGACAGGATGTGAGTAATGGTCTGTACCTGTTCGGTTCTCCATTCATCCCATGAAGGATCGTAGGAGGAGATATCAGGTTTACCCTCTTCGTTTAAGATATCCATATATTAATTAAATCGCTCAGAATCATTTTTGTAAAGCAGTTGAATCGTTGATATTAAAAGCGAAATTTCACTTCATCTGGGCTTTTTTATAACTAGATCTCTTGCTTAAGCTAAAGGTTTACTATTATTTTTCTTAACACTATACGCGCTATTCGAGGGTTCTCGATCGAGAAAACAAATTGCCAAGTGGGGCCCCAATATCTTATTCTCAAACCTATGCCTCTCTATACAAAAGAAAGCCTTGATCTTTTACGACAGCGGATAGACTTACCCAGTGTCGTAGGCTCTTATCTGACCCTCAAGCGTTCAGGCACCACCTACAAGGGGCTCTGTCCTTTTCATGAGGAAAAAACCCCTTCTTTCATCATCCACCGTGGAGATTCTCACTACCACTGTTTTGGGTGCGGAGCGCATGGGGATGCGATTGCCTTTTTGATGAATTTTCAGAAACTGGGATTTGTGGAAGCCATTGAATTGCTAGCTGAAAAATTTGGGGTCGTCCTCGAACGACTTCAACAAGTGGAGTCCGCAGGTCCTTCCAAGATGCTGATCCGCGAAGCTCTCGAGCTTGCATCCGAATTTTACCATTTTCTTCTTCTTCATTCAGAAGAAGCATTGGTGGCACTTAAATACCTTTACGATCGAGGCATTGATCAAGCATTTATCCAACAATTTCGGGTGGGATACGCGCCCCGTGATCGCAAGGCAGTTCAAAAACTTCTTCATAGTAAAGGTTTTTCAGATCTCGTTTTAGAAAAGGGGGGATTAATTTCTGTGTCCGATCAAGGTCCTAATAGAGACTTCTTTTCCGAGAGAATTACCTTTCCCATTTGCGATGGGATGGGACATGTTATCGGATTTTCAGCGCGTAAATTCAAAGAAGAGACCTTCGGTGGAAAATACATCAATACATCAGAGACGCCTCTATTTAAAAAATCGCAAGTTCTCTTTGGGTTGAGTTATTCTCGTAAGCGGATCATGAAAGAGAAGAAAGCTCTGATCGTCGAAGGCCAGATCGATTGTTTAAGGCTGATACAGCAAGGATATGATTGGACCGTTGCAGGTCAAGGGACAGCGTTTGGGGAAGGACACGTGAGGGAGCTGATCCAGCTGGGAGTGCAGTCGGTTTATTTAGCGCTGGATGGGGATACAGCAGGGGAAGAAGCGACAGTTAAAATCGGAGATCTTTTTCAGAAAAAAGGGATTGAGGTGTGGGTCATTCAGCTTCCAGAACATAAAGATCCAGATGCTCTTTTACGCCAAAAAGGGCCTGCCTTTTTTGAAAATCTCCTTCAGCATCCCCTGGATTATTTGACGTTCTTAGTTCAAAAATTTTCTCACTCTCTCCAAGTCGATACTCCCACAGGCAAACATCAGCTAGCTCAGCAACTGATTGAGAAAGTACGCAGCTGGGAGCAGCCGGTCTTGATCCACGAAAGTCTTCGAAAGCTAGCAGAGCTTTTAAAACTGCCTCCTGAAGTGATCCACACAGGGACGATGCCGCGCCTGATGATCCGCCTTGAAGGGCATACAGCGCATGCATATGTCGATGCGGATAAAATTCTGGAAGCAGATCTTTTGCGGCTTCTCTTTTTTTCCGGAAATCTTTCAGAAAAGCTCATCAAATTGGCTCAGCTTAACCTCAGGCCAGAACAGCTCAAAGTTCCGATGTGCCGGCGGCTTTTTGAACTTGTCTTGCAAGGGGCTCAGGAAGGTCGCAAGGTGGATTTGCTCACCTGCGCAGCGGGCCTTGAAAAAGAAGAAGAAGGAGATTTGATCTTAGAAATGATGAAGCGGAAAATTAATACCGATAAAGCCGCAGAATCTCTGCAATCAACTTTGAGGCGTATCTTAGAGCGCAACTGGCTGGAAGAGCGAGAGAGAATCAAACTTGCTCTTCACAGTGGGTCATTGACAGAAGAGGAAGCACTTGAGCTTGCCAAACAGTTTGACCTTTTAAAAAATCAAATTCCGCATGTAATTGAAGCTTAAAATATTCATTTTTCGAAAAAGTCTAATGAAACCTGAATTTTGCAACTACTTCTTGAGACTATTCTGCTTTTTGTGAAAGAATAACGCGAGCTCCAGTGTGGAAGAAATATGTATCAAGCTAAAACGTTTATTAGACTTCTTTCGAAATCTCATTTACTTACTAAAATTGTCTCTTTTCTGAAAACTTTTGTTGCACTTCTTCAGCGACTTTATTCAAGTCGCCTCTCACTTTTATTATTAAGCGCGTCTCATCTTATCGCGTCTTCGAATTCACCTCCTATTCCTCCTGCGGGGGTGGTCGATCGGCAGATCGAAGAAGAATACAAAGTCAAACAAGTGGATCCCACCAAAGAAGTTCCTCTTCTGGAATGGGATCTGCCGGAAGAAGAATTGGATGTGGGGGGAGAGAAAATCACAATCCGTTCGATCGAAATAGGAGGAAATACCGTCATTCAATCGCGGGTACTCAAGCGCACTTTAAAAGCGTATGTAGACCGTCCTTTGACAATGAAAGAGCTTAAAGAGATATGCGTTGTAATACAGAATAAATACATTCGAAGAGGGTATTTTTTGACGCGCGCCTATCTGCCTGCGCAAGAGATTCGAGAGGGGGTTCTCAAAATTGAGGTGATTGAAGGAAAGCTGGGAGCGGTGCACGTCGTGGGAAACCGCCATTATAGTACGAAGTTTATTGCAGGTTACTTTGAGAAATATAAAAACAAACCCATTCAGTATAATAAAATTTTAAAAACCTTATTTTTACTCGATGAAAATTCAGACTTGGAAGTGGGAGCTGTTTTTAAAAAAGGAATGCAATTTGGGACGGCCGATTTGGTTTTGAAGGTAGCGGATAAAAGACCCATTCACCTAACGCTTGATACGAACAACTATGGCTCAGATCATACGACACACCAGCGAACGGGGACCCGGCTTGATTATGGAAATCTTATCATGTATGGAGATTCTCTAACCTTGATCGAAGTCCTTGGCTCGCCTATCTCCCATCTCAATTTTACCGATGTTATTTACCATGCCCCTGTGAATACAATAGGGACCTCCCTGGATCTTTCGTATCTGTGTGCCAATTTCAAGACGGATAAAGTGGATCAAGTCTGTTATGTGGGAAGGTCTCATATCGGGGGGGTTAAACTCAACCAAGCTCTGCATCGCACGCGCCTTTTAAACACCGACTTTTTTTCTTCTTTTGATGTGAAGCAAATCCAAAACTTTGGGGATGGCAAGAGGGCAAGTTTTAACAAATTAAGGGTGCTCACGGCGGGAATGTTGATCGACTACATTGATGGATGGAAAGGGCGTAATTTATTTAACTTTTCGTTTGGATGGGGAATTCCTGGAATTTTTGGAGGTTCATCAGCTAAAAGTGATGATAGCACCCGATTGGGTTCAGGAGGGCAGTTTTTAAAAATGAACTTAGGCTGGAAAAGGCTCCAACAACTTCCTTATAATTGTTTTATCCTCTTAAACGTGGCAGGTCAAATGAGTGTGGATAAGCTGCCGCTTCCCGAAGAAATTTATATCGGTGGAATTGATACTGTCCGTGGATATCCACTTGCGGAAGGCATTAGCGATTGTGGATATTATGGAACGATAGAGTTTCATGTTCCTCCTCCTTTTCTGCGTGCTCACCGTCTTCCATGGTCCAACAAACAAACCTGGGGAGAATTTTTGCAATTTGTAGCCTTTATGGATATGGGTCAAACTTTTTCAATAGGGACAGATATTTTACGTCGAGTAACTGAGAATGCGGATCATACAAAATTAGATGGGCGGGTGATGCTGATGTCGGCGGGACCCGGGGTGCGTCTCCATGGACCTTGGAAGTTGGAATGGAGTTTTGATGTCGGCTTTCCCATCACCGAAAGACATCGGTCCTCTAACACGATTACATATTTTAGAGTCGCATGGAATATCCTTTGAAAAAGATACTATTGTTTCTTCTCTCACCCCTCTGTTTATTTTCTCTTAGTGGAAAGCCGGAGGTCATTCAAGGCCACGCCGAATACGAGTTGTCGGGTGGTACAGAATTAGTGCGAGTGAGTGATAAAACCATTCTCGAATATCAGAAATTCGACCTTCAACCGCAAGAAATTACGCGCTATGAGCAGCCAAGTTCTAAATCCACGCTTTTATGCCGTATAAAAGGAAAAGATCCTTCCACTATTCGAGGAAAGCTAGAGGCCAATGGGAAGCTTTTGTTGATCAATCCCAATGGGATTATTTTTTCTGAAACCGCTCAATTGAACGTAGGAACTTTGATTGCGTCCGTGATGGACATTCAGAACGATGATTTTTTGAAAAATCGGTTTAAGTTTAAGCTATCTCCTGAGGCGTATGAAAGTAGTATTACTCATCAAGGACAGATCCATGCGACCGGTCACGTGGTTTTCATGGCCCCATCGATTATTGATCAAGGAATTATTTCAGCTAAGGCAGGTAAGACCTACCTTTTGAGCGGAGAAGTCATTACTCTCGATTTTGACGGAGATGATAAGATCCAATTTGCAGTGGAAGCTCCTTTAAAAAAAGGATCGATCGAATTAGAGGGAGAGATCGAATCTTCTCAGATTTTTATCAAGCTTTCTATGGCCCAAAAAGTCATCCGCAGTGTGCTTAATGATACAGGAGTTGTAGAAGCAAATCACATTGAAATAAAAGACGGAGGGATCTTTCTGAGAGCCGGAAGCCGCACGCAAACGAACGCATTCGAAGCCAGTGCCGATACGATTCAAATTGCAGGTAAGCTGGATGTCTCGCATCGATGTCAATTAAAAGCGGATCAAGACATTCAATGGCTAGAATCCAATAAAGTGGGACACTTGAGTACAAATTCAGACCGGATGTTGATAAAAGGGAAGATCGAGGCAAAAGAGGTGAATCTTAAAGCCCGTCAAATTCTTCAGGATGAATCTGTTATTTCCAAGGGACCACTTTGTTACACGGCTCCTGGAGGAATATTTCTGGGACATAATGTTATCGCGGATAAATCCCTTACTTTCGATGGGCCTGTCACAGTGGTGAAAAGAGATGAAATTCATATCATAGGAAGTAAATACAAAAGTCCTATTCTCCTCACCTCGACACTCGATGCAGCTCTTCCTTCTTGCACTCTCCATTTTCAAAATGATAAATCTGTGACGGAAATTAAAGGGGCGATTGGACTCAAGGGACCTCTGGGGAATATGGTGTTTAATTCAGGAAAAGTGATTTTGCATGACACCATTGGAGGAGAAAGACTCGGTATGCCTGGTATTCAGGGCTCCCTCACCCTCAACTCTAACAGTGTAGAGGGTAGGGGATCCACCTACTATACGGGCGAACAATTATGGAATGTAAAGGGGCTTGTTTTAACACATGAGGGAGATGTTGCACTTCAAACAACAGGCCTCCCTCTTCGATTCTCTAAGAATGCGACAATCCAACTCGGCGAGCATACCCATTTGAAAGTGCATACACAGGGAGGAGATTTAGATCTTCCTGAAGTGAGTACGTTTTATCCTTCAAAAGTGACCATCCAAACAGGCGGGGGAGAAGCCCGTTTGCAGAAAATCGGTGAAAGCGTTTCAAAATTGCAGGTTGAGAGCCGAGATATTCGCTTAGCAGGACAGGTGGAAGCAGGTCAAATTTTTATGGAAGTGGCTCATGCGCTGGAATACGATGAAAGTCTATTATATGATAAAGGGATGATTCGAACTGCCATTAAAGCAGAAGGTCCTATTGTTCTTAACTCCAAACAGGGCATCTTAGGATCGGAGAAAAATCCTCTGAATATTGCCACTAAGGGGGATCTTTTTGTCGGCGCCAAAACCGCCGCTTATCTGACTGGAAGATGTTCAAGTCAACTTCCGCAGGTTTATCCCTCTAATTCTCCTCCTCACTTGTTTTTTAACGGCTATGAGCTTCCCCCTTTTTATCTGTTTATGAATGAATTAATAGAAGATGAGGTTTTGTTATACACTCTCGCGCCTGCTCTTTCGCAACAAGTGCCCACAGGGTTTATGGATGGAGCTGTTATTAAGCCTCGCAAAGCTCTCATCTATTATGACATCTCAGCAAACTGATGTAGTAATTATAGGGGGCGGGGCGTCAGGCATTTTCACCGCTGTCATCGCTAAAGAAACCTCTCCTACGCTTTGTGTAACCGTCCTTGAAAAATCAGCTATTTTTCTCTCTAAAGTACGTGTTTCTGGAGGAGGAAGATGTAATGTAACCCATGCCTGTTTTGAGCCTGCTCAACTGATTCAGAACTATCCACGAGGAGGAAAAGAGCTGCTAGGGTGTTTTTACCGCTTTCAACCGAAAGATACCATCAGGTGGTTTGAAAAACAGGGGGTCCACCTCAAAACCGAAAAAGACGGCAGGGTATTTCCGACGACAGATCAGTCGCAAACGATCATCGATGCACTTTTAAACCAAGCCTGTAACCTCGGGGTCAACCTTCACATACGCCAGCATATTATCTCCATTTTTCATGTAGAAGGGCGTTTTCATATTCAAATGCGCGATGGAACAACTCTTATCTGTAAATCCTTAGTTTTAGCCACAGGTAGTAGTCCGGAAGGCCATCGATGGGCCAACTCTTTAGGCCATACCATTGATCCCCCCGTTCCTTCTCTTTTTACCTTCAATGTTCCCACTTCTCGCCTTTGTACTCTTTCTGGAATTGCTGTGCAAAATGCGACCGTCGCCCTACCAGCCTTGTGTATGAAACAAACAGGACCCCTCCTTATCACGCATTTTGGTTTTAGCGGGCCCGCAGTGCTCAAGTTATCTGCATGGGCAGCGCGCCCTCTCCATGCTTTACAGTATCGCACAAACGTTCAAATCAATTGGATCCCACATCTTTCTCTAGAGCAGCTTAAAAATCGATTTAAAATTTTAAAGAAAGAGCATCCTTCGAAGAAATTAGTTCATTTAAATTTTTGCGATCTGCCCAAAAATTTATGGAAAATTTTATCGAGTCCTTTCACAGACAAAGTTCTTGCTCACTTAAGTCATTCTGATATTGAGCAACTTTCAAGCTCTTTACAACTCGACTCTTATCAAATGGAGGGCAAAACCACCCACAAAGAAGAGTTTGTTACGTGTGGAGGAGTGACCCTGAAAGAAATGGACTTTAAAACGATGCAAAGCAAAATTGTTCCCGGTCTTTTCTTTGTCGGAGAAATTTTAAATATCGATGGAGTCACTGGAGGCTTTAATTTTCAAAATGCATGGACTACCGGCTATCTGGCTGGACAAGCTTTGGAAGCACCCACTTAGCAGTTGATATAACCCCCCAAGAAGAGAATTAAAAATAGGCTCAAAAAAGCCCATAAAAGCTAAGAACCTTTAGCTTATACCATTCGCAAGAAATAAATTCATATTTGACCGCGTCGGCTTAGCAACAAATTTTTAGCCTTCACTTGCGCCTTGCCATTCGGCAATGGTCGCGCGCTCCAGGCACAAAAATTTGGGCTGCCTCCTTGTCGAATTTATGAATTTATTTCTTGCGAATGGTATTAGACTTCTTTCAAAACTCAATTTTCAAGCTCAAAGTTGTATAAACCAGCCAGTAAATTGAAGCGAAGCCCGAATCTTTTGCGGCGATTTCTATAGCGGTCGGAGATAATTTTGAATCGTTTCAACATCCCTATCACATTTTCAACAACGACTCTTTTCCTAGATAGATCTGTGTTCTTTTTCTTATCCTCTTTAGATAGAGGATGTTTTTTTGCTTTTCTTCTTGGGTATCCAGGTTCGAGCGTGTATTTTTTGTAGGCCTTGATAACCCGTATCCACTCCAATTGCTATCTCCGGATGGACGACTATTTTTGATTCTTTAAAAAGCCGAAAGTCATGGCATTTTCCGTTCTTATAGTTTGTGCATATGATTTGCGTTGTTTTCTTATTCACAATGATTTGTGTTTTTAAAGTGTGCCTTTTTTTCTTCCCCGAGTAGTAACGTCTTTGCTTTTTTTTGGTCTTTCAACCGGACTCTCTGTGGCGTCTACTAAAATCACTTCATACTCTATATCGCTTTTTAGCAGAGCTTTACGGCCAGGTAGAGGAAAACTACCGCTTTTAATTAAGGTGTCTTCTACAAAACGAATTTTCTTATAACAGTTACTCTCACTCATTCCATAACTCGTAGAAATGTGAAAATAAGTTCTGTATTCTCTTAAATATTCTAATGTCATCAAAATCATGTTTTGAGCGCTAAGCCTGTTAGGACGGCCTCCTCGTGATTTTTTTCCAGGGAGCGCTTGCTCTATAATCTCCGCCATTTTGTTAAACGTCTCACGTTTTACTCCTGTTAGCCGACGAAATTCTTCTGCTTTTAAATTTTGCACAACTTCAAATCTCATGAATACCACCTCATAGTTTGAAGGTATTTTAACCAAAACCAAAGTTAAAAGTTGAGTTTTGAAAGAAGTCTATTGCGAGGTCTAGGAATGTAGATTAAACGTTCTGGTGTCAAGTCCATGGCTTCTTTTTGCTCTAATGCAAACTGATGTAGTGTCTTCCAGTCTCCCTGGGCAACCATCTCGATAATCCACTCGCGGGGAAGATTGGCTCGCAATCGTTGAATGAGGCAGAGGCTCTTTTAAGAAAAATATGCCTTTAGGCCTTCACTTCACGCCTCCTGTGTATTTTTGAACCGGAGAGAGTATAAATAATTTTATATATCATCCGCCACAGCTACCCTACCCATATGACGAAATTTTTGATACCGCTGTTCAATGAGCACCTCGGTAGGAATAGATTTAAGTCCCTCCCATTGATCGAGCACATATTTTTTGACATTGGCATACACAGTGGCAGGGTCATGGTGGGCCCCACCCAGAGGTTCTTTAATCATCTCATCAATGATTTCGAAATCCAAGAGGTTCTCTGCGTGCATCTTGAGGGTCGCTGCTGCGGTCTCATTTTTAGAAGCATCTTTTTTCCATAAAATCGAAGCACATCCTTCCGGAGATATAACCGCATAGTAGCTATGTTCGAGCATGCCAATGGCATCCCCTACCCCTATTCCTAAAGCTCCCCCTGAACACCCTTCTCCGATTAACACAATAATAATAGGGGTGGGAAGACGGGCCATTTCGAAAAGATTTTGAGCAATGGCTGCTCCTTGACCGCGCTCTTCCGCTTCAAGTCCCGGATAAGCGCCTGGGGTATCTAAAAGACATAAAACAGGTAGATGAAACTTTGCAGCCATCTGCATACAGCGCATCGCTTTCCGATACCCTTCCGGATACGGCATTCCAAAATTATGTTTTAGCCTTGATTCCGTATCACTTCCCTTCTCTTGGCCAATGATCATGAATTTCACGCCCTCAATCTTGGCAAGCCCACAAATGATTGCAGGATCATCTCGATATAGGCGATCTCCATTGATTTCATGAAATTCTTCACATAAGTTTTTAATATAATCGGTCGTTTTAGGACGAGAAGGATGACGCGAGATTCCTACGCGCTCCCAAGGAGAAAGATTAGAGTAGACCTTTTTCTTAAGCTCATTCAATTTTTTTTCGAGTTTGTTAAGCTCAGCTTCAGACAAGAGGGGATTTTCCTGGTGCTGCTTCTTAAACTTCGCAATCGTTTCTTCATACTCGTAGATTTTTTTTTCGTGTTGTAACATAACTCCCTTACCGGTGAGGTAACACCACTTCCACTCCAGGAAGGCGCGCCTCTTTAAAATTTCTTACAATATCCACCACTGTAGGCTTAGTAATGACAATTGAAAAAATCTCTTCGATATCTTCAAATGCCATGCGAATGCAGCCGTCGCTATCATAGGCTCCTACCGTATGCCGCATTTCGATCCATCGATTCTCTTTTTGATTAAATTCCCACGGGGCCCCGTGAATTCCAAATCCCTTCTTTGGTTCAGATGTTTTTCCCAGTTCTTTTCCAAACGGAAGCCATCGTGTTCCAAAAACTCGAATCATTTCCACCTGATTTTCATGAAAAAGTCCCATAATCCCAGGCCCATACACGGCAATCTTATCCCCTAACTGATACCGTCCTGTAGGCGTTAAACATCCCGCCGCAGTTTTTTTCCCCACTCCCACCCGATATGTTTTAAGAAGTACGCGCTCATTTGCATCTAAATCAATGTAATAAAAAGCCATTTTGCACTGAGAAAGGTCGACTAAAAGATAAAACTGAAAGTTTTTATCTTTTCTAAATACATTGAATAACTTTCTAGGAGAAACTCTCTGCGTAAAATAGTCGGGCTTTCCATTCAAGCTTCGAGCAATAAAATGGCGCGAGGTGGCGTAATAACTTGCATAATCTCCAATCCAAGCAGGACGTCCTTTGAGCCACGGAACTGCACTTTCATATGCAATAGTTTCAACAATGGGAAGTTTTTTATCTCCTGTTGAAAAAAGCTCTTGAATCCGATCTACACTAGGAAGTTCACCACTTTCTTGCACAATAGGGGCAGAAACAGTGAGAGTTTTTTTCTCTGTGAGAACAGATTTAGGCGGGGCAGAAGCCCATTTCTTTACGCTTGCAGCGATACCGATCACAAGAAAAAGGGCTAATGATAAAAGTAAGATAATTTTTGGAAACTTCAATCCTCTTCTCCTTATAAAACCAGGAATAAGGCTATGATACACGATGAAATCGTTTGTTTCAAATTATTAAAAATTTTACTTTGATTAGAAAAGGACGAAAGACAGTGTTAAGTTATTTGATGGTAAGGCTAAAGGAAGGTCCAAAAGAGAAGGCGACCAGAAAATGGGCTCCCCAAAAATGATCTCCCCCTGACAAAGGAATAACTTGCATGGTTAAAGAGGGGTCAGGATGTAAGGCCATTTTTTCTTTCGTTCCTTGCAGCTCCAAGGGAAGAGCTTTGCCTTCATACCTTTCTAAAGTTCCCATTTCTAAGGAATGTTTCCCCCCTAAAATAAGTTTATTACACTTTAGAAACAGAACCATGCTTAAAGATTCTGGAAACTCTTTGTCTTGGAGAGTCGCTTTCAAATTTGCATGGCCTGCTTGAAGCTGTACATCCAGCTCTAGCCAAAACGGCAGAGCATGCAACTGGGTCCATCCTTTGAGATGGCAATGGTAAGCTGTCTTTTCCCAGTTCATTTCTTGGAAAGAGCGGGGTTTGACCCCCCATGTCCTTGTAATTCCAAAATGGGTTAAGTCATCAAACGAACCGACTTGAGGACCTGCATTAACAAGAGCAACCTCTTGCTTATGACAGGAAAAAAGACCTGAATTCCATCCACTCAGGTGGGCTATTAAACTCATGTCAGCTGTAGTAAATTTCATCATACCTACTGTGATTTCTTCTGCAAAAGGATGGTAGAAATGTGGGATAGGGGGAGGTATTTTAGAAGGAACCAGGGGTAAAAGGCTCATAGGGAATGCAATGGGATCCCATACCTCTTTTTGAGTAAGTTCTGCGATTTTTAAAAACCCCTTTTCTCCGGTAAGCCGATAAGCAATGGAAAATAAAACGTAGTTCCAGTGATAAAAATGGGAAGGGCGGAAGGTTTGAGCACGCGACCAAATAGAGAGATGAGGCCTTCCTTGGCTATCTAGAAGATGAGCTTGCCATACTGCAATTTTAAGACCTGCTCTTTGCAAAACTTCATTGTTAAGCCGAACTCCTAAAATCATCCAAAGAATCCCCAGTTGGGCAAGTTCCATCGGTTCAGGAATTTGTCGGGACTGACTTAGTCCTTGCGTGTCTAAAAGGGCCGTTCCATTGGGAAATTGCTCAGGCACGATGAGAGCGGGATCTAGATGAAGAAGATGAGCGATAAGCGCTAAATAGGCCCTAGGAAGTTGAAGTCCTGGGGGATAACCTTGTTTGAAAAGCTCTCCAAAACGTTTCTTCAAAGAAGAAAACTCTTCTGCATCTTGTAAGATTTTCCAAACTAAATCTTTTAACAGAAAAAGATAGTGATCTATTTCTTCTGCATATCGTGCGTGCTTTAGTGCTGTATTAGGCAACAACCTCTAAACAACCTCTATGAAACCGTCTTGGGTGGAACAGGTAATTGTTCGATTACTTTTTTCATTTTTTTGCCCGGAGTAAATTTTACAGCAGCACGGGCAGGGATCACAATGGCAACCGATGCATTCTTGGGATTACGACCGATCTTTTGTTTCCGTTCCACAATCTCAAACACTCCAAAATCACGAAATTCTAAACGATCTCCTTTAGCTAGGAATTCTGTCATTTCATCTAGAAACGATTGGATCACATTTCGCACTTCATTAGGATGAATTCTCAGTGTTTGCGAGATTTTAGTAACCAATTCTTTTTTGGTGATCGTAGCCATACCCTCTTTATCTCCAGATTTAACTCTTTTTGAGCGAGCCGCTTTTTCTCTAGAACCACTCTATAGGATGGAAGGCCCACTTGAGCCCCATTGTTGTATCCTGTTGATTTTCAGGCAAGTTTTTTCTAAAAAATTTAAATAATGTGTAGGAGAATTTTCTTTTTTTTCCCTGCAGCCATCAAGATAAATTCTCCCCCAATCAAATGAGAATCTTGCAAGCAAAGATGGGCATCTTCCACACGCGCATTGTTGAGGTAAGCTCCTCCTTGAGCCACGAGTCTTGTGGCTTCTCCTTTGCTTGTCACAAGTCCACTTTGAACCGCGATATCGGCATATTTCTTATCGATGACCTCATTTTTAGAAAGAGTGATATAAGGAAGATCTTTCATCATTCGGCGGAAAACAGCGGGACTCAGCTCTGTTTGATGACCGGGTGCTGCGGCCTCCGTTGCACGCAAGGCAGAATGGAGCCCTTCATTCCCGTGTAAGAATCTGACAAGTTCCTCAGCGAGCTTTTTCTGGGCGCTATTTGGAACATAATTGGGCTCCTTAAGCTTTTTTTCCCACTCCCGAATTTCATCCATTTTCATCAGGGTGAGCATTCGCATCAGTTTAATCACATCAGCATCAGGCATCCTGAAAAGATATTGATAAAGTTCATACGGAGAGGTTTTTTCAGGAGCAAGCCAAATAGCCCCTTCTTCTGTTTTTCCAATTTTTTTGCCATCACTGCGGGTTAAAAGGGGGTAAGTAAGTCCATATGCAGTGTGACCTAACAATTTCCGAATCAGTTCAGTTCCGGCTGTAATATTACCCCACTGATCACTTCCTCCTGCTTGCAAAATCACCCCTTGTTGATAAAGATAATAGAAATCGTAACTCTGCAGGAGTTGATAGCTAAACTCGGTAAATGAAATCCCCTCTTCTGATTCGAGACGACTCTTCACGCTATCTTTGTTCAGCATTATATTCACTCTGAAATGTTTCCCAATATCACGTAAGAAGTCGATGAATGAATAATTTGAAAACCAAGAGTCGTTATTGAACATTAAAGGTTTATTGAGAATGTGATCGAAATGTCTCCGAATGCAACTGATATTTCTTTCAATGGTTTCAGCCTCTAAAAGAACCCTCTCATTACTCTTGCCAGAAGGATCCCCAATTCTTCCCGTCGCACCTCCCAACACAACGACAGGCGTATGTCCGAACGTTTCAAACCATTTGAGAACCATAATACCCACCAGATTTCCCAAATGAAGAGAGTCAGCTGTAGGATCAAATCCGATATAAAGCTTAATAGGTTTTTCACAGATCGATCTCAATTCTTCACTTGTTGTGGCCTCTATAATTCCCCGCTCTTTTAAGCAATCTATTACATTGTTCATTTATTTCTCTTTTGATTTTGTAGCTCTATTGATAATTCCTGAGCCATTTTTTCAATGACACGACTCATTTTGGCTGAATTCCGATTTTGATCGAAGAGAGAAATCTCTTTTTCAACCGAAATTCGATCGGGCAA
This sequence comes from Parachlamydiales bacterium, assembly GCA_027459675.1. Classification (GTDB taxonomy): domain Bacteria; phylum Chlamydiota; class Chlamydiia; order Chlamydiales; family Rhabdochlamydiaceae; genus PALSA-1444. The sequence goes on along the minus strand of DAIDHO010000004.1, from coordinate 54,882 downwards.
ATGTCTTTCAATCCATCCCGCAATTTGTAAAGATTTATCTTTGATGGCTTTTTCAGTCATTTTTTTATCAGTACCATCAAGCTTGGATTTCAACTTTTTACGTGCTTTCTTAGTTTTTTCACTCTCTTCTGCGATCATTAATAAACTTTTTCTTAAACCTGATGACATGCGTTGCTCCTGTCGTCCTGGAATATAGGTTCCTTCTGTATTTTGTTCAACCCTCTTTAGCATCTATTTCAGACCTCCTTCCTCTCTACTTGAAATTTTATTGATCAAGAGTCTCTGCGTCGGATAAAATGAGACAAAATGATGGAAGCGTGTAAAAGAGCTGCTGCTGAGAAAGCTGCGACAGTAGTGAAAAACGGGATGATCGTGGGACTAGGAACAGGTTCGACAGCCACCTATTTCATTGAGGCTCTCATCAAACACTATCAGCAAGGACTCCAAATTCAAGTCGTTGCCAGTTCTATTCAATCCCAACTTCTCGCCCACAAAGGGGGTCTTCCTGTACTCGACCCAAGCACCTTGCAATCCCTCGACCTTTACGTCGATGGAGCCGATGAGATTGACCCTCAAAAGCAAATGATTAAAGGGGCAGGCGGAGCTCTTCTAAGAGAAAAAATTTTAGCGCGGATGAGTCGGGAGATGATTGTGGTCATTGATGAAACCAAGCTCGTTTCTAAACTGGGAACAAAACCTTTACCGATCGAGGTGATTCCTTTCGGCCTTTCAGCGACGCTTTACCACCTTCAGCAGCTTGGATACCAAGGGGTTCTCCGATTGCAATCGGATGGCCTACCCTGGATAACAGAGAATCACAATTATATTTATGATATTCTCCTCTCTCCTTCTCATTCTATTGAACAAGACCATTTTCGTATCCGCGCTACGTCAGGGGTGGTGGAAACAGGCTTTTTTCAAAACCAAGCAGGGCGTGTTATCATCGGATTTAAAGACGGTTCGGTGGTTGTACAGTAATCCTTTTTAATATAAATAGAAATCATGAGTGAGCTCGTCCCTTTAACCTTTCATAAGGTGCTCCAGTCCCGATCCTATACTGTCATGATTTTAGGTACTGCCGAGAAAAAGTTTGCCATCTACGCAGATCCGCAGGTCGGCTATCACCTCCAGCTTCAAGTGGGGCAAGCCCATCCTAGCCGTCCTAGCACCTTTGATCTTTTCGAACACATTTTCAAAGGACTGGGAGCCAAAATTCTTCAGGTAGTGATTAACGATGTCCAAGATACTACTTACTTTGCACGCCTATTCTTAGAACAACCTCTCGGAGACCAGAAGCAAATCCTTGAAGTGGATGCGCGGCCTAGTGATTGCGTTATCCTTGCCCTCACGCTCAAAATTCCCCTTTTCTGCACCCGCGAGGTCCTGCTTACAACTGTCGCCGTGGACGACGCTATCTAATAGGCCTAATACTTGATATCGAATTGGTTGCTAGCAAGCTCAAGGATAGAGCGAACCGCATCTTCGGCGTCTTCACCCTCCGCTTCCACGGTGACTTGGGCTCCTCGCGCTGCGGCAAGCATTAATATGCCGAGAAGCGATTTTGCGTTCACACTAATACCCGCATAATGAAGCGTCACCTGCGATCTAAAAGCTGTTGCACATTTCACCAACTCTGTACAAGGGCGTGTGTGAAGCCCTTTATCGTTAATAACTGTAAACGTATCTATAAATTTTTTATTCATGATTTCCCAATTTGATCACAAATCAATACCTTGGATTGGATTTTAGAAGCAACTTCTTTTTTTAGTTTATCTCTAAAAGGGGTGGGTTAAGAGCCCCTTCCAACTCCCGCGTTAACTCCTCAAATCGCTTCATTATTTCTCGAATAGGGTCTGGAGTTGTCATATCCACTCCCGCTTTCTTTAGAATTTCCAATGGATATCTGCTTCCTCCTGCAGATAGAAATTCCAAATAATCCTCGGGCCCCTCTTTGAGAACTTTTTTAACCAATGCATATGCAGCCGAAATTCCCGTTGCATATTGATACACATAGAAGTTGTAGTAGAAATGCGGAATACGAGCCCATTCGTACTGGATTTCTTCATCAATGACCACCGAAGGTCCAAAATAATCTCGATTCAGTTCAAGGTACATCTTATTCAAATAATCAGGCGTGAGGGGAATGCCCTGCTCGACACTCTCATGGATTTTAAGCTCAAATTCAGCAAACATCACTTGCCTGAAGAATGTACTTCGAAGATCGTCAATTTTTTGGTTAATAAGATAGGCTTTCTTTTTGGGATCAGAAAGTGTTTTCAAAAGATGCATGAGGGTGAGCTCCTCATTGAAAGTCGAGGCCACTTCCGCTACAAAAATGACATAAGATGAGTCTTGATAAGGTTGATTTTTATGGGAAAAGTACGAATGCATGCTATGTCCTGCTTCATGTGCCAAGGTCATGATATCTTGTAACCGGCCATGATAGTTCATCAGGATGTAAGGGTAACTATCATAACAGCCACTTGAGTAGGCCCCCGATCGTTTGCGCTCGTTTTCATACCGGTCGACCCATCTTTGCTCGAAGAGGCCTTTCTTAAGGATGTGTTGATAATTCTCCTTTAGAGGGGCCACCGATTCTACAATCATATGAGCTGCCTGCTCAAAATCCATCTTAATTTCGACATCAGGAATCAGAGGAGCCCGCAGATCATAGAGATGAAGTTCTTCCACTCCCATCCATTTTTTCCGAAGAGCCATATAGTTATGAAGCACCGGAAGATGGGCCCGGGCAGTTTCAATAAGAGCGCGGTAGACTTTGGTATCAATCCGATGAGGAAATAAAGCCGCTTCAAGACACGAATTAAATTTTCGAGATTTTGCATAAAATAAATGTTTCTGTACTTGTCCATGGATTAATTCACAGAGCGTATTTTGAAAGTGACCGTAGGTCTTATGCAGTGCCTGAAATGCTTCTTTTCGTAGGACTCGATCACGGCTTCCCATATACATCATATAGGTGCCCTGCGTGAGTTCATGCCACTCTCCTTTTTCATCTAAAATCTTTGGAAATTTAAGGTCGGCATTGTTAAAGGCACTAAAGATCCGCTCAGAGGTATCCAGCGCAAGGCCTGCACGGGCGAGCATCTCTTCTTGAGGCGCATCTAACGTATGAGGCTTGAGCCGAACCATCTTCTCTAAGAAAAATCGGTAAGGTTTAATTTCAGGGCTTTGTAAAAGAGAGTGCAGCTCTGCTTCTGATAATTGCAGAAGTTCAGGCTCTATCCAAGCCATGTCTTTTCGAAAATCGTGTTGAAGAGTCGTGATTTTCAGATGAGCCTCTTTATTCTCTGTATTTCCAACATCTTCGTCATGCCTTAAATGGGAATAAACATAGAGCTTAGACAGGTGTCGATCCAATTCGAGATAAAGGCGTAAAAGCTGAGCCACGATCGGAGCCCCTTCTTTGAGACGACCTTTCAAATGCTTAATTTGATCCCAGGGCGTTCCAGGACCCTGCTCTTTCCAAAAATTAAAATCTTTATTCCACATTTCTATTGAAGGGTATAAAGCTTCGACGTTCCATTTATCATGGGCGAGGATCTCAGATCTGTTCATTTCTAGCTCCTTCAATTGGATTTGACTCAGATATCCTAAAATCAAAAAAAAATTTTTCATATGAGGCCTTACAATAGAAATCCTCATCATGCAAAATTTTCTTTTCCCCGTCAAATCTGCATTTTTTAGCAATAGATCTTGACAATTGCTAACTTGCTTGTTATAAATGTTCACATGACATACAATAGAGTCATTGCAAAAAACCTGATTACGATAGGAGATGAATATGGCACAACAAACTGAAAAAAAGTTATCAATTCGCCCTCTTGGAAGCCGCGTTGTAGCGCAGCGTCTAGAGCAAGAAGAAACTTTAAAAGGCGGGATTATTCTCCCTGATTCTGCAAAGAAAAAACAAGAAACCGCCAAAGTCGTGGCTATAGGGCCTGGCCAAATGACAGAAGAAGGCAAACTTCTCCCAATGCCTGTGGCTGTGGGGGATATTATCTTAATGGATAAGTATGCAGGCCAAGAAGTGACAATTAATGACGAAGATTTCGTCATCGTAAAAGCTGAAGATATTGTGGCAATTGTAAACTAATTTTAGGAGTAAAAAAGAATGGCACCGAAAGATATTAAATTCAAAGAAGATGCACGGCAAAAAATTTTACAAGGTGTGAAGACCCTTGCTTCTGCTGTGAAAGTAACGCTCGGTCCTAAAGGCCGGAATGTCGTGATAGACAAAAAATATGGCGCTCCTCACATCACCAAAGATGGTGTGACAGTTGCAAAAGAAATCGAACTCGAAGATCGACATGAAAATATGGGCGCTCAAATGGTGAAAGAAGTCGCCAATAAGACCGCTGACAAAGCCGGAGATGGAACCACCACAGCAACGATTCTTGCTGAAGCCATCTACAGCGAAGGACTCCGCAACGTCACAGCGGGAGCAAATCCCATTGAACTCAAAAGAGGCGTGGAAAAAGCTGTTAAAACAATCACAGATGAAATTAAGAAGCTGAGTAAGCCCATTCAAAATAAAACAGAGATTGCCCAAGTGGCCACCATCTCTGCTAATGGCGATACCGAAATTGGAAACATTATTGCAGACGCCATGGAACGCGTAGGTAAAGATGGAACCATCACCGTTGAAGAAGGAAAAGGATTTGAGACAACGCTCGACGTTGTGGAAGGAATGAACTTTGACCGTGGTTATCTCTCCTCTTACTTTGCAACTAACGCGGAAGCCCAAGAAGCCGTTCTTGAGGATGCCTTTGTTCTTATCTATGAGAAGAAAATCAGTGGCATGAAAGAGTTCCTTCCTGTTCTGCAAGCTGCCGCAGAAACTGGCAAACCTCTCCTTATCATTGCAGAAGATGTTGAAGGTGAGGCTCTCGCAACGCTCGTTGTCAACAAGATCCGGGGGGGACTAAAAGTCTGCGCCGTCAAAGCGCCAGGCTTTGGAGATCGCCGTAAAGCCATCCTGGAAGATATTGCAATCCTTACAGGTGGTAAATTCATTAGCGAAGAACTCGGCTTCAAACTCGAGAATACAACTCTTGATATGCTAGGCCGTGTGAAAAAAGCGGTTGTTAAGAAAGACGATACGACGCTCGTTGAAGGAACAGGCAAAAAATCTGCCATCCAAGATCGTATTGGACAAATCAGAAGAGAAATTGAGAAAAGCTCATCAGACTATGATAAAGAAAAACTCCTTGAGCGACTTGCAAAACTTGCCGGTGGGGTTGGAATTATTCGAGTCGGGGCTCCTACTGAAATTGAAATGAAAGAAAAAAAAGACAGAGTAGATGATGCAGTCCATGCAACCAAAGCTGCTGTAGAAGAAGGTATCCTTCCAGGTGGAGGTGTCGCTCTCATTCGGTGCCTTCCTGCTCTGGAAAAACTAGCCGCTTCTCTGACCGGTGATATAAAAGTCGGGGTTGAAATCATCATGAAAGCCATTCTCTGGCCTCTCAAGCAAATTGCTGAGAACTCCGGTAAGGAAGGCTCCATCATCGTTCAAAAAGTCGCTGGAATGGCTACCTATGAAGGATGGGACGCTCAAACCGATGAATTCGGTAATCTTGTCAAAAAAGGGATTGTAGACCCCACTAAAGTGGTCCGTCTGACAATCGAACTTTCAGCCTCTATCGCCTCTCTCCTTCTGACCACAGAAGCGATGATTACTGAAGAAGAAGAGGAAAAGCCTGCCATGAATCCAATGGCTGGTGCTGGAGATTATTAATCTCCTTTCCCCAAAGAAGCACCTTTCTTAGAAAGGTGCTTCTTTTTTGCTTTGAATTAAAATAATATTTTGATAAATACCCCATTATGAGGAAGCTCGCTAAAGGTATTCTCGGTATTATTTTGCTGTGCCTCCTCGGAGGAACCATCTCTTTATTCCTTCTGTGGTCTCGGATGCCCGATATAATTGCTTCTAATCTTTCCAAACGTTTGGAAGTAGACGTAGAGATTGGGGATATGAAGCTTTCCCCCCATGCTCTTAAAGTCGAACAATTTGTTATCCACAATCCTATTGGATTCAAACTTCCTAAAGCCTTTTCCGCACAAAAAATAGAAATTCAAGCCCCCCTTGCTCATTACTTTTACAACCACATTCAAATCGACCAAATTATCGTAAGCAATATTTATATTGGCCTTGAATTTGACAGTCCTCAATCGACCCGAGGCAACTGGAGCACTCTTTTGACTAATGCGCAAAACGCGCAAGAAGAGAGTAAGAAATGGGCCTCGGATAAAACTATCCTTATCAAAAGACTGCTATTGACCAACATTAGAGCGGAGCTTTTATACCAAACTGATGGAAAAATCCGACGACTTAAATCTATTCCTCAGATCGAGCTCACAGATATCAGCAGCGAAGGGGGCGATGTAGGAGATCAATTGTTAAATTCAGCCCTTGGAGAAGCAGTTAAACAAATTTTCATCAAAGAAAATCTGAAAGATCTTCTGGATCGGGTGATGAAACCCGTTGTTCCTGAACAATTTAAAAATTATCTGGGCCCTCTTAAGAATTTTTTCAATTATCGCATTCCTGTAGATTCTGAAGAATCTATTGCCAAAGTTGTTTAAACTCGATATCTTAAATTCATGTTTCATGCGTACGCTGCACATTCTCCTAAAAGTCCGCTTATTCCTTATACCTATTCTCCTCCCTCACTGAGCTCTTCTGATGTAGAAATTAAAATCGAGTGCTGTGGCCTCTGTTATAGTGATGTGCATCTGATTGAGAACGATTGGAAAATCTCCAAATATCCTTTAGTTCCAGGTCATGAAATCATCGGATACATTACCAAACTCGGGTCTCACGTTAAAGATCTAAAGGTGGGTGATCGAATCGGCGTTGGCTGGCAATGCGGAGCCTGCCTCAATTGCGACAACTGCCTCACTCAAAATGAACCCTCATGTCCCAACAAGATTCGCACCTGCGTCGATCGTCAAGGAGGATTTGCCGATAAAATCACCGTGGACTACCGCTTTGCCTATCCTATTCCTCCTGAGCTTCCTTCTACAACTGCAGCCCCCCTATTATGTGCAGGGATCACCGTTTATACTCCTTTGAGATTATATGGAGTTCAAGCACCTCAATCGGTTGCCGTGATTGGAATAGGAGGATTGGGGCATTTGGCAGTGCAGTTTGCGCGTGCATTCGGCTGTGAAATCACCGCCTTTTCTACCACCCCAGACAAAGAGCCCGAAGCTCGTCAATTCGGGGCGCACCACTTTGTTCTATTAAACACTCTCAGCCCCGGCGGAATGGGGATACCTGCTCAGTTCGACTTTATCCTTTCGACCGTCCACGCTTCTCTTGAATGGTCTTCTATCCTTTCCCTCCTAAAACCCATGGGAAAGCTTTGCATTGTAGGGATCCCAAGCTCAGATCTTCATATCCCCGCTCGCCTTCTCATTTCAGGCAACCGCACCCTCTGTGGAAATGGGACAGGAAGCCGCTATTACATGCATGAGATGCTTCAATTTGCAGCAAGACACCGTATCCACCCTCAAGTGGAGACCTTCCCCATGACAGAAATCAACCAAGCAATTGCACGTCTTAAAAACAATCAAGCGCGGTATCGATTGGTCCTTTCATCTAAATAAAAAAAAATTTATTTATATTATTAAATTTTAATTATTTATAAAATAATTAAAATTTAAAATTTATTTTATAATAAAAATGTTCTATATTGAACTATACAGGAGAGGCAAAGCTGTGAGTGAAAAACATCCCCTATCTGAGAAAGAATGGAAGAAAAAGCTCACCACTCAGCAGTACCGTATTTTAAGAGAAAAGGAAACAGAAAAGGCTTTTTCAGGAGAGTATTGGGACTGCACTGAAGAAGGAACCTACGTCTGTGCCGGGTGCGAGGAGCCTCTCTTTAGCTCACAAGCCAAGTTCAAATCAGGGACAGGGTGGCCTAGCTTTAGCGAACCTATCACACCTGAGGCTGTGGACTATGAAGATGACGTCGGTTTTTTCACTAAACGCACCGAAGTTAAGTGCCATCATTGCGGAGGCCATCTAGGCCATCTCTTCAATGATGGACCTAAGCCCAGCCGTAAACGGTACTGCCTCAATTCTGCCGCTCTCAAATTAAAGAAAAAATTGAAGAATCGATCTTAGTACAAAGAGCCAGCCCATGGAGTGGTTTTTAGCGCCCGGGTTTAGTGAAGGCAAAACCAATCGTATTTTCACTCTGTTTTGATAGCCCTTCATTTTTCTTAAAGATTCCTTAATATCTCACTTGGTTACGATTTCAACAGCCCCTGTGTAAAAATCATAATATCCTCCTACCACTTGGATCTTTTTTTCTTCGATGAGTTTAGCAAGAGCCGGACTTTTTTTAAGCTGGTCAATGGAATAAAGAACATTATCTTTGATCGTGTTTTCAATCAGAGAACCTTTTTGAGTGCGGGCAAGCTCAAGGGAAGGAGCAATCAGAGAAGAAATGTTTTCAATATCTTTTGTTTGGCCGTTGATCACAGCTTGAATCGCTCCGCAGCTTTGGTGACCTAACACCATCACGATCGACGATTTTAGATAAAGCGCTGAATACTCAATACTGTCGAGCACCACAGGACTGACCACATTTCCTGCAACACGTACGACAAATAGGTCCCCAATCCCCTGGTCAAAAATAATTTCGGGAGAGACCCGAGAGTCAGAACATCCGAGAATAATAGCAAAAGGGTTTTGTCCGCTTGCTGAAGTCAGCCGCGCCTCTTTACTCCGGTTGGGGTGCAAAAGCTTTTCTTGCTTGTATCTTTCATTCCCCTCTATCAGCTGTTTTAAGGCTTGCTCAGGGGTCCTTTCAATTGCAAAAGTCACTAAAGTCCATCCTAAAAAAAAACATTGGAGTCTCATGAGCATACACCACCTCTCTTAAATGTGCTATAACAATAGAGCCATTTAAAAATAAAGGAAGGAAGATCGACTGCACTTTAGCTTAAGCAACGGGTCTATTTTTCTTGTTTCGAAATTTTTTGTAAAATTTCAGGAATTTTAGCACGCATCGATAGGCGGCCTTGTTGGTAAAGATGCTCGTTTAAGTGGTCGCTAAATGTGCCGCAATCTTCAAACTCCATCTTAACCACAATGTCTGCTTGAGAAAGGGAGAGTTCGACAAATTTTCGATAGGCGATATCAAGACTTCGTTTTCCAATGCTAATGAGATGCCGCAAGGCTGCATTAGAAGGCAATTTTCCTGTCACATCCACCGCTATGACAATCTCCGCTCCATACTTTTTAGCTATAGAGACAGGGACAGGACAAGACGCCCCTCCATCTACTAGATAGCGACCATATAGCTGAATAGGTTTGAAAATGCCAGGAAAAGCACAAGAAGCGCCGATCCCTTTGGCTATATCTCCATGGGAAATTTCCACTACGTCTCCCGAATATAAATCGGTCGCTACAACAATGAGCGGAATTTGCAGCTCTTCAAATGTTTGAGCTTTTAAACTTTTTCTCATTACATTTTGAATACTTTTTCCTTCGACAATTCCAAAAAGAGGTCTAAAGTAAGAAAAGTCGAGAAGATCTGCTCTCTTAAGAGCTAAAAAATTCTTCTCCACCCCCTTTAGCTCTTGTCCGTCGGCATACAGGGCTCCTGCCATTGCACCCGCACTACATCCTACAATTAAATCAGGCCGGATCCCTGCAGCTTCGAGCTCTTGAATAGCGCCTAATAGAGCAAGCCCTTTGGCACCTCCACCTCCCAAAACAAGAGCAATCCGAATCGGTTTTTTTGTCTCAAAAGGAGGTATCTCCACCGTGTCTGTAGGTGGCATGTAGACAGAGTGACACCCTGCGAGAAATATCAAATATAAAAATAATGACTTTTTCATATAAAAGAATGTAGTTTCTTTCACTATAATCCAATCTCTCATAAAAAGAGAGTATATTAAATATTTTATTAAAAAATCCCCTTAAAAGTAATACACAGCCAATGGGTCTCTTCCCAATAATAAGGATCCTCAAAACGAGCCCATCTCAAAATATGGGCCCAAAGGATAGAGGGCTTCCTTTTTTAGGACTCTTATTTTTTTAAGAGAAGACAGGGAAAATGATTCAAGTATTAGGCAGCGCACCTAAAATATTTACTTGACTATGATTTCTTACTGCAAAGGGGGGAGAAATGCATGAGTAGATTGTTACTATCAGATGAAAGGGGGAACAAAATTAATCCCCTAAAGATTTTTCTGTATGGTTATTTCCTTCATATCTAAAATGTTTTTTTAATATTTGGAGGTTGATATGTCAGTATTGAAAATTGGGGTGCATGTTTCGCCAGAAGCCAAAATCGAATTTTTAGAACAACAAGATGTGTCTGGTAGGCTTACCATTCAAGCACGCGTTTCAAATATTCAGGACTTGGTTAAGGTCGTATTGCCGCAAACTCAAAGCATCTGCTCCTTGGGCTTTTCTTCTAGCTCTGCTAAGATTGAATCATTACTTCGAAACCGTCATTTCAAGCCGGTTTATCTAGCAGAACAAAAGGAAGTTCATTTTAAGCCCTTCTTTGCAGGGGGAACATCTTGGGAGAAAGGAAACGAGATTTCAGTGGTTTCTTCATCTTCTAACGCTAAGCTCTTTAAATGGGTATGCCGATCCAATGGAACGATTAGCTACGCATTTATCAACACTGTGAAGACATGGGACCCCGTCAATGATAATTGGACTGTAACCTCTTATCCAACACCTACGATTACAGCTTTATCAGAGGATGCTAATGGCTTTTTAGTTATCGGCGATGAGAAAGGACATCTTCATATATCAGGACTGTCCCCCTCCCCCACTGGCATTGCAGACAAAATTGAAGAAATTATTCCTGTTACCTCTCATCATTTGGTGGTTAAATTTTCTCAGCAAAATGCAATCATATTTGATGTTGAGTCAAAAGCACGATTGGAAGAGATCGAGCTCAAAGGAGAAGTTTCTGTTTTAGAGGATGGGTCTATTACTTACTTAAATGAGAATACAATTGTTATCCAAAAGTATCATCCTATAGATAAAAAGTACCAAAAAACCGAATACAAATTTGAAAATATTCATCAAATCCGCTTAATCTCAAATATGAATATCGTGGTTTTGCATAAGGATGAAAAATCTCTAACATTATGGAATGCTGAAACGGAAGTCTCCACTCCATTTCAAAACTCTACTTTGTGGGAAAAATGTTTGTACAATACAATTATTTTGCTAGATAATGAAACCCTCGTAATTAAAGGAAAATTCTCCCCATCTTTTTACTCCAATAAAACATTTAAACATACGCCAGAGCCTAGTCCAAAAGGTTGGGGTATCAATGATATGATTTTATTATCAAATGGCTCTGTGATGTATGCCACGGATAGCCGGGGATCTGGAATTTATGTTGTTCAACAAGATGGGACTCTTCATTTCTCTAGGCCAACAGATGATAGAAAAATTGAATCACTCAAAGAGTTAGTCGATGGATCTGTCGCTGTTAAGTTTTCTGATTCCATCTGCATCCTCAACCCCTGTTTTAAAGAGCATGAGAACATTGACTATCAAATCGATCAACTCCAGTTACAGCTTCGCTACAATCCTACTAATCTTAATCTGTATCGTCAATTAGCAGGTCTTTACGAGAAAAAAAATGAACAGCCGTATCAAATCTATCTTTCAGGGTTAGAAGCGGCTGTTAAGTGCAATACCCTATACCAAGCGCGCCGTTTTTACGAAAAAGCAAGAAAGATACAACCACAAAACGAGGAGCCTATTCAAAACTTTCTCTGTTATTTGAAAAAATTAACATATGAAAAGCTAAAGAGGAAAACCTCGCTTGATTTATATGCACTAACGAAAAATGAGGAATATATTCGCCCTCTAAAACACAGAAAATGCAAAAAAAGACTATTGATTGGAGAAGGGAATTTTACATTTACAGAGGCACTTTTATCTAAACATCAGGATACTCATCCCAAATTGTCTCAATCGATTATAGCAACTGAGCTGCTTGCACCTGTTAACCAAGAAGTGATTGATCGTGTTTTTTTTCTCCAAAAACAAGGAGTGGAGATCTTGTTTGACGTGGACGCAAAAAATATCGGTAGATTTTTTAAAGGACGTCGATTTGAACGCATTCATTGGAATTGTCCCTTCGGTGATAAAGACCCGAAATCAAGAGAGACCTTTCAAAAAGTACTACCTCTATTTTTTCAATCATGTTCTTCATTGCAATTGATAGGCGATCGGATCCATGTGACCCTTGTTCAAGAAGAGCCTACTTCATCTAACGGATATTGGAAAATTAGACAGAAAGAAAATCCGATAGTGGAAGCTTCTGTTTTAGCTGGATATGGTCTAATTAGAAAACGTCATTTTGGGACAGATCGTTATACTCAATATTGTCATTCTAAAACAAGACAAGAACAATCTTATTCAGGAGGCGATGAAAAACGCGAATTTGTTTTTGAAAAAGTTGCTGAAAAGGTTTCAAAGCCCACTTTCTTAGATAAAGCAATGGCGCTAAAAGATCCTACAAAAAAAGAGTACTTAGTTAAAACCGATAAAAAAGAAAATCCCGAGCCAGCAGATTTTTATTTTGAATGTAGTTCTGATGAAGAGTCTTCTGATTATTATGAATCTGATTGAAAAACCGAGGATCTAGCTTTTAAATGCAGTATTTTCAATCATTACTAAAATAATTCTTTAAAAAATTCTCTAAATCAGCGATCGGTATCCTTTCTTGTTCCATTGAATCTCGATAGCGGAGGGTGACCGTTTCTTTGGGGTTTTCAAAGGTATCAAAATCTACTGTAATACATAAAGGCGTACCAATTTCATCATGCCTACGATAGGCCTTACCTACATTTCCAATATCTTCATATTTGATGCGCCCTAATCCCAGCCTCTGCAAGCCCTGTTTAATCTCTTGGGCTTTAGCTACGATCTTCTCATTATTGCGTGCTAAAGGAACAATGGCGACCTTAATAGGTGCAAGGTGGGGTTTTAACTTAAGAACAATACGCGTTTGCCCTTTATCCAATGTTTCTTTTCTGTAGGCCTCCGTTAAAAGGGCTAAAAGACCCCGATCTACGCCCGCAGAGGGTTCAATGACAAAAGGGACTCTATAGTGCTTTGTATCAAGATTCTGAACCCCCAGAATAGCCGTTGAATCATGATTGCTCTTGACCTTTGAAAAAATAGATAGTTCATTTTGGGATTTGGTGTGAGATCCCAAATCAAAATCGGTCCTATTAGCGATCCCTTCTAATTCTTCAAATCCAAAGGGGAAATGATACAAGATATCTGTGGTTGCTTTCGAATAATGCGCTAGCTCTTCTTTTGCCTGAACCTGGAGTTTTAAATTCTCTTTTGAAAGTCCTTGCTTAACCCACCAATTCAAACGGTGTTTGACCCAAAAATCATGCCACTGCTCATCCGAGCCTGGTTCAACAAAAAACTCCAGTTCCATTTGCTCAAATTCCCGCGATCTAAAAATAAAATTCTTGGGCGTTACTTCATTCCGAAAAGCTTTTCCTATTTGAGCAATACCAAAAGGAAGTTTTCTAGAAGTGGTATCTAGAACATTTTTAAAATTTGTGAAAATTCCTTGCGCTGTTTCTGGTCGTAAGTAAGCATAATTTGTCCCATCATCAATAGGGCCCAGATGGGTGCGCAGCATCAAGTTAAATTTCCTCGGTTCCGTCAAATCCCTAGATCCACACTTATCACATTGATGATCTATGAGATGATCTGCACGCATTCGATGTTTACACGAGCGACAATCCACCATGGGATCGGTAAAAGTATCTTCATGACCTGAATGTCTCAGCGTCAAATGATGGGTAATGATAGAAGAATCGAGGCCCTCTATATCATCCCGTTCATACACCATGGCCCTCCACCAGGCCATCTTGAGATTCCTTTTAAGCTCGATTCCCAAAGGGCCATAATCATATATACCTTGAAGCCCTCCGTATATTTCGGAGCTTTGGAATATAAAACCTCTTCTCCTACAAAGCGATATAATATCTTCCATCACAACTGGATTTGTCATGCTTCGAATTCTCTTAAATGACTCATTTTAAAATTCACTTCCTCTTATCTAACTCAGAAAGATTAAAATTTTTTCCAATCCCTATGTCTCATAAAGAATGGAGGCAGAGAGGATTAATGTTGCAACTAAACAGTTAGAAATTCAAGGACTTTTTCTCTTCGTGTTTTCAACACTGCATTCATACCCATGATCTATGCGGCCATTTTTTACCCTTTTCAGATGCAAAAGAACAGGGCATTCTAAGAATATGCTATTGCCTATTTCGTTAAAAAAGGGATACTCTCGTTTATTTGTGCTAGGGTATACCAAGCAGCTGATTATGAACCACAGATTGAGTTTTAGTTGTGTTCTTTCCATGGGACTCAACCTAAGGTTCACTTAAACTAACGCTTGGCTCCATAAGCAGCAGATCTCCGGATGCTGGTTTCGAACCAGCGACACCCTGATTAACAGTCAGGTGCTCTACCACTGAGCTAATCCGGAATAGGAATGAGAATTCTAAGACATGGAACGATTAAAATCTATATTAAAAAAACAAATACTTTTTCGCTCGAATGAAGTATAGTAAGAACGTGGAAGAACTTTTTGGATATATTGAGAGTATTGTTTTTGCAGGAGAAAGTTTCACTGTTGCCCGTCTAAAAGAGCCTCGGAAACAAGAGCTAACTTGTATTGTCGGTCCTCTACCTACCTTGCAGCCAGGAGAAACAATTCGTTGCGTTGGGGACTGGAAACACCACCCTCAATACGGCCGCCAATTCGAAGTCCAGTCCTTTGAATCCAAAGAACCCTCTGATTTAGTGGGCATCCAAAAATACTTAGAATCGGGCATGATCAAAGGGATAGGCCCGACATATGCTGAACGCATTGTGCGCCAATTTGGCACTGACACTCTCAAAATTATCGATGAAAACCCTCACAGCCTAAGCACTGTCCCTGGAATTGGACGTAAAAGGATCGAAATGATCATTTCTTGTTGGCATGAGCAAAGAGCAGTCCGAGAGGTGATGGTATTTCTGCAATCTCACGGAATTTCACCTACCTTTGCTCAAAAGATCTATAAAGCCTATGGCAATGAAAGTATCGAAAAAGTTAAACAAGATCCTTACATCCTTGCAAGAGATATTCACGGCATCGGATTTAAGTGGGCCGACCAAATTGCAATCCGCATGGGTCTGCCTCCTCACTCCCTGACTCGAATCCGAGCAGGGATCGAGTTTGTTCTTTGGGAGCTTTCCAATGAAGGACATACATGTTATCCTAAAGAAGAGCTAGCTGCTCAGGCAGCTAAAATACTTATGGTTGAACCCCTCAAAGTTCAGGAAGGCCTGGAGCGCAGTCTTCTTGAAAGCGACCTGATTGAAGAAGAGGGATTTATTGCTTTAAAGCCCTTTTATTTGGCTGAGAAAGGAATTTCTTATCAACTCAGACGACTCACAGAATCTCCTTGTAATCTTCGCTCTATTCACATTGAAAAAGCAGTTCAATGGGCTGAAGAAAAGCTTAAAATCTCCTTTGCTGAAGAACAAAAAAAAGCAATTGCCCAAGCAGTACAACAAAAAGTGCATATTATCACGGGAGGCCCCGGGACTGGAAAAAGCACGATCACCCGTGCTATCCTATGTATCACTGAAAAACTCACCGACCACATTTTACTTGCCGCTCCTACGGGCCGAGCAGCCAAACGGATGAGTGAAATCACGGGGAAAAAAGCATACACTCTCCATAGCCTTCTTGAAATGAACTTTTCATCAGGCGGCTTTAAAAGGAATCAAGATAATCCTCTAAAATGTGATCTTCTGATTGTTGACGAAGCAAGCATGATCGACACTTTTCTCTTGTTTCACTTGCTCAAAGCCATCCCTACCTCTGCCCGCTTTATTCTGATTGGTGATATCGACCAGCTTCCCAGCGTAGGTGCAGGCAATGTCTTAAAAGATCTGATTGAATCGGATCGCATGGGGGTCACCTGCCTTACCCAAATCTTTAGGCAAGCTGCCCATTCAAAAATTGTGACAAACGCTCACTTGATTAACCGAGGAGAGTTTCCCGATCTGCGTGGGAATTCCGATTTTCGATTTATCGAAGGAGAAACGCCTGAACAAATTGTCGATTCTATCGTGGAGCTCATCACTAAAAAACTTCCCTCAAACTCTCGGCTTCATAAGTTTGAAGATATCCAAGTGCTGTCTCCTATGAAAAAAGGAATGATCGGAACCGAAAATCTCAATGTCGTTCTGCAAAAAGCGCTCAATCCCAGCATCACTCCCTTGTGCCGCATGGGCCGAACCTTTCATGTGGGTGATAAAGTCATGCAAATTCGCAATGACTATGAAAAGCTCGTCTTCAACGGGGATGTCGGCAGAATTATCACGATCGATCTATCAAGCCAAACTCTTACAGTTGCTTTTGATGATCGAAGGGTGGAGTACCAATTTTCAGAGATGGATGATCTTGTGCTTGCCTATGCAGTCTCCATCCATAAGTACCAAGGAAGCGAATGTCCCTGTGTCATCATTCCCCTTCATGCGAGCCATTTTAAGATGCTCCATCGAAATCTACTCTATACAGGCATCACGCGCGGCAAGCGGCTAGTCATCCTGGTGGGGACTAAGCAAGCCATCAGCATAGCGGTGCGCAATGACGATGTAAAGAAACGTTATACTCGCCTAAAAAAATGGTTAGCCTCTTGAGATTTTGTAGAATAGTTTAAAACACTCTTCGATTACTGCAATTGTAACGACTTTATGGTCTCTCGCGGAAACTGTTTGGGCGACTTTTTCGATAAAATCTTTTGTACGATCCGGATTGCCTACTTTCGAGGGAGTATTTTTCATCATTTGCACTGCTCGCTCAATACTCCCCCTCTCAAATTGGACCCCTGGGAAGAGAGCTTTAAACGGTTCTGACTCTACAATATGATTCAGAATAAGAACAGACTCTTCTAGGGTTGGCTCTTCTATATTTACTTCTCTAAAACGGCGTCTAAATGCACTCATGACATCTGTCTGGAACCATTTTTTATACTCTCCGGTTGTGGTAGCCCCAATAACCATGGTGTTATGTTTTAAGAGATCCTGTTTCATAAGTTGAGCAATACTCCCCATTTCATTGTTTTCACTCGTCCCTGCCCCTAGAAGTTGTTGAATTTCATCGATAAATAGAATCGCTTCTTTATGCTGGCTTAAAAATTCAAATAAAGTTCTCACGCGTTCATGGGTAGTACCCATCCATTTGGTATCGACCATCATCTTATTCAAATCGAGAGAATAAATTCTCTTGCCATAGAAAGGAGAGTCTTCTTTTATTTGTCCATTTTCGATCATCCAGGCAATGGATTCAATCAGGGTCGTTTTCCCTACCCCTGGAGACCCCACTAAAATCGCATTGTTTTTATCCAAGCCTTTGAGGTGTTTCTCAAGCTCTGCAATCCGCCGTTCATTGCCAACCGCAAACTGCTTTTCACCCTTCATTTTTTGATTCAAATCTTCCAAGAAAAGAGGGGGGGCCATCAAACTTTCTTTAGAGTCAATCAAACAGATATTAAACTTATCCTCTAAAATCAAGGCTATTTCATTTAAAGAACGAAGAGGAGGTTGTTTCAGCAAAAGGGCTGCTTGGGGAGTTGGGAGCAAGAGAGGATAAAGTGTCTTATAAACCTCCCAAACATGGGTAATTGAAATCGGGGACGAGCCTGCTATTTTGGAAGCTCGCTCGATTAAATCCTTGGCCAAACTCAGCGCCCTCCCTTTTTCTTCTTCTGCGAGACTTAAAAATGCCATCTCAATAGCTGCCTCTAAACTATGAGGCTCCAACTCCTTTCCAAAAGAAGAGATCCACTGAGTTAGAAGTGTTTTGCATTCATCATAAGAAAGAGGAGGAAGTTGAATCCCTTTTAATAATGAGAAGTGTTTAACTTCATTCCACGCACTTTTAGAGGGCAAGTTGAAAATAAAGACAGTCTCCCTAGGAAAGGGGATCTCTTTTGGGAAAAAAGCCATAGGAAAATCTATCAGAATAGACTTAGGATTTCGGTATAAAAAGTTGATTAGTTTATACAGGGTCAGAAAGTCAAATTTTTCTTTTAAACAGTAATAACATTTCCAGCCTTGGAATTCAGGAAGGAGAGGAAGTTGCTGGGCTAATTGACGGAGTTCAATAGGGTCTGCTGCAATGACTGCGGCATGTCGTCTTTCTTTTCCTCCTAAACTAGCAGCTAAGTGCTTCAATTGATCCCTCGTATTTTCCTCAATCTCTTGAGCAGGTTCTAAAGCCCTTAGTACAAGAGAAGTGATGGAAAGCCTTTCTTGAAAGGTATTTTTTTCCACCCTGCTAGAAGAAGTCCAAAAGAAGCGCCCTACAGCACCCACTACTTTAACTAAGACCAAGATAGCGCCTCCCTTTAGGGAGGTTACTAGTATATCTTTTAGTTTAATGTGGTTCTGAGACTGATCAGAAAAGCTATTAATTATCCTCTGAGCTACCTCCCCCACTACCACACTAGATACCACACTAGACAAGAAAATGTACATCCCATATTTTCCAAAACTATATCTCCACTCTGCAGTCTCAGCAGCTTTAGGATCATCATCGACGTTCATTTTTGTTCCTTTTTTAGCAAAAAAAGTGTAGGCATTTTATTATTTTTTTGTAAACTCTTTGCGTAAATAAAGGAGGTAGTATGTTTATCAGTTCTATCAATTCCTCACCAACTTATTCCTCTAAACTATCCACCTCCTCTTTGGTGAAGTGGGAAAACTTCCCCATGAAGCAGGCTTACGGAAAGGGGGCCAGTTAAATCAAAACCTAAAACTCATAGATAGGATTAAGTAGACCTCGTGCTTAAGCAAGAGGTCTACTTATTCACTAAAACATGTCTAATGAAGGAGGGCCTAGTTCATACCAAGTGATAACTTTTTTTCCCAACTTTTTATTAACTTCGTATCCAATGCCACACAACAAAGCCTTTGAATCACGGATAGACTTCATTTCATTTTTGAAAGTAGTCCAAACACTGTAGACTGATAAAACTTTTTCACTATTATATGTATTTTTAAGGAGGAGGTAGGCGTAAAGCCTATAATCTCCTTCTTTAATATTACATTTATTAAAGAGCGCAAGAGCAATTTCTACAGCTACTTCAATGGCGTTAGTAAACGGTCTAATTGTAACTTGTACTTTTTCATTACCCAAGGATTTTGATAGTTCTGATGAATCTTCAAAGAGATTCTTAGAATTTTCTTCGTTTGAGTTGAACGCCCATTTTAAATATGCAATACATTCTTCCTTCCGTGTCTTGCCGTTAGATGTATGTCCCTCCTCTATCATGATGTTGTATAGAGGTTGTTCCTCCGAGATCGTGCTGTTGTAGGGATATTGTAATTCCCATCTCATGAATGGAAATCGTGAAAAAATACCGTTTGCTATAAAGTAAGTGATTAAAATTAGGACTAAAGTGGAAGTGGTGATAGGGAAATAGTTATAAAGGACTACCCCCATTGTAAACTTTTTCATCAAGTTCCGCTCATACCAACTTTTCTGCTTTAGGCACACCTCACAAACGTTATTAACTAGAAGTGCCACCAAAACCAATCCTCCGAGATTCGCCCCCATCCAACACGATTGGTGATAAATAGATTTAAAATGCACCGCACCTATCATGAATCCATTCTCGCATAATTAAAAATATTTAACAAAAAAAAGAAACTATTACTTATTAGATCTATTAAATAACGTTTTTAAGTGCTGCTCGTGCAATGCAATTTCATGGTCTTCCACACGCTTGAAAAGCACTTCTGGATTGACAATTTTTTTACTTAAAACCTTCATCTGAATCACTTTCTCCCACTGCTCCTGGGCAAGACAGGTGTTATAACCTAAGAAAGCCCATAATTTTTGAGCGGTTTCAGGGATGATAGGCAAGGAAACAAGTGCTAAACATTTCAAGCACTCTAGACAAGTGGCAAGCACTTTTTCCATCTGGGGCCGTGTCTGAGGAGTTTTTACCAGCACCCAGGGCTTATAATGATCAAAATAGACATTCCCCATTTGAGCAATTTCCATGATGAGAGTGGCAGCCTTACGTAGCTGGAATTGCTCGTAAGCCCTTTGCGCCTCTTTGACTTTTTCATGGAGTTGCTCCAAGAAAGCTAGATCAGGCGTAGCAGAAGGGATCTCTCCGGCACATTGATTTTGGATAAAGACGAGGACACGATGAACAAGGTTACCGTACTTGCCTAGAAGCTCAGAGTTGCAACGACATTGAAAATCTCTCCAAGTAAATTCTGAATCTTGATTCTCAGGAGCATTGGCAGCTAAGGTATACCGGATTTGGTCGACGGTAAATGAAGTAAAAAATTGGGCAAGGTCGATCGTCCAACCTTCAGACTTACTAAATTGCCGCCCCTCCAAGTTCAAAAATTCGTTTGCCGATAGGTAGTCCACTTGGTGATACGGCCGATTTTGACCCATCACCATCGCCGGGAAAAACACAGCATGGAAAGGAATGTTATCCTTTCCAATGAACTGAATATACGTAGTGGTATCAGGGTCCAGCCAATAGAGTTTCCAAGCGTCGGGATCTCCTTTAAGCTGAGCCCACTCCTGGGTTGCCGAGATGTAACCGATGGGAGCGTCAAACCAGACATAGAGAACTTTTCCTTCTGTTCCAGGAAGAGGGATGGGCACACCCCATTCCCCATCTCGGGTAATGGCACGTGGTTTTAAATCCTCGACATATGTCCTGGCAAAATTAATGACATTGGGTTTCCACGATTTCTCGCTCATCCATTTTGTGAGCGGCTCTTTAAACTTGTCAAAGAGGAGAAACCAGTGTTTGGTCTCTTTCAGGATAAGAGGAGCTTGGGTAAGCTTAGAGCGAGGATTTTTCAGATCTGTAGCTTCATAACTCGATCCACAACGAGTACATTCATCCCCTCTTGCATTTTCAAAGCTACATTTGGGACAGGTTCCAATCACATATCGATCGGCCAGAAATCGGTTATCTTGTGGTGAAAAAAGTTGTTCTGTAACCTTCTCTTCGATGTAACCGTTTTTTAGAAGATCCAGAAAAAAATCCTGCACAAGGGGAATATGCCCAGGCCAGGTGGTTCTAGAAAAATGATCAAAAGAAAAGTGGAGCTGTTCAAAGAGCTTTTTGTTGATAGCATGAAAATGGTCGACATGCTCTTGAGGGGTACGGCCTGCCATCTCAGCGCTGAGCGTGATGGCAACTCCATATTCATCTGATCCGCATATATAAAGGACCTCGCTCCCTATGAGTCTTTGAAATCTCGCATAACAATCGGCAGGCAAATAAGCTCCTGCAATATGACCAAAATGGAGCTGTCCATTGGCATAGGGAAGAGCGGAGGTAATTAAAATGCGTTTAGACATGGGAGGATTGAGTATCTTCTTCTTCATCCGCTTTGTCAAGAAGAGCTAAGTTCTCAGGGGTATAAAGTTTGGGATTTCGCTGGATCTCTTTCAATAGATAAGGAACATCAACTTCATGACCTGAATTGATGAGATAACGGGCTACATTGATTGCAAACTGCGCGAGCTCAAAGTTGTCGTGAAAATGCTTTTTAAGCGCTTCATTCGTCAGGACGTCTTTTTGTACCATAACTTATTTCTCCTATCGTACGCGGTCTTCTTCAGCAATTAAAATACTTTTTAATTCTTCATAAGCAACCGACAATTCATCGTTAATAATATGATAATCGTAATACGAGATCATCTCAAGCTCATGTCGTGCCCAGACGATTCTTTTTTCAATGAGTTCAGGAGATTCAGTCCTTCGCTTGACTAATCTTTTTTTGAGCTCTTCTAAGGAAGGGGGGGAAATAAAAATAAAAATTGCCTTCACTTTATGACGCAGCTGCAAAGCCCCTTGGGTATCGATCACTAACACCACATGTTTTCCACTGTTCAGCTCTTTTTCAAGCAGAGAGTAAGAGGTGCCATAGAAGTTTCCAAAAACGTTTGCATGCTCTAAAAAATCACCTTGTTTAATCTTTTCCTGGAATTTTTGTTCGGTTAAAAAAAAGTAATCAACACCATCTTTTTCCCCGGGCCTGGGTTTACGAGTCGTACAGGTAATCGCTCGTGTAACGCAGGGAAATTCCTGAGTGAGCATTTGAACAAGGGTGGTTTTACCTGTGCCAGCAGGGGCGCTAATGATAAAAAGAAGGCCTCGCGGAAGATTTCCTAGAAGTTTTTTATTCAATGTTTTGCCTCTGCTCCCGATTTTTTTTAGCCACCTCCCTCACCCCTTTCCCTTTTGTACTCTTTATTGGTACTCTTTGAAGGGGCCTATTTTTTACAGGACCAAACGATTTTCGATGCAGAGGGCAAGGACCCCACTTATCAAGAGCTTCCAAGTGTTGCGGGGTAGGATACCCTTTATGATAGGAAAAACCGTACTGAGGATACTCTTTGTCAAAATCGATCATTTGGCGATCCCGGGTGACCTTGGCAATGATGGCTGCTGCCATGATCGATTGGGAAAGACGGTCTCCTTTTATAATTGAGTGGCAAGGGATTTCAATGGAAGGCTTGTGGATCCCATCAATAAAAATCAGATCGGGCTTCTCTTTTAACACAGAAACGGCAGCGGCCATCGCTTGCAAAGTCGCCTGTAAAATATTAACCTGATCGATAATAAGTGCTTCAATGATTCCAATCCCATAGCACACACCAGGCTGTTTCATAAGAATGTCAAACATTTTTTCACGCTGCTCAAGATTCAGACGTTTGCTGTCATCTATTTCGTTCATATAAAAATCGTGAGGAAGAATGCAAGCTGCTGCCACCACAGGACCGGCCAAGGGGCCACGACCTGCCTCATCCACCCCCGCAATTTTGGAAAATCCTTGATTCCGAGCTGCTCTTTCAAGCTGCGTGATCTCAAGGAAACGTTTCCTTTCAACGGATATCTCAGTTACTGGAGACTTCAGGAGCGGGAACGGGTTCATTTTCGACACTTCTTTCCACACCTGATCCGATTTGTTCTTTAACTTTTGCTGCTTTCCCTGAAGCACCACGCAGATGGTACAGCTTTGCTTTGCGCACTTTACCACTTTTAACGACTTCTACTTTTGCAACACGAGGGCTATGAATTAGAAAAACCCTTTCCATGCCTGCTCCATAAGATACTCTATAGAGAGCAATCGTCTCAGAAAGACCACTTCCCCGACGGGCAATCACGGTGCCTGTAAACATCTGAATACGCTCTTTTTCACCTTCCACAATCTTGGTGTGAACTGTTAAAGTATCTCCCACACGGAATGCTGGAAGATCTTTTTTGAGAAATTCTCCTTCCAACTCCTGAATGACTTTATTCTGTTTCATTTTTAAACTCCTGTTTTATCTAAAATATCTGGGCGCACACGCTTGGTTTTTTCTAAACCCATTTCTCTTCGCCATTTCGCAATATTCAGGTGGTGTCCCGACTTTAAGACGTTGGGAACAGCCGCCCCTTCGAACACCTCAGGCCGAGTATAGTGAGGTGCATCAAAAATCCCATCCTGAAATGAATCGTGCCAAGGCGCATCTTCATGCCCTAAAACTCCGGGGATAAAACGAACGGTCGCATCCAACACCACAATGGCCGCCAAGCATCCGTTTGTTAGCACATAATCCCCTATGCTAATCTCTTCATTGACTTCTTTTTGAAGGATTCTTTCATCTACTCCTTCATAGTGTCCGCACAGCAAAATAAGGTGCTCTTTTTTTGCAAGCTCTTCACATTTTTTGGCGGTGAGCTTCTTTCCTTGAGGAGAAAGATAAATCACATGGCTCGTTTCCTGTTTGACACTCCGAATTGCTGCACAAACAGGTTCTGGCATGAGAACCATGCCGGGACCTCCTCCGTAGGGCCGATCATCCACTTTTGCATACTTATTGCTAGCAAAAGATCGGATATCAATCAGGTTAATCTCTAGGATCCCCTGAGTTTGGGCCTTCTTGATGATACTGACCTCAAAAGGACCCTTAAAATACTCCGGAAAGAGGGAAAGAATATCAATTTTCATCCTTTTTTATTCTTGCGCTTTCGCCTTTTTAGCAGCAGGAGCCCGTTTTTTCTTCGGAGCTTCTGAAGCCGCAGGAGCCGCTGTTTTTTTTGCAGGCTTTTCCTTTTTCTTCCGACGAGCTACAGCAAGCTTGACCCTTTTTGCATTTTGTTTTTCTTTCATTTGACGGATCACCTCAGGAGCTATCCCTTTTACAAGTCTTTCTGCACTCTCAGAAAGAATCGCCCCTTTGCTGAGCCAATAGTTCAGTCGTTCTGTATTAACGGTGATATTATTTTCTTTCCGATGAGGATCATACGACCCTAAGGTTTCCACATACTTTCCATCGCGCGGGTTTCTAATATCAGTCACCACGAGACGAAAGGTCTGTCGATTTTTCCGGCCTTGTTGTCGCATACGAATTTTAACTGCCATATTTATTCTCCATTCAATTTTAATTTTTATCTGAAAAAGTCGCCCAAATTTTTCAGGGAGGCGGGATTTTGTAAAGACTTCTTAGGTAAGTTCTTAAAAAGATCCTTCATCCTCTTAAATCCTTTGATCATCCGGTTCACATCATCCACTGATGTTCCACTCCCCTTGGCAATACGCCAACGGCGAGAGGGAATCAGTTCTACTTTCTCAATTCTTTCACTCGGCGTCATCGATAAGATCATCGCTTCAATTTTATTCAACTCCCCGGTAGATTGCTCAAAATTAGGAAATTGTGACATACCAGGTATCATCTGCAGCAGATTTTTCAGGGGACCCATCCGCTTCATCGCTGTCATTTGTTTGAGATAATCGTCATATGTAAAAGCGGCTTTGAGGAGTTTTTTTTCAAGCGCCGCAGTTTGGTTTTCATCGAATTCTTCTTGTGCCCTTCGAACCAGATTGACGATATCTCCCATCCCCAAAATACGGTCGGCCATCGATTGAGGGTTAAACGGTTGAAAATCGGCTATTTTCTCGCCCATTCCTTCAAATTTGAGCGGCTTTTGGGTCACTTCTCGGATTGAAATCGCCGCACCTGCACGAGACGTTCCATCGAGCATAGTCAATATAGTACCTGTAATCGACATCTGCTGGTCAAAGGCGTGTGCTGTGGTCACTGCATCTTGCCCCGCTTGCGAGCTGGCCACAAATAAAATCTCATGGGGATGAAGCACCTCTTTCATCCGATGCAATTCATCCATCAGTTCCGTGTCGATATGAAGACGCCCTGCTGTATCGACAAGCAAGACATCAAATTTTTCATCTTTTGCTTTAGCAAGCGCAGCACGTGCCACTTTAACAGGATCCTTTTCACCAGCAAGTGCAAAAAGCGGAGTTTCAATGGATCGACAAAGCGTTTGGAGCTGCTCTACCGCAGCAGGTCGCTGCAAGTCGCAGGCTGCTACTAGCACTTTTTTCTGGTGGGGCTTTTTCTGTAAAAAATAGGCCAGTTTGGCCGTCGATGTCGTTTTACCCGATCCTTGCAAGCCACAGAGCATAATGACGGTGGGTGATCCCTTGAATTGGAGCGCCACCCCTTCCATTCCCATGAGAGCCATGAGCTCTTCATGTACAATTTGAATGAACTGCTCGCCCGGCGCCACTGCTTTTAAAGCTTTATCCCCGATGGCCTTTTCTTTCACCCGTTTTACAAACTGGCTTACAACAGCAAAGTTCACATCGGCATCTAAAAGCGCCAGACGGACCTGACGGACGGCGTCTGAAATATTTTCTTCCGTAAGCGTCTTCTGACCTACTAAACGGGAGGCTAAATTTCTAAATTTTTCGGTTAACGTTCCAAACATAAATTGAAGGTCACTATCTTATCTTAAAAGCCCCTCTATTTCAAGGGATTTATAAGATACAAATGCTAAAGTTTAAATAAAATTGTACTAGAGATCTGTTTTAAAAAGATAGCTTTATAAATCGATCGTGTGAAGACCAGTCTTTCATGATCTCTATAACCCTCCATCCCTGCTTGGAGAATAGCTGATGAAGACGCCCCCCCATCGCCGTGCCAATTTCTAAATAGACTTTACCGCCCGGGTTCAAGTAAGAAGAGAGTTCTGTTGATAGCCGTTCATAAAACGCCATCCCCTGCTTTTCTGCGACCAGGGCTTCTTTGGGTTCAAAGTCACGCACTTGGGGATCTAAGTGTGCATATTCCTCTTCTGAAACGTAGGGAGGATTACAGACAACGATATCGGCTTTCTCCCCTTCAAAAGGTTTTAAGAGATCCCCCTGCCTTAAAATAACCTCAACTTCATTTTTTTGGGCATTTTTGCGAGCCATTTCAATCGCTTTATGGGAAAGATCTGATAAAATTACGGTCGCTTTCAGTTTTTTCTTTTTGAGAGCGATCCCCACACACCCAGACCCACAGCACACATCCCAGATCACAATAGGAGCTGCGGGGAGCTCTTTGAGAATCATATCAGCTAAAATCTCTGTCTCAGGCCTGGGGATAAGCACATCACGTGAAACTTCGATAGAACATCCCAAAAATTGCACCTGCCCCAAAATATATTGCCACGGCATTTTTTGAGCCCCCATTTTTAAATAGGCCCGAAGCTTTTCAAGCTCAAGCTCCATCACGGGACGATCAAATTGCATATAAAGCTCAATGCGAGGAAGATTCAGAACATGCGAGAGTAGCTCTTCCACCTGTCTTCGGGGATTTACAATCCCCCTATGTGTTAAAAATTCGGTTGAAAGTTTTAAAATATCACTGACTGTTTTCATCGCCGGCCAATTTGAGTTCATAGAAATGGGCGACAAGGGCTTGGGTAAATGGATCGAGTTTTCCATCCAGCACATCGTTTAGATTGTAGAGAGTCAGATTGATCCGATGATCAGTGACCCGATTTTGAGAGAAATTGTAGGTACGGATACGTTCGGACCGATCGCCAGATCCCACTTGAGAAGAACGAAGAGAAGCCATCTCCTCTTCTTCTTTACGCCTTTTTTCTTCCACAATTTTTGCAGACAGCAGGCGAAGAGCCTTTTCCCGATTTTTGATCTGACTTCTCTCATCTTGGCATGTCACCACAGTCCCAGTTGGAATGTGAGTGATGCGAACGGCTGAATCGGTGGTATTGACGTGTTGACCCCCTGCGCCTGAAGATCGATAAGTATCAATGCGCAGCTCAGCTGGATTGATTTGCAGTTGCTCTTCCTCAGTGGGCTCGGGAAGCACCGCAACTGTAATGGCTGAAGTATGGACCCGCCCTTGTGCTTCTGTCTCTGGAACCCTTTGTACACGGTGGGTGCCAGCCTCATTACGCAGAAGTCGAAAAACCTGCTGTCCCGAGATAGTCATGACATATTCTTTATAGCCGCCTCTCTCAGAGGGTGTTGCAGAAAGAGCGTCGTGCTTCCATCCTTTGGTCTCAGCGTAACATTTATACATCCGAACACAATCGCCCACAAAGATGGCTGCTTCGTCTCCTCCCGTTCCTGCCCGAATTTCCATGATCACATTTCGATTGTCTAACGGATCGGGGGGGACTAAGAGAGTTTCAAGCTGAACTTTCAAGTTTTGAAGCAAGCTTTCAAGGGCTACATTATCATCATGGATCATTTGCACGAGTTCCGGATCTGCCTCGAGTTTTAAAAGCGCTTCATTTTGCTGGAGTTGCTTCGAGTTTTTTTCAATTTTGTCGACTACTTCTTTAACATCACCTAAATAGGCATGTTCTTGCGTCAACTCACGGTATTTAGCTTGATTATTAAAAACCTCCGGTTCTCCTAGAAGGTGCTCCACCGTCTGAAAACGGGCGAGCATTTCTTCGATTCTTCTCTTCAATCTCGTTTCTTCCATGAGAGATGTAGGAGATTAGGAAGGCTTTTTACGGGTCGCTTTTTTCTTGCCTTTCTCAGGAACAGTTTCGGCAACTTTGACTTCTTCTTGCTTTTTCTTCTGGTAACGTTTTTGGAATTTATCTACTCGACCTTCAGAGTCAATAAATTGATTTGCTCCTGTAAAGAAGGGATGAGAAAAAGACGAAATAGAAAGACGGTAAACAGGGTATTCTTTACCCTCAAACATTTCCCGTTCTTTCGGTTGTAAAGTCGAGCCACATACAAATTTTTTACCCGTTGAAGAATCGACAAAGAGCACATCTTGATAAGGAGGATGTATTTTATCTTTCATAATGTAAATCCTTTTAAACAAAGTAATTTAACATGCTCCTTTTTTTTAATACAAGCGTTAAAAACCTTCTCCAGAGCTCCCACTAAAAAGAATTTTTTGACTCAAAAAAAATAGCCTATGAGACAGTCAGGATAGCCTTGATCCGATCGCATATTCGCTCATCTCTTTCTCGCTGGGGCTGGAGCGTAAGCTGCTCTCTTTCGTGCTCGGTCAAAAAAAATCATGCAAATGTAATGCCATCAAATGAAATTTTTGTTCATCAAAAATTTCATTCACGAAAAGTATATAACGCGAGTTCGGGATTAGCTCATACAGAAAAAGATTGAAAAATTTTAGGGAATAAAAAATCCTGTTGTCTTTGCTACCAACCACAAACAACAGGACCCAAAATGTTCGAAAACCTTTTGATATCTCTATTTTGCTCAATTGATGATTTTTCCACTATGTTTGAATCAGAATTCAGTCAATTTTTATTACCCATCCGCGGGTATGTGACCAGAACCTCTCAGATGCATATGAGCGAGATTATGACAGTTATTGTCGCATTCCATTACTCTAAGATGCGTACTTTCAAAGATTTTTATCTTTCTGAGCAAATCAACCTTCGGAGCTACTTCCCTACTCTGGTGAGCTACAATCGCTTCATCGAGTTGATTCCTAGGACAATTTTTCCTTTGTTCTGCTACCTGCTCTCCTTGCTAGCAGATTGCTCAGGGATTTCCTTTATCGACAGCACAATCCTTACTGTTTGTCATATTCGGCGAGCCTCTTTCCATAAAACTTTTAAAGGGCTTGCTTCAAAAGGAAAAACTTCAACCGGGTGGTTCTTTGGCGTAAAACTCCATCTGATCGTCAATGAAAATGGAGAAATACTGGCTTTTCAACTCACCGATGGAAGCACCCACGACCTTGTTCCTGTCGACTTTCTGGTAAAAAAGCTCTTTGGGTATCTCTTTGGAGATAAAGGCTATTTATCTAAGAAAGTGTTCGAACGGCTCTATGAAAAAGGCATTAAACTTGTAACACGGATCCGGTCGAATATGAAAAACAGGCTAATGAGCTGTTGGGAAAAGCTGATGCTGCGAACAAGAGGAGTGATCGAGAGTGTGCATAATCGGTTGAAAAACGGATGCCAGATAGAGCATCACCGTCATCGCTCGCGTATAAACTTTTTAGCCAATTTATTCGGAGGTCTTATTGGTTATCAGTTGCAGCCTAACAAACCTTCTCTTCGACTTTCCCCACAAGAGTCATCTCTATTGCTGTCTATGAGTTAATCCCGAACTCGCGTTATATAACAGCTGCAAGGGGGCCGATCACACCTATAATTTGATGGAAGAACCAAAAATATTGTTTAGCGAAAGCCCCCCTTTCTGCTAGCATGCAAGGTACGTATGGGCTGGAAAATCGGTGATTGTTATCTTTCCTTTAAAGTTACGCAAGTTATTGATATTGAGGAGATTAAATCAGAATTAATCGAATTAGAGCATGCAGACTGTGGGTCAAAAGTACTCCATCTTGCTTGTGAGGACCCTGAAAACCTCTTCTGCCTCTCTTTCCAGACCCTTCCCTCTAGCTCGAATGGGGTTGCCCATATCCTAGAGCATACTGTCCTCTGCGGATCTCGCAAATTTCCCGTTAAAGACCCTTTTTTTGCGATGACGCGGCGGAGTCTTACCACATTCATGAACGCCCTCACCGGAGCCGATTTTACATGTTATCCAGCGGCCTCGCAGGTCGAAAAAGACTTTTATAACCTTTTAGAAGTCTACCTGGATGCTATCTTCTATCCCCAGCTCAAGAAAGAGAGTTTTTTACAAGAGGGACACCGCCTGGAGCTCAAAAATCCTGAAGACCTCCACAGCCCCCTCCTTTGGAAGGGAGTTGTTTTTAACGAAATGAAAGGGGCGCTAGCTTCTCCTGATGCACGTCTGTGGCATACTGTGACCTCTCACCTTATGCCCGATTTGACGTATGCTCACATTGCAGGAGGAGATCCTGCCTTTATACCTTCTCTTTCTTATGAAGAACTCCTCCAATTTCATAAAACCTTCTACCATCCTTCCCGTTGCCTTTTTTTCTTTTATGGGAACCTGCCTCTTAAAAAACATCTGGATGTTATTGAATGCAATGTGTTGAAAAATACCCCTAAAGTGCCCCCTCTTCCCTCTCCCCTGAAACAAAAAAGATTTAAAAATCCTAAAAATGTCGAAGGAGTCTACCCTTTTGCAAGTCAAGATGAGTCACAAGCCATGATTGCATGGAGTTGGCTGACAGCTGAAGCCTCTGAACAAGATACCCTCCTTGCCCTGGAGCTTTTAGATGCCATTTTAATGGAAACAGATGCTTCCCTTCTTAAACTCCCTCTTCTTCAATCAGGACTTTGTGCAACGGCCGACGCTTTTTTAGATCCGGAGCTGTCCGAAGTTCCCTATCTCCTCGTGTGTAAAGGATGTAACTCTGCCCACGCGGAAGCTCTTGAAGCTCTTATTTTTAAAACACTGCGCGAGATCGCCCAAAAAGGGATTCCTTCTTATCTCATTGAAGCCTCTCTGCATCAACTGGAGCTTTCAAGGACGGAAATTGGCAATGAACAAGGACCTTTTGGACTCTCTCTTTTCTTACGTGCGGGCCTCGTTCAACAGCAAGGGGGAAAGCCCGAAAAAGCACTGAAGATCCACACCCTCTTTGCGCAGCTGAGAGAAAAGCTGAAAAATCCCGACTTTCTTCCTCATCTTATCTATCAGATGCTGATTGAAAATAGGCATCGCGTTCGTGCTGTGATGCGGCCGGATGCAAAACTGCTCGAAAAAGAACAAGAAGAAGAAAACAAAAAATTACAAAAACTTTCTGAAACGCTTTCTTTAGAGCAGAAGAAGCAAATCGTCCAGGTAATGAAACATTTGGAAGAATTCCAGAAAGCAGAGGAGCATCAAAATCTCGATTGCCTTCCAAAGGTCACATTGGATGATGTACCGGTAATGACAAGGCATTTCCCATTAAAACAGATGGAGAATGTCTTTTTTCATCCGACTTTCACGAATGGTTTTGTGTATGTTGATCTTGTAATGGATCTTCCATTTTTATCAGTTCCAGAGCTTCCTTACGCTCAACTTTTTGTATCTTTGATGCCTGAATTAGGGGTTGGAAAGCGCGACTATGTAAAAAACTTAGAGTTTCTACAAGCATATGTAGGCGGACTCAGTGGCTTACTTGCTCTCTATCCAAGCATGGAAGACCCCACGCGTATCAACCCGGCTCTTGTCCTACGTAGTAAAGCCCTAGAAAGACACGCTCCTATGATGCTCAAAATTCTAAAAGAATGGGCCCTGGAGTGCCGTTTCGATGAGACCGATCGTATTAAAGAGTTGATTGAACAACTGCATACAGCCCTACAGCAAAAACTGACTAAAAATAGCCTTCGGTATGCTTCAGTACAAGCGCTGAGCGGCTTATCTCCAGTCGGTTATATTTCGGAGCAATGGCAAGGTCTTTCTTATTTTCAGTGGATACAAAAAATTGCGCAAGATCTTCCAAGCCACCTCCCTGCTATCATTGAAAAATTGCATGATCTCAAAGAGAGGCTTATTTCACTCAAGAATCCCCACCTGGTTCTAACGTGCTCTCAAAAAGCGTATGACAATCTTCCCTTAAGTGAGTTTTGGGATTTTCCTTCCAGAGCTTATCATGCATGGCAAACGCCTTCCCCCCCCTTGCCTGCCCTTTCGCAGTTTCGTCCTATTGCTTCTCCTGTCTTCTTCACCTGCCAGGGTCTAAAGACTGCAAGCTACCTCAATCCCCATGCCCCTGCCCTTGCAACGGCATCTCAACTCATGGATCACCTGGTTCTTCACCCTAAAATTCGGGAGCAAGGAGGTGCCTATGGAGCCGGAACAACCTACGCACCCGCTTTAGGTCACTTTACTTTTCATACCTTTCGGGACCCTCACTTGGCTTCCTCTTTAAAGACTTTTAAAGAAGCAGTCGAGGCGATTGCTCAAGGAAGTTTTACCCTAGAAGATCTCGAAGCAGCTAAACTGGAATCAATCCAAGCCCTCGACAGCCCTATCGCACCTGCCAATCAAGGTGCTCTATCTTATGCCTTTTTGCGCGAAGGAAGGTCCTTAGAGCACCGCCAACATTTCCGTGACCGGCTCCTTTCTTTAACCCCCCAAGAAATAATGCGTGCCGTTCAGCATGAGCTCCGCCCTCGTCTTGAAAAGAGCGTGGTTGTATCGCTAGGAGCGGAAGAGTTTTTTGAAAAAGAGAATCTCTTACTTCAAAATCCTTTGCCAATTATCCCTATTTAAGATACCTTTACTCCCTTAAGATTTTGGGGCGTATAGCTCAGTTGGTAGAGCGCCTGTCTTACACACAGGTGGTCATAGGTTCGAGTCCTGTTGCGCCCAATCCCACACACCTGTGCGGGAGTAGCTCAACTGGTTAGAGCGCTGCCCTGTCACGGCAGAGGTTGCGGGTTCGAGCCCCGTCTCTCGCGATAACAAAAAAGCGATTGATTCTTTTCGAATCAATCGCTTTTATCCTTAAAGACTTAATGAGACCTCTTGCTTAAGCTAAAGTTCAGTCGATTTTAAGTTACAGCAGAGCTTTTTCAGACTACGATGCAGCTTCTTTTATCTTATCGATTAAATGGGATGTGGAAAACGCATTACACCCACATCTTTTCTATTGTCTCGCCAAGTTTTTTCTCGAAATCTCTATTCTCTTCTGTATTTTTAGTAATTCCAGCGTAAGCGTTTTGTATCTCTTCCTGCTCCTCCCATTGCTCCGTTTGCTCATCATTTTCTTTGATAGCTCCATAAATGTCCCAAATCGCCTTCGCTCCCAAGCAAAATACCGCTCCTATCCCCACCGCTGTCATCACAGGTTTAATGATCCTCGGTGTAGAAGGCTTCATTTCATTTTTTAAAAACTCCTCTGCCATTTGGTCTGCATTAAACTCTCTAACTAAATCAGCTACAGTTCCCAATGGTTTAGGGGCTTCTTGAGTCAACTCTATAAACTCTTCTGCCCAAGATTTTGTTCCTCCGTTAACGATCCCACTCCCTCTATTCTCTGCTGAAGAACCAGATTTCGATGGATTAGGATTAGTTTCTATAAACTCTTTTGCCAGGTTGTTTGTGGAAGAAGAGAATTGTGAAGATTCAGAGTCCATATCTTTTATGAATTCTTCAGCTAAACTATCCAATTCATCCAAATCCTGGAGCGGGTTTCCCAACGTCTTTGATGCTGAGACTGAAGGATTTTGAGAAGGAGAGGTAGATTGCTCTTTCCACGTATTTTCCAATTCAGCGAAGCTTGGACTTGAAGTATTTTGAGGAGAACCTTTAGTTTCATCCCAAACCTCTTGAAATGCCCTTTCTTCCTGTATGTTTAATTGAGGAGACGAGGAAGTCTCTTCGGTTTTTTTTACAGATGCTTCTTGTTGAGCTGGGGTTGCGGGTTCAGGAGTTTTAGACTCTATTTGACCTGTACCGTTTCCTTTAATGCCTCCATTGGTTCCTAGGGCCCC
Organism: Parachlamydiales bacterium; assembly: GCA_027459675.1. Taxonomy (GTDB): domain Bacteria; phylum Chlamydiota; class Chlamydiia; order Chlamydiales; family Rhabdochlamydiaceae; genus PALSA-1444. The sequence goes on along the minus strand of DAIDHO010000004.1, from coordinate 21,129 downwards.
TTTTGCACACTCTTTAGCCCAATTAGCAATAGAAGACAATCCACTGGAACCTGACATAGCTAAATAAAGTCCCAATACCATAAGCTGAAGAATGATGAGGGATAGAGAATAGGATATCCCCAGAAGTCCACAAAGCAGTGACCGAGTGGTAGGGTTGATAGCTGCTGCTACAACAGCTGTGGAAGCCAGGGTGGCTATAGCTACATTTTTGGGGGTCGCTTTCTCCTCAAACTTCCTTTTTAATATAGCTTGTTGATTCTTCTTGTCTTCTTGACAAAAATTTATTACATCTGAACCAAAAGTTATCGTTTGACTCAAAGCTTGATAGACGGGTGGGAACCAATTACCATTCACAATAAAACCTCACTTTATAATTTTAATAAAGATTTTAACAATTATTGCATTTAAAATCAAAACTAAATTAAAAAATAAAAATTTTTTAGCCTCTCTATCTTAAAGGTTTGCTTTTTTTAGGGAAAAATATAAATATGTTTATATGTTCAAGCGCTTGATGTTGTTAATAATTTTTTTTAATTTTGGATGGTCTTCTGAGACGCTTCAGCAAGGTATACAACTCTTTAATAATCAACACTATTCAGAAGCTCTCGCCGTCTTCCAAGAAACAGAACTAGCTGAAAAAGAACCACTTGGATTTCTTATCGGACAGCTTTTTTGCCAGATTGCTCTCCATCAATTCGCGGAAATCGATTCCACTCTTCGCCTTATTGAACTCCGACTCCACTCTTACTCTCTTTGCGCTCAATCTTCCTCCCAAGCCCCTTCCAGAGGGCATTCTCCTCCCCCATCACCCCCTCCCCTAACTCAGGATCAGCAACTGATGCTCTATCAATGCCGGCGGCATATCCGCGAAGTGGCTAACCAAATGCGCCATACTGTGGAAAAACTAGTTCGAGAATCGGTTCCAGGGATATTTAAGAAAATCAAAGTGCTTCGACAACTCTACCCTTTTATAGACGCCTTAGAGCAGACAGGAATTGAGTGTTGTCAGGGCAATTACCCTTTAGGCAGTTGCTTGGATCCGCTTCTCGAGCAGCTAGAAGCATGGAAAACAATCGGGCTGATGCAAAATTCTTAATGGGATACATGATATTATTTTTAGCTGGAGCCCTATATTGATTTACGGTAGTATGGCAATTTAGGAGAATTTTTTATGCCTGCTATGCGTAAAACAGTTAAGCAACATCTTTCCGTGTATGCATGGCTAACAATAGGAGCTTTTTTAGCTGCTTTTGCTATCCGAGTTTTTTTGCTACCCAACTCGTTGATTGACGGTGGAACCGTGGGTATCGCTTTGATTTTATCAAAGCTTTTTGGTGAATCGTATTTATCCCTTTTCCTCCTCGTGCTCAATCTCCCTTTCATTTACATGGCCTATCAGCATATTCGCAAATCATTCGTTATCACAATGGGAGTTGCCGTTCTCATCTTTGCGGCTTTTTTAGTGATCACAGCAAGGGTTCCTCCCTTTTTAGGAGATCCCATCGAAGTGATTGTCATTGGAGGAGCCATCTTAGGGGTGGGGGTAGGGCTCATCATCCGACATGGAGGATGCCTGGATGGTACTGAAATCTTGGCCATTTTGATCAATCGCAAGAAGGGTTTTACAGTAGGGCAAGTGGTACTTTTTATTAATTTTTTCATTTTCACTGCATACGGTTGGATTTTTCTCAACTGGCATTATGCTCTACAGTCACTGATTACTTATATTGTCGCTTTCAAAATGATGGATCTTGTGATTATGGGTATTGAAGAATTGAAATCGGTCCTTATCATTTCTTCAAAACCAAAAGAAATTGCCCATGTCATTACCGAGGAGCTGGGACTGGGACTTACCATTGTGCATGGAAAAGGAGGATTTACGGGCGACACAAGAGAAATCCTCTACATCATTGTCGAACGCCTGGATCTGGCTGATCTCAAAGAAATTGTTCTACGTGAAGACCCAATGGCCTTTATGGCGATTGAGAATCTACATGAAGTAGTCTATGGTAAGCAAGCCCATCTTCCTTACAAGAAAAAGCATAGGCCTCCTTTCCACTCTATTTAAGATATGCGATTCAACGGGTTTTATATTCCGATAAAATAGACCTCTTGCTTAATCTATGCACTTTTTGAGCCTATTTCTTAGAATAACAGCGTTAAAGATCTTAAATACCTCTATGTGATTGCATTTAAAAAGTTTTTCTTTTAGTTATGGGGCATATGGACTCGGAAGAAAGAAAAAGGCTCGATTGGGATGCGTGGAGGATCTTCCGCATCCTTTCGGAATTTGTGGATGGTTTTGGAACCATGACGGCCCTAGGACCTTCTGTAGCTATTTTTGGAGGAGCTCAAACAAAAGGCACCGACCCTTTTTATGAGCAAGCCGCTGTTTTTGCCTCTAAAATTGTAAAAAAAGGCTTGGGGGTTATTACGGGAGGAGGCCCTGGGATTATGGAAGCGGCCAATGAGGGAGCACAAGCAGCAGGAGGTAAGTCTTGTGGTCTTTGTATCGACCTTCCAACGGAAGAGCATCCCAACCCCTTTATTGATGAGAAATTTTTACTCAAATTTCGTTACTTTTTTATCAGAAAAGTCATGTTTGTTAGGTATGCGCAAGCTTTTGTAGTTTTTCCAGGAGGATTTGGAACACTGGATGAGCTTTTTGAAGCTTTAACTTTGATTAAAACTAAAAAGATTTCGCGCTTTCCCGTTTTCTTGGTAGGAGCTACGTTTTGGGAGGGGGCCTTAAAATGGCTGATGGAAATGACACTTAAACACGGCTATATCGATCCTGAAGATCTAAAATTGTTCACAATTACCGATAATTTGGATGAAGTGGTGGATAAAATCACTCTTCATTGCAATATGTCGCATTCCCTTGAAAACTTCTAAAAGAGATAGGAGATCTAATTTATAAAAAAACCAAAGCCTTGGAATTTTATCCGTATGGGTATCAGAATCCGGTGTCTAAGACGAAGAAGGGATCAAAGAGCGTCTGCAAAGCGTGTGCAAATAAAGGCCATAGTCACTTGGGGAAGCCCGCCTTGCTAGCATTTCAAGGTCGGAAAGAGAAATCCACCCATTTTGAAAAGCAATTTCTTCGAGACAAGCCAGCTGAATTCCTTGCCTTTCTTGAATGGTTTGCACATACGTAGAGGCTTTTTGAAGCGCATCGTGCGTCCCTGTATCAAGCCAGGTAAACCCACGTCCCAGCAGACGCACCTCGAGTTGTCTCTTCTCAAGATAAATGTTGTTGATATCTGTGACTTCCAGCTCTCCCCGTTCTGATGGCTTAAGAGAACGGGCTATTTCCACCACCTGGGCGTCATAGAAGTAGAGTCCTGTGACGGCATACGGAGAGGGCGCCACTGTCGGCTTTTCAACGATGGCGGTGATTTTTTGATGATCGTCAAGAGCAATCACTCCATACCGCTCAGGATCTTTGACTTCATAACCAAATACGATGGCTCCTTGAGATATCTCCGTACAAGGCTTAACAACGGCGGGAAGATCATGTCCATAGAAGATGTTGTCTCCCAAGATGAGCGCGAGGGAATCATCTCCAATAAAAGACTCTCCAATGAGAAAAGCTTCTGCAATCCCTCGAGGCTCCTGCTGAATAGCGTAAGAGATCTTAAGACCCAAATGGGATCCATCTTCAAAAAGAGCTTGAAAGCGAGGAACGTCTTGAGGATTTGAGATAATGAGGACCTCTCTAATCCCTGCCTGCATGAGAGTTGCTAGAGGATAATAAATGAGGGGTTTATCAAACACGGGCAGCAGCTGTTTACAGGTTGCTTTAGTCAAAGGATATAAACGTGTTCCTTTCCCTCCTGCTAAAATAATTCCACGCATCCACTAATCCTTTTCAGAGATGAATTGTTCGGGGATGAATTGACACCCTTCGTTAATCAGCTGATCAATGTAAGTAATGGGATAATCAGACTTTAAAAATCTCTCATCGTCGAGCATATAGAGGTGGAATGGTATTGTCGTCAGAATCCCTCCGATATGAAACTCTTTGAGAGCTCTTTTTCCCACGGCGATTGCACGCGAACGATCTTTTCCTTTTACAATAAGCTTAGCCACCATCGAGTCATAGTTCGGCGGGATACGATAGCCCGCATAACAGGCACTATCGACGCGCACGTGAGGCCCTCCCGGAGGAATGTAATATTCCAAAAGGCCGGGGCAGGGAGCAAAATTTTTTGCGGGATCTTCAGCATTGATACGGAACTGGAGGATGTGTCCCCTCATCGAGAGGTCTTTCTGGCGGAAACTGAGTTTTTCTCCTCTCGCAATGCGGATTTGCTCAGCGACAAGGTCAATTCCTGTCAGCTCTTCTGTAATCGTATGCTCAACTTGAATACGGGTGTTGACTTCCATGAAATAAAAATTCATTTCTTCATCGAGCAAAAATTCGACTGTTCCTACCGAATAATATTTCACAGCTTTAACAATGGAGATCGCTGCCTCACAAATTTTTTTACGGAGACTTTCTGTGAGAATAGGGCTGGGGCACTCTTCGATCAATTTTTGACGGCGACGCTGAATGGTGCAGTCTCTTTCAAAAAGGTAAGCATAGTTCCCATGCTGATCTCCAATGACTTGGATTTCGATATGGCGGGGGTTAACAATCATTTTCTCAAGATAGACATTTGGGTTATTGAAGCTGCTTTCGGCTTCAGTTCGAGCAGCCGCAAATTGACGGACAAACTCATCTGGATCGTGGGCAATTCGGATGCCTTTACCGCCGCCCCCTGCAACCGCCTTGATGAAAACGGGATATCCTAATTTCTGGGCCTCTTTAAGTCCTGCTTTGATGTCAGCCACGACGCCATCCGAGCCCGGAATAGTCGGACATTTCACACTTTTTGCAACCGCTTTAGCTTTGGCTTTGTCGCCTAGCAGGGCAATCGAATCCGAAGAAGGACCAATAAAATTCACGCCGCAGCTTGCGCAAATCGAGGCAAAGTTAGCATTTTCGGACAGAAATCCATACCCAGGATGGACAGCATCAGCGCCCGTAATTTCACAGGCCGATAGAATATTAGAGGCTTTTAAATACGATTTCAGGGCGGGCGCTTCGCCAATACAAATCGATTCATCTGCCAGGAGTACATGGAGCGATTCGCTATCAACTTGAGAATGGACAGCCACCGTTTGAATTCCCAGTTCATGGCATGCTCTGATCACTCGTATAGCAATTTCACCTCGATTAGCAATGAGAATCTTTTTCATACGGGTTCTCACACAATTCGGACCAGTTTGGCGCCAAATTCGACAGGATGCGCGTTACTGACCAAAATTTCAGCCACCACTCCACTGACTCCTGCCTTCACTTCATTCATCACTTTCATCGCTTCGATGATACAGACGACAGTGTTTTCATCCACGCGATCCCCTATTTTGATAAAAGGAGGATCTTCAGGGGAAGATGCATGATAAACTGTTCCTACGAGAGGAGCTGTGATAAACTTGCCTTCAACTTTTTTCTCCCCTTCTTTACCTGTTTCTTCATGATGAAGAGGGCGTGTATTCATATTTAATTTAGAATGAATCTCCGGGTGGGAATGCGTAACGATTTGGGGAAGAGAAGGGGGGGGCTGATCATCGTGCTTTTCGAGTTCGATTTCGTATCGATCTTTATCTTTGATACGGATTTTTTTTAAACCCGCCTTTTCCATCAACGAAACCAGTTCTTTGATTTGCTTCAGTTCCACAACAAAAACTCCTTAAGTTTAGAGAGAGCCTTTAGAACAGGTCTCAAAAAAAAATTTTTGGCAATTTTACGGTTCTTAGAAGCTGAAAGTCTCCCCCAAAGGGCTAAAATATTTTTTTGCAACATATTCTTACACTCGTTGAATCCATTCAGATGTATGGGTATCTACTTTAACAATATCTCCTGTTTCCACAAAGAGAGGAACCTCAATTTTAGCACCGGTTTCAAGAACAGCGGTTTTGGTTCCATTAGAAAGCGGAGAGGCAGCTTCGGACGACTCCGTTTTGACGACCATAAGTTCTAAAAATTGAGGGAGCTCCACAGAAAAAATGGAAGCTCCGTAACTCATTGCCTTGATATCAATTCCTTCTTTCAGAAAATTAACTTTTTCTCCAATTACACTGGCAGGAACCAGGACCTGCTCTAAATTGCCAACATCGAGAAAAAGATAATCTTTTCCTTCCAAGTAAAGATATTCGAGTTTGCGCTCTGAAAGGGCCACTTCCTGAATGGCCTGGCCCACTTTAAAATTTTTCTCAATCATCTCATCTGTGATAAGGTCTTTCAGCTTGACCTTGATAAAGGGAGTTCCTTTAGCCATAGTCACTTTAAGACATGATTCTACACGGTAAATTCTTCCATCCAAAGAGATGGTCACCCCAGGCGTTAGTTGATTTGTCGTACTCATAGTCCTTCTATTATTTCTTGTATTTGACTCAGCTGCCGGATGGTAAAATCCACATCTGAGGCATTCCGTGTGGAAGAAAGTCCCCTTCCCCACAACATCTGAATGGTCCTGCAGCCGAGTGCTTTTGCAGGTGTTAAATCTCGTTTTACACGGTCTCCACACACAAGGGTTTTAGAGGGACTTATATTAAGTTCGTCTAAAACTTCTTGATAAAAAGATTTTTTATCTTCTTTCTCAGAGATCACGATCTTACTAAAAATTGTTGAATCTAGACCAGCATTTTTCATCTTCAGAAGCTGTTGATGCGGCTTTCCAATAGACACAAGTGCTAATTGGTGACTTTCCTTTAAATGGTTTAACACTTCCACTGCATAATCCAGGGGGAACACCGCTAAATCTGCAGGAAGGTCTCCATAGACTACTGCTTCCCCTACTGAAAGAAGTGCAGGGTCAGCGTCCACAAGCTCAAGAAATTCTTTGAGTGTTTGAGAGGCACTTTCGGAGGAAAAATCCATTCTTTTAAGCACTTTTAAAGCCTCTTCAAAACTGCCCACCTCAAGGCCTGCTTCCATCATCTGATGAAGCGCCTTTTCCAGCTGAATGGGGGTGATCGAACCGGTGGTATCGATCAATGTGTCGTCTAAATCAAAGATGATCAACAATTTTCATCAACTCACTGGCTAATTTTTTACAATCATGACGAATCAAACTTCGTTTCATGAGGTCTTTTTTGGCACCGTGTCGCAGCTCTCCTAAAAGAGGAGCTTGTTGCACCCTATCATCATTCAGATCATTTTTTATAAGATCTCCCTCTTCAGCATAAAGAGCAATCAATTCTTTAGGAGGGTTTTGATTATTGACGAGAATATAATCAAAAATATCGGCTCCAATAAAACGCTCAATCTCTTTTAAATAATCGCTCACTTTAAAATGAGAGGTTTGTCCCCGCCGATTCATAAGGTTCACTACAAAAATTTTCTTTGCATCGCTTTGCATGAGCGCTTCACTCACCCCTTCCACAAGAAAGTTCGGAATCAAAGAGGTATGGAGGCCTCCAGGCCCCACTACGATCACATCGGCGTTCATAATTTCATTAATGGCATGGGGGTTGGCTTTTGGATAGGGCTCCAGATAAATACTGCTATACCCATTTTCAATCTCATGTGACATATAAATCTCGCGCTCGCCCTCAAGAAGCTTGCAATTCTTTAAAATCATTTTAAGACGAACCTGGTGAGTCGTTACAGGAATTACTTTCCCTTTGATATAGAGGATTTTGCCCACCTCTTCGACTGCCTTTTCAAAGCTTCCGGTTACTTTCTCCAGAGCCGAGAGAAGAAGATTGCCAAAGCTGTGGCCGACAAGCCCTCCTTGTTCAAAGCGGTAATTCATGAGACTTCGCATGAGACGAGATGAATCAGATAGAGCGACTAAACACTGTCTTACATCACCGGGGGGAAGCACTCCCAGCTCATCGCGCAAAATCCCTGTACTTCCGCCATCATCTGCCATCGAAACGATGGCACTGATATCGACATCGTAGTTGCGCAGTCCCTTTAGCACTGTGAAGTTACCAGTCCCGCCCCCAATAGTGACTATTTTTTTCATCTTAATTTCTCGATTGCTTTTTTCATATCAGGGGATTTATAGAGATAATGCCCTGAGACAAGGATATGGGCTCCCGCTTTGGCACATCTAGCACCTGTTTCGGGATTAATTCCTCCATCTACCTGAATATCTAAATGATCGATTCCTACTCGATGAGCAAGCGCCCTTGTATACTCTATTTTTTTGAGAACTTGAGGCATAAATTCTTGTCCCCCAAAGCCAGGTCTTACACTCATTAAAAGGATGAGATCGGTATGAGCGAGAAATTTTTGAACCATCTCAACAGAAGTCTCTGGAGAAAGAGCTAGACCTCGCCTGACTCCGCATTTCCGAATATAATCCAACGTAGGATGCACATCTTCAGTCGCTTCCAAATGAAAAGTAACACTATCTGCTCCCGCTTCCACAAATCGCTCGATATACTCATAAGGATTATAAATCATCAAATGGATATCGAGAAAGAGCGAGGTAGCTCGATTGATAGCGGCTACAACTTTGGGGCCAAAGGTGATATTAGGAACAAAATGGCCATCCATAATATCGAGATGAAGACCGTCGGCCCCCGCTTCTTCAGCGCGCTTTGCTTCATCCGCCAAATGACCAAAGTCTCCTGACAGCATAGAGGGAAAAATTTTAAGGTTCTTTTTTTTAGAAAGTGGAGCTTCCATTGTTCTTAAATCTTAAAGCCTCTTCTATGATCCCGTCAAATCTCAATATTTTTTTGAAATTTCAATAAGAACGATTGTTGCTCTTCCACATCCGAAGAAATAAACAGATAGCCTAGATATTTTTCTTGATATTCAGGCCGAACGATCATCAGCTGTCCTTCTGCAAAGTCTGCAGGGTCCAGCTCCGGCATCAGCGAAACGACCCCCATCACATACACAGCTGTATGATCTCGATCCAATCTTAGCTGATCTTCAGGAAATTCGAGGAGCTCTTTCCAAAGCATAAACCAATTTTTAACTTGCTCCGGGTGTAAAAAGCTCCGTGCCTCTACAGGATAGAGAGCATGGAAAAAAGGCTCCAAAAGTTGCTCGGAATCTCCTAGAATTTCTTGCACCTCCTCGATCAATTCCACCTGCTTTGCAAGCATCCCACCGGTATAATCTCGGACTTGACCCAGTACCTTCTCGAGCTCCTTAAAAACAGCCCTGCGTGCCCGAAAAAGGTCGATTGAAAGATCCGGACGTAAGAAAGGATGAGAAGAAAGGTGAACTCGAAATACAGTGGCTTCTTTAGGATATCTTTTACGTAAAAATCCGACTCTTTTGACTCGATCGGGGGTGAATTTCAAACAAGTGTCGGTTTGACTAAAAAGATATTGAATAGAGTAACTTGTAGGAAACAGAATACGGACTACAATGACTGTAAAGCAGAGCTCTCCTTCTTTTTGCTCATCGAACATTAAAATGAGTTGAGGAGCGTCTTTTACAAACCGCAATTGGCCTGAGAGGGCTACAATATATCGCAAAATTTCTTCCTCATTGCGTGGCATAAAAATAGATTTTAAAGGAACCCCCACGGCGTGTGGAATTTCGTTGAGAAGAGATTGTTTAATTCGTGGGAGATCTTTGAAGGAAAAAAAATCTCCATTTTCCCTTTCAATTTCTAAATAAAGCACTACGATATCTTGGTTAGGCCCTTTATAGGAGTAAAAAGAATCGGAAACCACTTTGAAGGGCGATATTTCTTTTTGAAGGGCTTGGAGAAAATGCCTCTCCTCAAATAACTCCTGAGGGCTGAGCAAATTGATACACGTACAGATTCCTATCACTTTCTTAGGTCCCCACGGTAGATCAAGGACCACCGGGGCCATTTTAAGTCTTACATGCCGCTGCTCAGGACTTACTTCTTGCGCTTTTTCAATCGATTTTTTCAGTAGATAACTGGCGGCAATCATCCGGCTTAAATGGGCTGCGGATCTATGCATTTTAAATTCTTCTCGACTCAGGACCATGACTTGCTGGGCGAGCCCGAAAATGTCGTAATCAATTTCATGCGGATTTCGCTCTAACAGCTTCGCGATTTTTTCTTGGATTTGACTGTTTTTTTGCTGTGGAGCATTAAAATGCGTCTCTAAGAGTCGGCTTGCATGATAGACCGAGACCATCCCAAGGCGGATTTCTGTCTCAATAACTTGGAGATTGTACTCGATTTGTTCACGCGAAACGTGAGACTCTATCCCAAGGGACATCTCTGACATCGTAAAAAGAGTATGAGGTGCAAAGTTAAAATAAAAATTTGATGAAAAGAGAGAAGAGACGTTCAACCTTCTTCCAGGAAGAAGCCATCGATGAATCATTTCAAAGAAAAATTGAGCGCTGTTGAATTGATGGCGGCAGCTAAAATGAAGCCTTAATTGAGGCCCGATCCATTTCCACTTAAATAGCGGCAGGGATTGATTGAATTGAGATAAAAACGCCTCGGTTGTCTGGTCTTTAGAAATCTGTAAAAAAGAGGGATCAGGGAACCATTCTTTTAAAGATTCAAGCACGATGTCTGGATACTCTGATTCTATACTCAAGTCCCTTTCAAACTTTAATTTCGGCCTGCGCCCTCCATATGGCAGAGCAGATAAGTCTATATCCCCCCTTCCAGTTTCAAGCCGCTTGCTATCTACCATTTTTCCTCATCTCAGGATCTTTTGAGGAGTATACTCCCCGCAGGAAGCGTCGTCAATTGTAAAGAGAAAAATTTAATTTTAATAAATTCTGTTTTGCTTCTTGCTGTAATTTTCAATGATTTGATATCTTTTCCATCATTAGACTATTAAATATTGGTTAGTACTGATTAATCTTTTTATTTCTTCATCCGAGGAACAGAAAGAAAAAATTGAACTAACCCCGATTGAATTATGTAGGAGAAACTGGATTACATGTCCAAATTAAAAAACGATTGGAACTCAATTAACATCATTGATGATGTAGATTATCATGAGGAAGATGCAGCGATTTTCAAAAAACTCCTTTCGGGCCAAACGAAAGCGGGCAGTGAAAGCCCTCTTGCCTCTTTGAACTCCGGATTCGTCTTAAAAGGACGCGTTGTCGAGATCACAAAAGATTTTGTGGTGATCGACGTAGGATTGAAATCGGAAGGACTTGTTCCGATCAGTGAATTTACAGACCCCGCCGAGCTTTTTCTCGATAATGTCGTTGAGGTATTCTTAGAGCAAACCGAAGGTGAAGATGGGCAAATTGTGCTTTCTCGCGACAAAGCCCGCCGCCTCCGCCAATGGGAAAACATTGTCAATAACTGTACCGAAGGCTCTATCGTGACTGGAAAGGTCATGAGAAAAGTCAAGGGCGGCCTGATGGTGGATATTGGGGTTGAGGCCTTTCTTCCTGGCTCTCAAATCGATAATAAACGTATTAAAAATCTGGATGAATACCTGGATAAAATTTATGACTTCAAGATCCTAAAAATTAATACAGATCGTAAAAATATTGTCGTCTCTCGTCGAGAGCTTCTCGAAGAAGAGCGCATGTCTAAAAAAGTTGAAATGTTGGAAAACTTCCAAGAAGACGAAATCCGCCGTGGAATTGTTAAAAATATCACTGATTTCGGCGTTTTCCTTGATATCGATGGAGTCGATGGCCTTCTTCATATTACAGATATGACCTGGAAGCGTATCAAGCATCCCTCTGAAATGGTTAATATTGGCGATGAACTCGAAGTTATTATCCTCCATGTCGACCGAGAGAAAGGACGTGTAGCACTCGGCATGAAACAAAAAGAGAGCAACCCATGGGAAGAGATTGAAAAAAGATATCCCCCCGGAACCCACGTGAAAGGCAAGATTGTCAGCCTCCTCCCTTATGGGGCTTTCTTAGAAATCGAACCCGGCATTGAAGGGCTCATCCACGTTTCTGAAATGTCATGGACAAAAAATATCAATGACCCCAGCGAAATGGTAAAAAAAGGAGATGAAGTTGAAGCGATTGTCATTTCTATCCAAAAAGAGGAAGGAAAAATTTCTTTAGGGATGAAGCAACTCGAGAATAATCCTTGGGACGTCGTAGAGAAAAAATATCCTATTGGATCGAGTGTCACAGCTGAAATTCGTAACCTCACCAATTATGGGGCATTTGTTGAGCTTGAACCTGGAATTGATGGACTCATCCACATTTCAGATTTAAGCTGGATTAAGAAAGTCTCCCATCCATCTGAAATCTTTAAGAAGGGCGATAAAGTCGATGCGGTCATTCTTTCTGTCGATAAAGAAAATAAGAAAATCACCCTCGGTGTCAAACAACTCAGCGAAAACCCGTGGGAAAATATTGAGAAAATTATGCCTGTAGGCACCTTGGTGAAAGGCCTCGTGTCTAAAATCACCGCTTTTGGAGCCTTTGTTGAACTTGAAAATGGTCTTGAAGGGCTGATTCACGTGACAGAGCTTTCAGATCAACCTTTTGGAAAGGTGGAAGAAGTGATCTCCAAAGGTCAAGAAGTCACTGCAAAAGTGATTAAAGTAGATCCTGAGCATAAGAAAGTTTCTCTCTCTATCAAAGAATACCTCATCGATAAAAACAAAGAAAATCACGATGATATTGTAGTGGGTGAGAAGAAAAAAAGAAGCACGAAGAAAAAGACAAAAGAAAAAACGACTGAAGAAGTCAGTTAATTTTCAAACTGATCTCGTGTAGGGCATAACCTCTGCGTCTCTCTTAGCATAACAGAGCAGAAGTTGTGGTTTAAATTTATAGGTAAATAAATGAATAAAGACCTCCTAGCGATTTTTGAATATCTAGAGCGTGAAAAAGGCATCAAGCGAGAAGTCATTATCTCTGCTGTAGAAGAATCCCTTCTTGCTGCTGCACGCAAAAGTATCAAAGGTCTCATCAATATTTCTGTGCATGTGAATCCCAAAACAGGAAATATTGAAGTCGTCGCACAAAAGGAAGTGGTCGATAAAGTAACAATCCCAGAGGAAGAAATTTCTCTTGAAGAAGCACGACTTTTGAATTCCAATGTTGAAATAGGAGAGTGGGTTGACTTCCCATGCACTCCTCAAGATTTTGGTCGGATTGCGGCCCAAACAGCAAGGCAAATTATCTCCCAAAAGCTCCGTTCAGCCGAACGGGATGTTATCTACGAAGAATACCGTCACCGCTTGAATGAAGTCATTTCAGGAACCGTTAAGAGGCTTGTTCGAGGCGCAACCCTCATTGTCGATCTAGGCAAAGTAGAAGGAATCCTCCCCGACCGTTTCTATCCAAAAACGGAGAAATACAACGTCGGAGATCGAGTGCAAGCTCTTCTCTTTGAAGTCCGCGATACAGAAAATGGAGGGGCAGAAGTTATTTTAAGTCGTAGCCATCCTGAATTTGTCAGACAGCTTTTTCTCCAAGAAGTTCCTGAACTCCAAGACGGAACTATTACGATAGAGAAAATCGTTCGTGACGCGGGCTATCGAACAAAACTTGTGGTAAAATCTCACGATGCAAAAGTCGATCCGGTAGGGGCATGCGTGGGCGTCCGTGGAAGCCGTGTTAAAAATATCATTCGCGAGCTCAATAACGAAAAAATCGATATTATTTCGTACTCCGACGATCCAATTCAGATGCTTCTCAATGCCCTTTCTCCCATTGAGCCGCGTAAAATGGAGCTCAGCGAAGATGGAAGTGTGGTGTCCATTATCGTCGACGACGAAAATTACCCCGCTGTCTTGGGAAAGCGTGGAATGAATGCCCGCCTCAACGGAGAGCTGATAGATGCTGAACTTCAAGTTCAGAAGGTTAGTGACTACCAGCAAATTACCCACATCCAACGTCAGCAGCTCGCCCTTTGTTCCGATCCTACACTCGATGAAAAACTCCACATCGAAGGAATGAGCTCGATGATTTTAGAAAGCTTGATCTCTGGAGGATATGACACCCCTCGAAAAGTTCTTAGTGCAACACCAGAAGAGCTCTCGAAAATTCCTGGAATTAGTCTCGATATGGCAATGAAGATCTTAGACGATATCTACAAGAAAAAAGGGTTAAAAGTTGGCTAAAAACCTTAAGATTACTGTAAAAAACGCTCAACTTGCTGAAGCGCTTAAAAAACTTAAAAAAAACGAAGAAGAGGCAGCCCCAGAAAAACCTGCGGCCCCCACTTCTGCCCAGGCTTCTACCAAAACTACTTTAAAAGGCCAAACCCAGAAAGAGGCCCAGAAAGAAGGTTTGGGACCTGCAGCTCCCAAAGCCTTAAAGTCGGACCCTTCTCTCCCTCCTGCCTCCACCGATGTCAAAAAAGAAGCCGCTCCTCCTAAGGAAAAACCGTTCTCTCCTGCCCCTTCTTCTATTCCGGCTTCTATTCCCGAAGGTTTCAAAGAAGAGGGGGGTAAACTTCCCCCCAAAGCTGAGCCTACGCTTTCTTCCCAACCCCCCCCTTCGCTTCCTTCCCCTCAGCCCGCTCAACCCGTCCTAGGCCCTAAATATCCTGCTCAACGCTTAGGACCCAAACCTCCCTTTGAACAAAGGCCTGGTGAACACAGGCTCGGTGAGAACAGGTCTGGGGAACCAAGGTCTAATGAGCAAAGAACGGGGGGCTATCAAGGATCCCGTCCTCCTTACCAAGCACGTCCTGATCAAAGAACAGGGAACTACCAAAGAGGGCAGGATAATCGCCCCCCTTACACATCTAGACCTGAGCATAGATCGGGGGGGGGATATGCAGGTTCTAATCCCGGTTCAAATCAAGGATCTTCTCGACCCCCTTATCAATCCCGTCCCGGTGGATATCAGGGTGGATATCAGGGTGGATATCAGGGTGGAGGCGGAGGCGATAGATCCTATAGCCGACCCCACGATAATAGGCAAGGTCCCCGCCCCCCCTACCAACCCCGTACAGGTGATCAACGATCCTTCGGGCCTCGGCCCGCGGGACCCCGGCCTCCCTTTTCTCCAGGATCTGGGGGACCAGGTGGATTTAGAAGACCACCAGGAGGGCCTCGCTTTGGAGCGTCTCCCATCCCGAAAGACTTTCCGCCTACAAAAACTCCTCGGAGCGATGAAGAGAGCCGCAAGAAACTAGGAGTGGGCTTCAAAGACAAAGATAAAACGAGCAAAAAACCTGAAATCGAAAAATCATTCGATTCACGCGATAGACAAGGGCTCCGGGATGAAAATGACGAAGGGTGGAGACCTCGCGGTAAAGGCCGTTCCTTTAAAGCGAGAACGTCCATGGAAGAAGTGGTTATTCGTCCTAAAAATTTAAATATTCGACTTCCGATCACTATTAAAGAGCTTGCCTCAGAAATGAAACTCAAGGCTTCCCAACTTCTTTCTAACTTGTTCATGAAAGGGGTCGTTTTGACTCTAAACGACTACCTGGATGATGAAACCACTCTGCAACTGCTAGGCCATGACTTTGAATGCGATATTACAATCGACACCTCGGAAGAGAAAAGACTTAAAATTACAGATCAAACGATCAAACAAGAGATCGAGAAAACAGATCCTCAAAATCTCGTTTTAAGAAGTCCTGTGGTGGCCTTTATGGGACATGTTGACCACGGTAAAACAAGCCTTATCGATGCCATTCGCAAAACTAACATTGCGGCAGGCGAGACAGGCGCTATTACCCAACACATCGGCGCCTTCAAATGTCACACTCCTTACGGCGATATTACCATCCTTGACACCCCAGGCCATGAAGCCTTCTCAGCTATGCGCTCGCGGGGAGCAGAGGTCACCGATATCATTGTGCTCGTGGTGGCGGGGGACGAAGGCCTGAAAACACAGAGTATTGAAGCGATTGAGCAAGCCAAAGCTGCCCGTGTGATGATTTTAGTGGCCATCAACAAATCAGATAAACCTACTTTTAATGCGGAAAATGTTTATCGTCAACTGGCTGAGCACGATCTACTCCCTGAAGCTTGGGGAGGTCAAATCATCACTGTAAACTGTTCGGCAGTCTCAGGCGAGGGTATTAAAAACCTGCTTGAAATGCTTGCGCTGCAAGCTGAAGTGTTAGAGCTTAAATCAAATCCCCATACGCGTGCTCGAGGAGCTGTCATTGAATCTGAAATGCACAAAGGCATGGGAGCTGTTACCACAGTTCTTGTTCAGAATGGAACTCTCCATCTGGGAGATGCGATCGTCTTTACGGAACACTGGGGACGTGTTAAAACCATGCAGGATGAGCATGGAAAATGGATTGAACACGCAGGGCCCTCTACCCCTGTCAAAATCACGGGACTTTCAGGCCTTCCCGAAGCCGGCAGTGATTTTATTGTCGTCCAAGACGAAGCGGAAGCACGTCACGTCTCCGAAGAGAGAGCCATTCAGAGAAAGCATGTAGCTCTTCAAGCTAAACGAGCTGGGATCGATTTAACACAACATGTGCAAAAACAAGAGAAGAAAGTCCTCAACCTGATCCTACGTGCTGACGTACAAGGCTCTCTTGAAGCTCTTAAACATTCGATCGAGAAAATCACCTCCTCCAAAGTGGATATCAACATCATCTCTTTAGCAGTGGGTGAAATTTCCGAATCTGATATTCAGCTTGCAGCAGCGTCCAAAGCCACTATCATTGGCTTCCACACCCAAGTTGAATCACGGGCAGACCCTCTCATTAAACAACTCCATGTCAAAGTCCGTCTCCATGATATCATTTACCATGCAGTCGATGATGTGAAAGAGCTCATGATTGCCCTCCTCGATAAAATTGCCCAAGAAAATGATATTGGGGAAGTGCTCGTCAAAGCTGTCTTTAAGTCCTCTCAGATTGGAAATATCGCAGGATGCCAAGTCTCAGAAGGTACCATCCACCGTTCATCCCATGTGCGTGTGGTACGCAATAAAGAAGTAGTCTGGAAGGGCCCGATTGCCTCTCTCAAGAAAATCAAAGAAGATGTGCGAGAAGTTTCCAAAGGACAAGAATGCGGTATCCTTCTTCAAGGGTTTAATGATTTTAAAGAAGGGGATATCTTACAAGCCTATGAAGTCACCTACCTCACCCCGGAACTATAAATGGCCCAAAGAACAGACCGCCTCAACTCCCTTTTACAGGAAGTGATTGCTGAAGTCATCATGCGGGAGATACGCAATCCTAAAATTTCAACTTTGCTTACCATTAAAAAAGTCGAAATCACCAAAGATCTCCATCATGCTAAAGTTTATATCAGTATGCTCGGATCCGATCTGGAAAAAAAGGAGACTTTAAAAGCTCTTAAATCAGCCGCAGGCTACATCTCTTTCCATGCGTCCAAAAAGGTGGTTATGCGGTATTTCCCCTCCCTCACCTTCCATCTGGATGATACGTTGGATGATGAGATTCGAATCCACAACCTTCTAGAGAAGATCCATGAAGAACAAGCCACTCGCACCCCTCCTCCTGAAAAATCTTCAGAATAAAAATGAAAACCAAGGGATTCTTCTTATCGATAAACCCCGGGGAAAAACATCCTTTAGCTTAGTGACAGCCCTACGCAAAAAAACTGGAGTTCAAAAAATTGGGCATGCTGGCACTTTAGATCCCTTTGCAACAGGACTCATGATTTTACTCATTGGAAAGGAATTTACACGGATGTCTAACACGTTTCTTGCCACTGAAAAAGAATATGAAGCGACCCTTCACCTAGGCATCTCTACCGATTCATACGACTGCGATGGACAACCGACTTTCACCTCCTCCTATATCCCCGCTCTTGAAGAAATAGAAAAAGCCCTGCGTAGCTTTCAAGGAAAAATCCAACAAATTCCCCCTATGTTCTCAGCTAAAAAAGTCCAAGGCAAACCTTTGTATAAACTCGCTCGGAAAGGCATTGAAATTCCGAGAGTCGCTTCTGAATTGACCCTTCGCACAACGCTTCTATCGTACAAGTATCCCCTTCTCTCCCTCCATATCGTCTGTTCTAAGGGGACCTATATCCGCTCGATTGCCTATGACCTCGGATCTCTCCTCACCTGCGGCGCGCATCTGTCGCATCTACGCCGTCTGCGCTGTGGCTCTTTTCATATTTCTGAAAGTATTCTGGGAGATCTTTTATACCTATGATCACTCATGAATCTCTAGAGCAGATCCCTTCTATCCCTCAACCGATTGCTCTTACTATCGGCACTTTTGATGGAGTCCATTTAGGTCATCAATATCTCTTGCAAGAACTAAAAAAACAAGGAACACCCGTCGTGGTCACTTTCTCCAATCATCCTGCAGAAGTGCTCTATCCCGGTCATGCCCCAAACCCCATCCTCACTCTCCAAGAAAAACTCCGGCTCCTAGAACACTTTGGCGTAGCCATGACCATCGTACTTGCTTTTACCCACGAGCTCTCTCAAATGCCCTATGATCAGTTTCTGCAAAAGCTCTCCTTTTCCGTTCTCATGGGGGGGGAAGACATGCGCATCGGAGCCCGAGGAGAAGGAGAGCCCAAAACAATCGCTTCCCTAGGCTACAAAATGGGCTACAAAACACTTTTTATTCCCAAATTGAAGATCAATGGCGTTACTATTTCTTCACGCCTTATTCGAGAGCTCATTAAAACTCATAACTTCGATCAAGCCCAAAAATGGCTTGGTCATCACAAAGGATCATTATGGCAGGCCTCTCCTGTGGAATCGTAGGACTTCCGAACGTCGGGAAATCAACTCTTTTTAACGCGCTCACCCGCAAGATGACTGCTGCTGCTGCCAACTACCCTTTTTGTACTATCGACCCCAATGTCGGCATCGTAGAAGTTGATGATCCACGCCTTATCCAGCTCTCCCACCTCTCTCAAAGCAAAAAAATCGTACCGGCCACCGTCACCTTTGTCGATATTGCAGGCCTGGTCAAAGGAGCCTCTGAAGGAGAAGGGCTTGGCAACCAATTCCTCACCAATATCCGCGAAACCGATGCGATTATTCAAGTTGTTCGCTGTTTTGAAGATAGCGATGTCATCCACGTTGCCGGCAAAGTCGATCCTCTCTCCGATATTGAAGTCATTAACTTAGAACTCGTTCTCTCTGATCTTCAAATGGCCGATAACATCGCCAAAAAAATTGAAAAACAACTCAAGGCTAAAAAAGAATTTATCCCTCTCTTTGAGACCCTTCAAAAAGCGATAACTCACCTCAACAAAAACCTTCCCCTGCGTTCCTTCGAAGCTACTCCCGAAGAGAGGGAACATCTTGCATCCTATCCCTTCTTGACAAGTAAAAAAATCCTCTACGTTACCAATGTGAGCGAAGCATCGCTCCCTACCATGGAAAATGACCTTGTTCAGGCAGTCCGCGCCTTTGCAAACCAAGAACAAAGCATTGTCATCCCTATCTGCGCCAAACTGGAAGAAGAGCTTTCACAGCTTACAGCACAAGAAGCTTCGGAGTATTTAAAATCATTAGGCCTTGAAGAAACAGGTCTGACTCGTCTTATTCGTGCAGCATTCTCTACTCTAGATCTCATCACCTACATTACTTCTGGGGAAATAGAAACTCGCGCTTGGCCCATCCTCAAAGGAACCTCTGCCCAAGTTGCTGCCGGAAAGATCCACTCAGACATTCAAAAAGGATTTATCCGCGCCGAAGTCGTATCCTATTCTGATATGATCACCTATAAAGGAAGAGTCGGCGCCCGAGAAGCTGGAAAAGCCCGCTCAGAAGGAAAAGATTATATCGTTCAAGATGGGGACGTCATCCTTTTTTACCACCATTAAAACCTATGCATATCTTTGTTTCATGCCCTCCTAAACTCGAATCACTCCTTGCTGAAGAGCTTGCTTCTTTAGGAATCCCTGCGCGGAAATGGCCTCGAGGGGCCTCCGTAGAAGCCACTATGCAAAATGTGTATCGTATCAATTTCGAAAGTCACCTTGCAACACGCGTGCTTTGGCCGATCAAACTTTTTGAAGCAGCCCACCGTGATGTCCTTTATCGAGAAGCTCTTTCCATCGAATGGGATAAATGGCTTTCTACAGAAACGACCTTTGCTATCGATACGAATGTCACCCTGAATGAAGGCTTTAAAAACAGTCATTTTGCAGGGCTTATTGTAAAAGATGCTATCTGTGACTACTTTCGGGAGAAAACAGGAAAGCGTCCTTCTGTGGAACTGAGAAATCCCTCCATTCAGCTTAACCTCTTCATTTATAAAAATAGAGCCACCCTCAGTTTTGATACTTCAGGAGTCCCTCTTTTTAAACGAGGATACCGCGTCTCGACTGTAGAAGCTCCCCTTCAAGAAACCCTTGCTGCTGCCGTCTTAAAACTCGCCGGTTATACCTCTACAGATATCCTCTGCGACCCCTACTGCGGCTCAGGAACTTTCTTGTGGGAAGCCGCCTTGAAATCTACCCATACTGCTCCTGGATACTATCGAGATAGATGGGGCTTTTTCAAACATCCCGACTTTTCTGTAGCTGCCTTTAATGCTTATCAAGAAGATATGAAAAGCAAACACATCTCTTTACGCCCCTATTCCATCTTCGGGGGGGACCGGGACCTCAAAGCCATTGAATCGTGCCGAGCGATCGGGTCTGCAACCCACTTTCCCATCTATTTTCAACATACGGACATCCGCCTTTTCCGACCTCTACAACTTCCAACCCTTGTCGTTACCAACCCGCCTTATGGAGTCCGTCTCAAGTCCGGTAACGATCCTTACAGAGCGCTTGCCCACTTTCTTGAGACCACTTGCCAATCCAAAGCTCACGCAGCGATCTTAACTCCCCATCCTCGCCTTCCGACTCGTTTTCCTGGTAAACTCATGAAACCCATCCCCCTTGTAAATGGAGGGCTGGATGTCTTCTTGCATCTGTTAGAAGCCCGTTAAAAAAGGTAATTATCTTCGTTTGTACTAGCAAAAACTTAATCTGACACTTGTGGTATAAATAAAAAGAACCCAAACAGCCGCTAGGTTTTCGTGTAGTGCACACCATTTGTCAAGCTTGAGAAGTAGGAGTTTTTTGGCTTTTGAGGGGATGGTTTTTTAGTCATGCGACTTTCCCCTTGTATTCTTGTTCGATTTGCACGGGTGGTTTATATCCTAATGACGATTGCAGATAGCGGGTGTTGTAATAGGCGATCCATTCGTTAAGGGCTGTTTCAAGCTGCGATAGGCTTTGAATTCCCTCGTCCAGACAATCTCTTCTTTCAACGTCCTAAACACCCTCTCTGTATCGGCATTTCCCTTCGGATTGTTG